>NZ_JBALNQ010000074.1:0-3126 GCF_036961885.1 Neobacillus niacini | reverse complement strand
TGATTTTTTAATACAATTTGAAATCTATGACTACTTAAAGAAATTGTAAATAACATTAGAACGCTTAAAGCGATTAAAAAATCAATTAGTGTATTAAAAATATTAATATTTAATGGATTTTCTAAAGTACTATACTTTAATTTACCTAGCCCCGGTAATGCCCATTCACATGAATATAATAATATTGAAACGAGGGCTAAAAAGGATTTTACTTTTATATCTGCTCTTTTATATAAAGATTTAATTGTGTTGTAATATTTCCCAAAAACAGCACCGATAACAAAAAAAGAGCTGTAGTAAAAAGTATAAGAATAAGAGTATATAAAGCGGAATAAAAATTCGTTACTAATTAATAAAGAAATGTTCAAAGTTATTACCCACAATGACAATGTTATGAACATACACAGCGGTAATGACTTTTTCCAATCGTATTTTATTATTGGAATAAGCAAAAATGGAAAGAACAGCGAAATGCGCATTTCATGAACTAAACTCCAAGTTACCGTATTTAGGTTATGGGTATCATAACTTAACATTAATGTGTAATCTAAAACCGTTTTTATCGTAATTGGGTCGGACCACATATTATTAAACCAATCACTAAAAGAATGCGCATTTTTATCATTAAGATAAATAAATAATAGTCCTGATATTAATATGGATACAATATATGGTATATAAATTCTACAAAATCTTTTGTATATATAGAAAGGGTAATAAACGGAATTACCTTTTAAGAAAGGAAGAGATAAAACAAATCCGCTTAAAACAAAGAATAAAATAACTGCTTCATGACCACCCCATATAATATGTAAAGGTGAGTTGGTAAATATCTTTACTATAGTAGAATTAATCTGTTCGTGTTGATGTGCAGCCAAAAAAATAGGTAATGTTAACAAAGTGTGATGAATAACAACAGTAAGGGAAGCTATCCCTCTCAAAGAGTCAAGTTCTTCTAATCGATTCGACAAAAAAATACCCCCAATAAATGCTTATTAAATTATTTGCCAAAATCTGAAAAAAAGCAATATCTTTTTACAGGAAAATATTTAAACAAATTTTCTGGGTAGAGAAATCCTAATTTATTAAAAAATTGAGTTGGAGAGGGTTGATAACAACTCTCTTTTTTGTGCTTATAATTTAAGGAGGTAAAGGGATGAAACAGTTTTAGTAACTCTAGATTTAAGCGCGTTATTTACCTTCTGAAATGGTTTTTTCAGTGTGGCTGCAGGTGCAATCTACTCATTTTTTAGCGAAGTATATGGCTGTAAATTTCTATCTACTTTGCGTTAGCTATTGCTTTGATTTGGCGGGTGCGATTGCTGCGGCTAAGAAAGATGGTAGTTATGTTTGTGAATACGATATTTAGGGTGTTATGAGAACTGCCGTAATGCTTACTGAAGATAAGGTTCGCTCGTTCATAATATGGTGCTTCGAGTAAGCAAGAATTTTGTAATCTATTGTAGACACTATGATAATAAATTGTTAATATTTTGGTAGTGTAAATTTTTTTGGATTACTTTTACAAGTATGACATAACTAGTGAGTATTTAATGGGGGATTGATGTGACTAAGAAAGGTCCACACATAAGTATTAGTGTAACAACTCAGTTAAAGGGGTTGGCAATACTATTAGTAATTGTCGGCCACATGATTCAAAGAGGAATACTTGAAATACCTTACTTAATCTGGGGAGGACAGTTGGGTGTTACTATATTTATTATCCTATCCGGATATGGAATAACAAAGTCATACATGCATAATGGATTGGATAACTTCTTTTTTAAAAGATTTGATAAAGTTATATTTCCATATTTTCTAGTGACATTGCTTTGGGTGATTATAGATATTTTTATCTTTGAGAAAGAATTTAATCAATTTGATATTATATTAGCTTTGATAGGACTGGACTTAAATAGAGCAATTGACCCGTCTATGTGGTATATAACATACTCTGTACTTTGGTATGGAATGTTTTTTCTTGTCTTTTCTCTGCCAATAAAAAATTCAATTAAGATAACAATTCTAATTTATTTTTCGTATATTATTTTATTTCATTACCCTCAACTTGAATTTTTGAATGCGATGTCGTATCAATTTGGGTTATATGCTTTTATGTTTCCAATGGGTATTTTTCTAGGGCTATATTATGATAAGTTGGTTGATAAATGTAAGAAAAACAGCGCGATATATATACTTATTAGTGTTTCTTCTTTGTGTTTACTATATTATTTCAGCACAATAACCCCAGGGATAAAAGACTTACCTCCTTATAAATATCATATTAATAATATTTTTTGGGGTATTGGAATTATTGGCTTACTTGTAACAGTAGGTTATTTCGGATTTAAATCTAAGATACTAACAGTTATTGGTAATTACTCCTATGAACTATATCTTTTCGAATTTGTTTTTTTATTTAAATATGATGTGTTTAAGTATTTTGGTAGTTACGTTGGTTTTATTATTTATTTATTATTACTTATCGGATTAAGTATCGCGTTAAAGAGGATCTTACCTAAAATTAAAAAAATTGTTTTTTCCACTGATGACAATTTAATAATAAGAAGAAAGTTAGAACTAAGTAATGAAATAAATGAGTCTAAATAGGACGAAAAGACGAACTAAATATTATTGATTAAGAGTCCTTCCAGGGCTCTTTTTATTTTGTGAAAAAGGTCGGTGATGGAATGACTATTGAGATTGGTGTATTAATTGCAACTGCAGGATTGTTACAAAGCTACCTTACTTATCAGTTTTATAAACAAAAAGATTCTAAAATAGACACACGACAGGATGCTAAAATCCAAGTGCAATTGGATTACATCGGTAAAGGCATGGACGATATTCAATTTGATTTAAAAGCAAATGAGAGGCAAATGCAGCAGTTAAACATCGAGGTAGTTCGTATTGTCGAAAGTAATAAATCGCTCCACAAAAGGATTGATAAATTAGAAGGAAGGATAATAAAAATGGATAAAGGTACGATAATTCGAACGATTGTTTTAGCTATTGCATTGGTAAATCAGTTTTTAGTGAGTCAAGACCTTTACTCAATCCCAGGTACGGCAGAGGAGCAATCAGCGTTTATCTCGTCAATGTTTACCATGGCGAGAAATACTGGCG
>NZ_JBALNQ010000073.1:0-22452 GCF_036961885.1 Neobacillus niacini | reverse complement strand
CTCTGTATATTACCATTTTGTTTAAAAATGATTTATTTTACACCAATTATTCTCAAATAGATTTTAATCCTTTACAATTTAAAGAAAAACCATGGTTTGAAAAATTGGAACACTTAAGTTTTTATCAAACGTATTGGTTAGGTGCACACCCCACCTACATTAAATCTGAAAAAGATACATACCCATATCTCATTACCATTGGCAGGAGGATTCAAAAAGCTAATGACTTAAATTCTTATTTAATTATTAGTGTAAAAGAAAATGAGATTAAGAAGCTTTTTAGTCAAATTCAAAGTGAAAAAAGAGCAAAATTTTATTTGACCAATAAGGATGGAGATGTTTATTCAAGTTTGAATACAAGTGAGTTAGGAACGAAATTACAATATGACGTGACAAACACAGATTATCAAATTGTGGATTATATGGAAGAGAAACATTTATTGGTTTCCTATCCAGTGTCTTATTCAAATTGGAGATTGATCAGCTTAGTGCCATACAAGGACACTATTGGCTCAATCAATATGGTGACGAGAACGACGATTTTAATTCAGGGTGGTTTTTTAGTTCTATTTTTAATAGGTCTTATCATACTTGTGCGTGAATTAACAAAGCCAATTACAAGATTACATCATGTGACAAAAGCAATAAACCAGGGTGACTTAACCGCCAGAATACATCTTCCTGGAAATAATGACGTCGCACAATTAGGCCACTCCTTTAATCATATGTTGGATACGATCGAAGAAATGATTGAACAGATTAAAATACGGGAAGAAGCGAAACGAAATGCTGAATTAGAAATGCTGCAAGCACAAATTAACCCGCATTTTTTATTTAATGTCTTAAATGCAATTCGGTTAAAAATAAAAATGGAGGGGGATACCGGCAGTGCTTCGCTCATTTATTCTTTATCCGCTCTCCTAAGAATGACGATCAATCGTAATAATGCATTTATTCCCTTTGACGAAGAGGTATCGACTGTTAAGCATTACGTAGAATTGATGAATTTTCGTCATCGGTATGATGTAGAATTGGAGATTGATATGAACGAAGTTACTTCTCGTTTCCAAGTACCTAGATTTTTCTTACAGCCAGTCATCGAAAACGCTATCATACATGGGATTAATAATAGGAAAGAAACCATTAAGATCATTGCAAGTGAACAAAGCGATACGTATCTGGAGTTAATCGTTTCAGACAATGGAAAAGGTATGGATACGATCACACTGGAAGGATTGCGAAAGAAAATTTTTCAAACAAATAGTGATAATATTGTAAACAGTAGTAAATCGTTTAACGGAATAGGGGTACAAAATGTCTATCAAAGAATGAAATTAATTTATGGAGACGCATTTCAATTGTGGATAGACAGTATAGAAGGTGAAGGAACAACATTAACTTTTCAAATTCCTGTGAATAAGAGGTGAATAGGATGTATGAAGTAGTTTTGGTTGATGATGATGTGATCGTAATTGAATTTTTGATGAAAGTCATTCCGTGGCAGGAGTACGGCTACCAAGTAGTCGCCAGTTTTCAAGATAGTAATGAGGCATTAACATTTTTGCGAGGGAACCCTTATGATGTATTGATTACTGATATTGGTATGCCAAAACTAAATGGAATAGAATTAATCGAGCAATTGAAAAATTCGAATATTAATTCATATAATATCATCCTTTCTTGCCATGATGAATTTACCTTTGCACAACAAGCTATAAAGTTAGAAGCCTATGATTATATTTTAAAAGAATCGATGGAAGAATCGAATATCATTGCTTTACTAGAAAGATTAAAGAATAAGTTGGACCAAGAACATTATACAAATCATCAGCACGTAAAAGTCACCAAGCTTTTAGAAAGGACTTATAAAAATGACGATGTGTTAAAAGCACAAAAATATGTACAAACCCATCTGGGCGAGAAGATTTCTCTAACAGAAGTAGCTGCCCATTTACATTTAAATTCAAGTTATTTCAGTAGGATGTACAAGAAAGAAACAGGAGAAGGTTTTGTTGAATATGTGACAAGAGTAAAAATGGAAAAAGCAATAGAATTACTAGATCATTCGATTAAGTCAGTAGAAGTGATAGCATATGAGTTGGGCTTTGAAAGTAAAAGCTATTTTTTAAAAATATTTAAAAGGTTTTATGGATTATCCCCCAAATTATATAAATATAAGGATAAAGTATCTATTAATTTTAACACCAAACAACTATAGAAATCTAATAATATTATTATGTAAACTTAAATTTTCTTTTTATTTTAACTTGTCTGTAAATCGATTTGAAGGTAATCTAGTACTATTAATACATAAATGGGGAGAACAAGAATGGATACGAGAGACAAATGGAATATTAAACATCTTGATCGGATAAATCAACTGGATAAACCTGAACCTAATCCTAGGTTAAAGAAATTGTTGACGTATCTGAAGGAGGGAGGCAAAGCACTGGATATTGCTTGCGGCCTTGGCGGGAACAGTATGTTGCTAGCTCAGACAGATTATCAGGTGGAGGCAATGGATATTTCGGATGTAGCGATTAATTACATTCAAACGCAGGCAGTCAAGGAGAATTTATCTATTGAACCACGGGTAGCTGACCTTACAACATTGGATACTAATGATTGGCAGAATGCTCTCTATAACATCATGGTTATTACCTATTATCTTGATCGCGCATTATTCCCATTCGTAAAGAACAGCATTAAAGATGGCGGATATTTTTTCATGGAAACCTACTATCAAACTCCAGAGACTGAGGGCA
The DNA here is from genome assembly GCF_036961885.1 of Neobacillus niacini. Lineage (GTDB taxonomy): Bacteria > Bacillota > Bacilli > Bacillales > Cytobacillaceae > Neobacillus > Neobacillus niacini_H. Next base: position 19,687 of record NZ_JBALNQ010000073.1, on the reverse strand, counting down.
AGGGTGTAGCCGAACAATATAAACTGCGGTCGAATGAGTTATTAGAGGAATTTAGAGATTGGAAAGTTATTTATTTTGAAGAAAATGAACAAGAAGGCTGGCAATCGATTTTTTGTCAGAAACAATAGACACGAATGAAGCAGGAGGCATAAGAATGGCAATTGTAGATATTACCGTGATCCCCGTTGGGACAGGCTCACCAAGTGTCAGCGAGTATGTAGCTGAAATACAAAAAGTTCTTCGACAGTATGAAGGGGAAATTAAATATCAGTTAACCCCAATGAGTACTCTAATTGAAGGTGATTTAACATTGTTGCTGAAGATTGTTCAGGAACTTCATGAGAACCCATTTAAGAAAGGCTTACAGAGAGTTTGCACGAACATTCGGATTGATGACCGCCGCGACAAAGAAAATACAATGGAGCGAAAGTTACAATCTGTTCAGGAAAAATTGTAGATTATTTTTAATGAACGAGTGAATTGGTTAGTAATGGAAAAAGAAGTGATTCACGGGTGACAGGCACCGTGAATCACTTCTTTTTTATTTTAATAAATCTATTCCCTGTGGGAGCGTAAATCCAAGAACAAACAGGACAACAAAAACGATAGAAAAGGCAATCCATAGTAGGTCTGTTGGTTTTCCATTTTGTTTCCGAACGATGACCATTTCGAATAAACCAATCATTATTATGCCAAGTATTGCCTTGAAATAATAGGATAGAGGAATAGAATACGAAGTAAAGAATAGAATAAATCCTGTTACCATTACTAGAATGTAGTTAGTCCGCAAAATCATATGCCATATTTTAATATTTTTCCCTTTGCTTTGGAGAACGGCAATGATTATTAGAAAAATTAACGCCAATACGAGTGTGGTTAAATGTGCATGTGTCATTTGAAAATACTCCTTTTGCTGATATAAATTTTCTCTACTTACTTATAGTAATAGGAAGATATAAAAGGATTCTAAAATATACATTAAATATTTCTTAAATCAACAGTAAAAGTTGTTAATGTCGATAGTTTAGATTTTGTACTTGGAAAATAACTAATTCTGTTGTAAAATAAATAATATCGAAAAATTCAAAAAATAAGTATATTAAAACACAATGATCGGGAGTATTAAGGAATATTTATTGCTTAGAGAGCTGTCGGCTGGTGAAAGACAGTCAATAAATCTCCCCAACTCGCCCAGGAGTGGTAAGGCTGATATGTAGGTCTTAACGGTTGACCACCGTCATCAAGTCTTAAAGTGGATTCGTTTTTTTGTACGAATCAAAAAGAGTGGTACCACGTAGGTAAAGCCTATCGTCTCTTATGAGATGATAGGCTTTTTTTATTGTTTTGAAACTAAAATGAAAAGGTGGTTATAAAAATGAGAAATATTGAAAAGTATTCAAGAGGATATTTTATGCCCCCAGTAAAAAGCTTGAAATGGACAGAGAGAGAATACATAACAGAGGCTCCTACCTGGTGCAGTGTTGATTTGCGGGATGGAAATCAGGCTTTAGTAGTACCGATGAGCCTAGAGGAAAAATTAGAATACTTTCAGTTGCTATTGGAAGTAGGTTTCAAGGAAATTGAGGTTGGTTTTCCAGCAGCTTCAGAAACAGAATATACCTTTTTACGGACCTTGATTGAACAGGATTTGATTCCAGCGGACGTAACCGTACAAGTATTAACACAATCGAGAGATCATATTATTGAAAAAACATTTGAAGCACTTCGAGGTGTGAACAAAGCTGTAGTGCATCTTTATAATTCGACTTCCGTTGCACAGCGTGAGCAGGTATTTAAAATGTCTAATGAAGAAATTATTGAAATTGCCGAGAGCGGTGCAAAATTGCTGAAAAAATATGCCGAAGAGACAGAAGGGAACTTCCAGTTTCAGTATTCACCGGAAAGCTTCACGGGTACAGAAATGGAGTTTGCACTTGATATATGTAACAGGGTACTTGATATTTGGCAGCCAACTCCTAAGAACAAGGTAATTATTAACCTTCCTGCTACCGTTTCAATGTCAATGCCTCACGTATACGCAAGTCAAATTGAGTTTATGAGTGATCATCTAAATTACCGGGACAACGTGATTCTATCATTACATCCACACAATGACAGAGGAACGGGAGTGGCTGATGCAGAACTTGGAATGCTTGCAGGAGCGCAGAGGGTTGAAGGGACTCTATTTGGTAACGGCGAAAGGACGGGTAATGTTGATATTGTAACACTTGCCATTAATATGTATTCCCATGGGATAAACCCACAGCTCAATTTTGAAAATATCCGTGATATTATTTCAAAGTATGAAAAATTAACCAGGATGAGGGTTCATGAAAGACATCCATATGGTGGCGAACTTGTCTTTACAGCATTCTCAGGTTCTCACCAGGATGCCATCGCCAAAGGGATGAAATGGCGTGAGGAAGAGAATCGTCAATATTGGACAGTACCATATCTATTGATTGATCCAAAGGATATTGGCAGAGAATATGAAGGAGACATTATCCGTATAAATAGCCAGTCCGGTAAAGGCGGAATAGGTTATATTTTGGAGCAGAATTATGGGCTTGATTTACCTGCCAAGATGCGTGAAAACTTCGGTTATAAAGTGAAAGATGAATCAGATCGTTTACACAAGGAACTTATGCCAAATGAAATTTTTGACATATTCAATAAAGAATATGTGAATATCAATAGCCCTGTTACATTTAACCATTATCGATATACTCAAAATGACCATTATCAAACCATTGTTTCAATTATAATGGATAATGAAAATTACGAAATCACGGGTGAAGGGAATGGAAGACTAGACGCCATAAGCAACGCTCTTCAAACCAAACTTGGAATCACTTACAAAGATTTAATCTATAAGGAGCATGCTCTTGAAATAGGATCCGGATCAAATGCTGTATCTTATGTAGGTATTACTGATTTAAATGGTACTGTTTATTGGGGCTGTGGGATTGATCCTGATATTATGACTTCTTCTGTAAAAGCTTTGTTTAGTGCAGTTAACAACATGATAACCACCGGCAAAGTACCAATTGAAAAAGAATTCTCACTTAATAAAGGAAGTTAAAAAACTTAGGTTATATAAAGAACCAACCGTAAGAAAAAATTCTTGCTGTTGGTTTTTTTAGTGCAGTCTATTCTTATTTTGGATACCATTATTCGTTCAGTTCAAGCTGGACCGTCATGGGTAAACGGTCAACACGTTACCATCATTTCCATTAAAGATTCTGATAGAAAAAAGAAAATGGCGGAGCTTGCAGGAAACCAAAAACATATTTGTGTATTGGCTATCCTAGTGAAATTCCAGATTTTGTGCCGCGTTTACCAAAAACAGCTGTCTACCATGAAGAAAAATACAATGTTAATATACATGAAGATATCAAAACGTTTAATCATATCCATCTTGAATCAACAAAAGGAAGAGAAAGTGGAGGATCCACCTGGACTCAAAGGATGGCGAATTTTTATAAAGATCCATTCTATGTTAATGATGGATATAAATATGTAGGCAAAATGCTAGAGCAACAAGGTTTTTTAAAACATGAAAAATAAATAAATTAGGTGCCTATGGAATGTATTGAGTTCCATAGGCTTTTAATATTTAAAAGCAAATGAATTTTAAGGTAGAAGCAGTTATTTTACCTGTTTTTTTATTAATTGGTTAATTCGTAAAGTCATATATTTTTCTTCAGCATAAACATATAATGCATGTTTAGGATTAGCTACATCCTTAATTAAAAGCTCGTCAAAGAAATTAATGTCTTAGACATATAACGTGTCTAGGTGGAGGTTATGATGGAAAGGTATTTTAAAAATCAAAAAGTTTTAATAACAGGGGCAAATGGTTTTATAGGTTCTCATATGGTTGAAAGAATGGTAAACGAAGGAGCACAAGTATCTGTTTTTGTTAGGGATTCCTCCGACTTATGGAGACTGGATGAAGTTAAAAAGGATTTAGACGTCTATAGAACAGATTTAAGGAATTTGGAGTTGGTCAAAAAAAACGTACTGCAAATAAAACCAGACTTTATTTTCCATTGTGGTGCATATGGCGTTGATGGAAGACAAAACGATTTTTTTGTGGCTGCAGGTACCAATATTAATGGAACCATGAATCTAATCCATTCACTTAAAAATATTGGCTGTAAAAAATTTATTAATGTTGGAACGTGTATGGAGTATGGCAATAAACGCGAGCTCATTAAAGAGGACTCTTTTTTAGAGCCTGATAGTATTTATGGGAGTACAAAAGCATCAGCCTCTATTATTGCCCACCAAATGGCGGTAAACTACGATATTGATTTAGTCACACTAAGACCTTTTGGAATTTTTGGAGAAAGAGAAGGCTCTCACAAGTTCTTTCCTTACATTATTTTATCCATGCTAGAGGATAAACAAGTGAACTTGACTCCTTGTGAACAATATCGGGATTATTGTTATATTGAAAATGTTATCGATGGATTTGTTCTAGCCGCTCAAAATAATTCGACAAAAAATGAAATTTATAATATTGCAAGTGGTGAAATTCACAAACTTAAATATTACGTGGATATTATTAATAACGAAATGCAATCAAAGAAACTACCAAACTATGGGGCACTACCCTATAGAGAAAATGAAGTTTGGAGACAACAACCGGATATTTCAAGGATTAGGAATCATTTAAACTGGGAGCCAAAGATCAGTCTTAAAGAGGGGATTGCCAAAACAGTAACTTGGTATAAGGAGAATAAACATAAATTTATAGGAACAACGAGGTGAAATTTGTTTTGGGACTTAGTAATGTAATAAAGGAAGATATTAAAAATATTAGTAATGAATTGGAGAAGAAGTTAAAAAAGCTTGAGGCGTCCACCATCCTAATCAGTGGCGGAGGAGGGTTTCTTGGAGGATATTTTCTTGACTTAATCGATTATTGTAATAAAAATCTCTTTAAGACACCATGTTATGTGATTTGTATTGAAAATTTTATTTCTGCTGCTCCTCAAAGAATTCAACACCTTCAAAATAATCAATCCGTTGAAATTATTAACCAAGATATTACTATGCCTTTGACTATAAATAAAAAGGTTGATTTTATTATCCACGCAGCAAGTATTGCTTCTCCCACTTATTATAGACAATATCCAATTGAAACGATTGAAACGAACGTATGGGGATTAAAGAACCTGTTAGATTTCGCCAAAACCCAAAAAGTGAAAAGTTTCTTATTTTTTTCGACCAGTGAAATTTACGGTAATCCTGCTCCTGAATTCATTCCAACACCGGAGAACTATAATGGTTATGTTTCTTGTACAGGTCCAAGAGCTTGTTATGATGAGTCCAAAAGACTCGGTGAAACACTCTGTGTTAATTACTATCAGCAATATGGAGTGCCCGTGAAAGTAGTAAGGCCATTTAACGTATTTGGTCCGGGGCTTAGAATCGATGATAAACGAGTTATACCAGACTTTTTTAACGATGCATTACATCATAAAAAAATTTCATTGTTAAGCAACGGGAGGCCAACAAGAAGCTTTTGCTATATTGGGGACGCGATTAAAGGGTTCATGTTAGCCCTTCTTTCCGAACATGACGGTGAAGCGTTTAACATTGGGAATGATGAAATAGAAATATCAATGTTAGACTTAGCAAAACTAATCGGTAAATTAGTTGGCGGGGTTGAAATTGAGTATAAGGAAAGTGACGATGAAAGGTATCTTATCGATAACCCCCAAAGGAGATGTCCGGATTTGACCAAGGCAAAGAATCTATTAGGGTATGTGCCAATGGTGAATCTAGAGGATGGCCTTGGTAGACTTAAAGATTGGTATGTAGAAGTTTACATGGGGGAAAATGGAAAATGAAAATTTCAGTGATTGGAACTGGCTACGTGGGTCTTGTAACAGGAGTTTGTCTTGCCTCTAAAGGGCACCAAGTAATTTGTATTGATAAACAAGCTGAGATTGTTAATAAGATTAACAGCAAGATATCACCTATCTATGAGCCGGGGCTTGAAGACCTTTTAAGCAATGTGATTGAAAAAGGGAAATTAGTTGCTACAACTGATTTGAAAAGTGCTGTTATGAATACAGATATTTCGATTATCTCTGTGGGAACTCCTTTTGGAGATGGAAAGATTGATTTGCGGTACATTGAATCGGCTGCAAAAGAGATTGGAAATGTATTAAAACAAAAAAATGGCTACCATGTAATATGTGTAAAAAGCACTGTAATTCCAACTACCACAGATACTTTGGTTAAAAACATTCTCGAAGATAGCAGCGGAAAAAAAACAGGTGATTTCGGTCTGGCCATGAATCCTGAGTTTTTGAGAGAAGGCAAGGCCGTAGAAGATTTTATGTACCCTGACAGAATTGTGATTGGTGCATATGATCAAGAAAGCTTTGAAACAATGAAAAAAGTCTATGAGGATTTTTTTGATTCGCCAATCATAAGAGTAAATCTAAGAACAGCTGAGATGATTAAATATACGGCTAATGCACTTCTTGCAACGCTAATCTCTTACTCTAACGAGGTCTCAGTAATTTGTGAAAAGGTCGGCAACATTGATGTAAAAGAGGTTTTAGAAGCAGTGACCTTGGACAAAAGGTTCAATCCAAGAGTGAATAATCAATTAATAAATCCAGGAATGGTCAGCTATTTAAGAGCCGGGTGTGGATTTGGGGGCAGTTGTTTCCCTAAAGATGTTCAGGCACTTTCTGCGTTTAGCAATGAGATGGGTTATCCGCCTTTTATGATTCAAGCAACATTAGAAATAAATAACGCCCAACCCTACAGGCTTATTGAAAGATTGCTAGAAAGTCTCGGTACATTAGAAAATAAGAAAATTGCTGTGCTAGGTCTCTCATTTAAACCAGAAACCGACGATATTAGAGAGTCGCCAAGTCTTGCTATCATAAAAGGACTTTTAGCGAAAAAAGCAAAGGTAATCGGTGTTGATCCAGTTGCAATTGATAATACAAAAAAGAAATTTCCTCAAAATGATTCCCTCTATTACTCTGCTGATTACAAAAATGCCCTTAAAGATGCCGATGCTGCCATACTTGTTACTCAATGGCCAGATTATATAAAGATATCTCCTCAGGAATTCAAGGATTTAATGAAAGTACCAATATTAGTTGATGGTCGAAGAGTGTTCAATAAGTCAGCCTTCGAAGCAGCGGGTGTCCAATATATCGGAGTTGGCCTTACTTAGTTAAACAATAAATAAAGGAATGATATTATGGCGGATTGGTTTGAATTGATTCACATACAACCTTTTGAGGATATGCGTGGCAGCCTTAAGAAGTTGTTAATGATTAGTCAACTGAAAGAAGATGAAAAGATCGAAGAGATTTACGTTTTATTTTCTAATCAGGGGAGTGTCAGAGGGAATCACTATCATAAAGAAACATTAGAATATTTTTCTGTTATAAGCGGTAAAGCGAATGTGGCATTAAAGAATTTGCATACTGGTGCCTTTGAAGAAATCGTCATGTCAGCAAATAATAATGTTATTCTCAAAGTCCCTCCTTACGTAGTGCATGCTTTTAAAAATGAAGGAGAGGAGCCGTTTATAATGGTTGCCATTTCCTCTAAGGAATACAATAAAGATGATACTGATACATTCCCAATGATAATCATTTAAAAGATATTGTTTGATAAAGTATTCAGACACTACTCAGAATATGGCTGGTGTCTGAAACCTAGTCCACATTAGAGGATGGAGGGACCAGGCACCAATTAAGTGCGATATCCCAAGTGTGAAAATTTGGGAGTATCGTCCATTCCGAAATAAAGGTTCTCACATACACTACTATTAAGTTCAAAAAAGAGCTAGGATGGCAGCAGAGCTAGTTGACTAGTAAAAAAAGAAACAGAAGAAAACATAGGAATTGGAAAGGGACAAGTCTCTAAAATGAGGGGATAAATATGAAGGTTGTAATACTTGCAGGAGGTTTTGGAACAAGAATCAGTGAGGAATCTCATTTAAAACCAAAACCGATGATCGAAATTGGAGAGTATCCAATTATTTGGCATATTATGAAAATCTATTCTGCACATGGATTTAATGAGTTCATTATTTGTTTGGGGTACAAGGGATACATGATTAAGGATTATTTTTTAAATTATTATCTGAATAAATCAGACGTTACCGTGGATTTGCAGCATGGAAACCACAAAATTAATACTTTCCACGGAACTGAACCTTGGAAAATTACATTAGCGGAAACCGGCCTAGAAAGTATGACTGGAGAACGCATTAGAAAAATAAGAAGCTATATAGGAAATGAACCTTTCATGTTAACGTATGGGGATGGACTGGCTAATGTTAATATTCAGGAATTAGTGAAATTCCACCAAAGCCACGGCAAAATTGCTACGGTTACAGCCGCTCAGCCTTCAGGAAGATTTGGAGCCTTGCAACTAGCAAAAGATCAAAGAGTGGAAACATTTAAAGAGAAGGTCAAAGGCGATGGCGGTTGGATTAGCGGCGGATTCTTTGTCTTTCAGCCAGAAGTTTTTGATTTTATTCCAAAAAATAACGCAGTCTTTGAAGAGGAACCATTGGGAAATTTAGCACAGACAGGTCAGTTAGTGGCATACAAACACTCAGATTTTTGGCAGCCAATGGACACAATGCGTGATAAAAAGTATTTAGAGGAGCTTTGGAAGTCGAATAAAGCACCTTGGAAAATATGGAAATAGGGAATGTGATAAACATATGAAGAAAATTTGCTTTGCCATTCTTGTTCATGAAAATAGGGATGTAATTCAAGATCAAATAGAGAACATTCGTTATTTTTGTCCAAACTCTTCTATTGTCTTTTTTCAAAGTGGGAATGACGAGAATTTATGTAAGGGACTTGGTTATCCTATTTGTCCAACTTCACATCCTATGAAATATGCAAGGACATATGGCTGGTTCTTTTTAAATATCATGGAATGGCTTGAAAATACGGGGTATGAATATGACTACTTAATCAATGTAGATTCAGATTCTCTTTTTGCAAAAAAGGGGTTTGAGGAATTTATTATCTCGGAAATGAACGAATTTGATTATATGGCTGCGCATTATAGAATGGCAACAGATCAATGGTCTCCCGGAAATACAATGAAAAAGGTTTGGCATTTATGGCAGCCAATATTTAATATGGACCATTTTTATGGATGTTTTGGATCACAAGTTTTTAGTCGAAAGTTCGTTAAGCAAATACTAACCTTTAACAAATTGGAAGAGATGAAAAGGATTATGAAACATACTGAAGATGATGTATTTGCTCTAGAAGAAATGCTATTTGCAACTTTAGCAAAAACTCTGGGGGTAAAATCAAAACCTTATCCTGCTAATGTTGGTAAATGGATGCGTGACAGACCGAAATATACGAGAAGAGAACTTATTAATGCTGTTAAAAATAACGAGGATTGCTATTTGTTACATCCAGTGAATCGATTTATGAATGATCCTGCGAGGACTTTTATAAGAAGTATGAATCATTCCAGAAAAAATGAGTAGGAATATATAAATAATAGCAGAAAAAAAGGAAAATAGGAGAATAATATCTGAATGACTATGGAGATTAGCCTTCCATAGTTTTTTTTTATTTTCATTGAATATGAAAAAATCCTCCACACGTAAAGACAGGAGGACTATTCATAAATTTATGTTATATTTTGCTTGGACTTCATGTAGACTTCTTCATAAGGCTGGATCACCACAAAACCGTCACCTTCAAATTTCATTTGAATCGATTCACCGCTGCCTCTTCCGAAAAATGTTTTTAAGGTAATATCGGTTTGAAAGGTTGGCATGAGATTACCAGACCAGGCGACGGTTGCGTTAGGGTCGGTAATGACAGGACTGCCTGGTAATACTCTTAACGTAATCGGTTCATAATGCGCGGTAAAGGCAATCATCCCAGTTCCTTCACAACGAACATTAAACAAACCGCCTGCCATCATCCCGGCAATTCGCTTCATTAATTTTATCTCCCATTTAATGCTAGGTTCAAAGGCTAATAAATCATTCCCGTTAATATAAATGGAATCGTTTTGCAGGTTAAGGATAATTATTTTCTTCCCACTATCGGCAAGATATAATTTTCCTTTCCCGTTGGCTTTCATAAGCGAGGCGCCTTCTCCTGTAAATGCCTTTTTGAAAGCAGTTCCGAGACCATGTTCTAATATTCCTTCGCGAACAAACTTCATTTGTCCATGATAAGCAACCATCGAACCAGCTTTGGCCCAGACCTGTCCGTCTAAGTTTACCTCCAGCATTCGAGGCGTTTCTAATTCAAAAAAACCTTCGCCCTTATCTTGCTGCTCTGTTTTTTGGATAAATTCTTCAATCGAGTACCTGTTCATTACTCCCACATCCTTCCATTCCTTTACTACGAGTATCAATCAATTTTGTTTCAGTTTTTTATAGAGAATAATGAGAATATTTTTCTGTATAAAAGAAGACACTCAAACATGTTAATGGTTTTCCTATTGATCTACAATGAGTGGTTTTTTTATCCAAGGTATTAATGGTGTTCCAAAGACTTCATTTCATGTAAAATAAGATAATAAGCTATAATAAATGATAAATTAAAAATGCATGGGGGACATAAAGTGTCATATCAACTAAAAAAAGGGTTTAAATTGTTTGCTTTAAATTCAAATCAAAGCCTTGCAAAAGAAATTGCCTCGCATTTAGGATGTGAGGTTGGAAAAAGCTCTGTCACTCAGTTTAGTGATGGGGAAATTCAAGTGAATATAGAAGAAAGCGTACGTGGATGCGATGTTTATGTTGTTCAATCTACTTCCCATCCAAATAATGACCACATTATGGAGCTTCTCATCATGATTGATGCCTTAAAAAGAGCTTCAGCCAAAATGATCAATGTGGTGATTCCCTATTACAGCTATGCACGACAAGATAGAAAAGCAAGATCTCGAGAGCCGATTACAGCTAAATTAATTGCAAACCTTTTAGAAAAATCAGGTGCTACTAGAATACTGACGATGGATTTTCATTCGCCGCAAGTCCAAGGCTTTTTTGATATTCCAGTTGATCATTTAATTGGGATTCCGACTTTAGCCGATTATTTTGAGAAAAAGGGACTTGAGGATGTGGTCGTTGTGGCTCCGCACAATGGTGCTGTAGGGAGAGCTAGGAAAATGGCTAATCTGTTAAATGCCCCTATTGCTCTAATAGACCGAAGACGTCCTGAACCTAATGTTTCCGAAATTTTTGAGATTATTGGGAATGTTGAAGGGAAAAATGCGATTATTGTTGATGACTTAATTAATACAGCAACAACGCAGACCTTAGCAGCCCAATCATTAGTAGAGCATGGTGCTAAGTCGGTTTTTGCTTGCTGTACACATGCTGTTTTTTCACAATCTGCTGTTGAAAAAATTGAATCATCAGCTATTAAAGAATTAGTGATCACCAACACGATTGAGCAGACCGAAGATAAAAAAATCAATAAAATAACAATGCTGTCTGTAGCCCCATTACTAGCAGATGCTATTGATCGCATTCATAATGAAAGGGCTGTAAGTCCATTGTTTGAATAAGGCTGTTTTCTGAAAGATTATTGTTAAAATCTTAAAGCCGATTTTAACGTGGAAATAGTTATTTTTGAGCCCTTGAATTTAGTTTGCAAGCTCTTTTCTAAGAAAAGAGCCTTGAATAAAAAAAAGCCAGAAACCATTAGTGATTGAATGGTTCTGGCTTTTTTTTCAACGGTATTATAATCCAATTTTTTTATCAAACACACCTGTCTTTTTCGTACCTTCAATAACTGTGTATTCATTCTTTTTGTAGGCAAACCAATACGCCATTCCAATAAAGAGTGCTCCACCTGCAGCGTTCCCTAAAAAGACGGGAATAAAGTTACCTACATAGTCCATCCATGTAAAGTACCCAGCAAATATGGCTGCTGGTATCACAAACATGTTAGCTACAACGTGTTGAAATCCAATTGCGACAAAGGCCATCGTCGGAAACCATATGCCTGCAATTTTTCCCATCATATCATCGCTTCCGTAAGATAACCATACTGCAGCAGCGACTAGCCAGTTACAGCCAATCCCTGAAACAAAGGCTTGAAGAAAGGTTGCGTCTAATTTATGTTCAGCAATATAAACCGTGCTTTCCAAGTAAATACCCGTTTCCGTTAAACCAACGATATGTCCGAAAAAGTACGCAACGAAAATGGCACCAAGAAAATTACTTACTGTGATGAGAAACCAGTTCTGGATGACCTGTTTTGTATTAATTTTAGCTGCAAACCTTGCCAACGGAACCACCATCATATTTCCAGTTAGAAGTTCTCCACCCGCAATTAAGGTAAGAATAAGCCCAATAGGGAAGACAGAGGCACCTAAAATAGCACTTAAGCCTGATAACCCTTCCGATAATGGAGCGGTGACACGAATATATAGAAGGAATCCCAGTGAAATAAAGGCACCTGCTTGGAATCCTAATATGAGTGTTGTTAATAACGGGTAGTTAGTCTTTTTGACTCCGTTTTTTATCGAAATTTCTAGTATTTTATCTGGTGTGGATAATGACATAACATGATTTCCTTTCTAGCTTCTAGATTGTGAAGTTCATCACACATTGATTTGACTTCATTTTACCCCATTCATGTCAAATATGCTGTGAACATTTCTTTAACATTACAATTACCTTAAACCCCAGGATTAAATTTTGTTTTTGTTAAAATATTTTCCCCTAAAGGAAGTTTTTTTGAAGTGGACTCCTGTTTTGGTATAAAATTAGATTAATAATGGAATGTATGCTTTTTGGAGGAATGGTTGATGACGGCAGTAAAGTCTGTAAAAATTGATGGTGAACCAATACATGTATTTAAGAGTGAGATATATATTTTCGAATCCGTTTCTGGCTTTACGTTAGAACTTGATCTCATTGTTAGTGAGGTTACCATCAGAAAATATGGTAAAGAGCAAACTCTAATTATAGAGATTGAACTACTAGATGGTAGAATCATAGAGTCAATTATGCATGTAAAATCACTAACTGGCGGATTACCACAGCTTAATTTATTTTGTGACGTGGTTGACATTGACGAGTATGATGATTTAGATAAAGTTAATGAAAATAGTACATGGTTTCCCAACGTAGAACAGGGCATTACGTTAGAAGAAATTAGAAAAATAGAAATGCCCAATGAGCCGATTAGTTTAAAATTAACACTGCCGATCGAACAGGTCGAATGGCTGAAAAAGCAAAAGAAGAAAGAATTAAATCAACTATTCTCTGAAATGATTTATGAACGATGGAAGAAGGAAAATTCAAAGTAATTTAATAGCATTATCAAAGATGTCAGCTTCTGACATCTTTTTTTAATCTATAGTTTTACTACACCCGATATTTGGAGTAACAAATACTTGTTACTAATCAAATGCTTAATTTCTTAGGTGCAAGCCTTGGTATACATAGATTAGTCTGTACTTAACAATAACTTAGCCGTTAAAAAATGAACTATAAACTAGCAGAAACCTACAGTTTTTATTAAAAAGACCAAATACCTCTGTCATTGTATGAAATTTTCTGATTATTTACTATTAAGAAGTAGTGAAAAGCTAGTAAGAAATGGAGTGATAGGATGTATACGGGTAAAGAGTATTTGGAAAGTCTAAGGGACGGAAGGGTAGTCTATCTTAATGGTGAGAAAATTGATGATGTCACCACCCATCCTGCTTATCGAAATTCTGCTCGGTCGTATGCCAGAATGTATGACGCCTTGCATGATCCGGAAACGAGTAAGATTTTAACCACGCAGAACGAATACGGTGACAAAACGCATAAATTCTTTAAAACTCCTACCAGCCCCCAAGACCTGCTAGAAGCAAGGGACGCGATTGCAGAGTGGGCGAAATTAAGTTTCGGGTTTATGGGCAGAACTCCTGATTATAAGGCATCCTTCATCGGACATCTTAACGCTTTTGCGCATTACTATGAGGGATTTGAGGATAATGCAAAAGCATGGTACAGAAAAGCAGCTAAAGATGTTCCGTTCGTCAACCACACTATTATTAATCCACAGGTAGATCGCTCAAAGCCATTGCATGAAAATAAGGATGTATTTGTACGTGCTGTTGCTGAAAAAGACAATGGCATAATTGTAAGCGGTGCCAAAATGGTTGGTACTGCTGCTGCGATGACAAATTACAACTTTGTTGCCAATTATGGACCAATGGATTTAGGTGATGGTGATAAAAGTCATGCTCTGATTTTCTTTGTACCAATGAATGCACCAGGATTAAAAATGATTAGTCGCCAATCCTACGAACTACAAGCAGCAACAAACGGAACACCGTTTGATTATCCATTATCCAGCCGTTTTGATGAAAACGACGCAGTTATTGTTTTAGATAACGTGTTTATCCCCTGGGAAAATGTCTTGTGTTATAAAAACGTTGAAATTTCCAATGGATTTGCACCGGCAAGTGGGTTTATCCCTCGTTACACCTTCCATGGCTGTACACGTTTTGCCGTTAAACTAGACTTTATGACGGGATTATTATTAAAGGCTACTGAAGGTGCTGGAACGAAAAACTTCAGGGGAGTTCAGGCGAAAATAGGTGAGGTTGTTGCACTACGGAATATGTTCTGGGGTCTATCAACAGCTATGGCGGCCACGCCAGATCCTGGTCCTAATGGTTTAGTCATTCCGAATGGTTACTCAAGTGCTGCCTATCGTGCATTGGCACCACTGGCATGGGTAAAAGTCAAAAACATTTTTGAACAGGTTGTTGCTGGAGGTCTGATTCAATTACCATCCAGCTCAAAGGATTTCCTAAATCCGGAAATCAAGCCTTATTTAGATAAGTATTATCGAGGTACTGGAATTAATGCAGAAGAAAGAGTTAAATTATTGAAAATGGTTTGGGATACGATTGGCACTGAATTTGGTGGTCGACATGAGTTATACGAAGTCAATTATGGAGGAAATCACGAAAATATAAATATGGAAGCATTATTCCATTTTGAAGCAACTGGAGCTGCTGATCGTCAAAGAGCTTTTGTTGAATCAGCCCTAAATGATTATGATTTAAATGGCTGGACAAACAGCACTTGGAAAGATCTATCAAAAGAGTTTGTTAAATCGTAATTTTTAAAAGGGTGTTCTCCTAACAAGAGAACACCTTTTACGATTATATGTCATTTAATAGAAAATTCAGTTATAATGAGAGGGGTTACAATCTACTGAAAACCTACTATTATTTAAAAATAAGCTATGAAGGTGTTAGATAATGGCGAATCAATTTCTTTCACTCAATGACCAGCTACATATATCAAAAATTGATGACCTTTTATATGTAAACAATAATCGGTCAGTTTTGATACAAACAAGTGCATTCGGCATTTTACAGCGAGATTTAATAAATAATATTGGTATTAATCGGATGAAGGCGTTTTTCTTCAAATATGGCTGGCAATTAGGCGAGGAAGATGCACAAGACATTATTATGGATCAATCTTTGACCCTATTAGAGAAGATACTTAATGGTCCCTATTATCATGCTGCCAAAGGACATGTACGCGCTAGAGTAACCTCCCATGATCTTGAAATGGAAAATGGTAAAGTTAAAACACTAAGATTCAAAGGGATTTGGGAAGATTCCAATGAAGCGGAACAGCATATTCGTAATTTCGGTTTATCAACTACCCCTGTTTGTTACACACTTACAGGATATGCAAGTGGGTATGTTTCACGTTTAGTTGGAGAAGAAGTTTTCTTCAAGGAACACCAATGTGTGGGTGCTGGTGACCACTGTTGTATTTGGGAAGGTCGTTTCCTTTCCGAATGGAAGGAGGAAGCAGATGAGCTTCTTTTATATAGCAAGGAACTGCCGATTCTTAAGGAACTTGAACAAGCAAACAAAAAG
Organism: Neobacillus niacini; assembly: GCF_036961885.1. GTDB lineage: Bacteria > Bacillota > Bacilli > Bacillales > Cytobacillaceae > Neobacillus > Neobacillus niacini_H. The sequence continues at coordinate 3,781 of NZ_JBALNQ010000073.1, read as the reverse complement.
CTTTTAATTGAGAAAAATAACCTTGCAATGGTAACATCGATACATAAAGAATTGACAGATGAGATTATTAAAGGAAATAATATCAGTTCCATTCTAGATATCGTCAATCGCCGAATAGAACATCCGGTAATAGTCGAGGATATATATTTTCAGGAAATAGGCAAAAAGGGAATTTCGACGGAAAACTATGAACCTATAAAAAAGAGTTTTAAGGTTTATTTGAAAAAATGGAATCATCGAATAGATAAGGTTACAATTGTCCGTTTTGAAAATGGGCATAGACTTGTTACACCAATTTTTTTAGAAGAGAAAGTAATTGGGTATTGTTCCTTTTTATATTTGAATAAAGAAATCATAACCTTTGAAATTGATTCTATGATTATCGGACGAGTATCCTCAATCTGTTCTGTGTTAATTAATAATGAAAAAATAAAGCTGGAATCTAAGGAACGGATTAAAGGAGATTTTCTTGAAGAAATCTTTAGTGGTAAGCATCCTTCAGAACAAGAAATCAGAAAAAAAGCAGGCTATATTCAGTTGAATTTATCTGGTAAATACTATGTTGTAAAACTTTCATATTTTTATCGAGATGGCTGCGAGGAGAAGGATTTAATCAGTCATAAAAATCCCTATGATGGAGTGTACATGTTTTTTAAGGAAAAAAATATTAGTATTTTAATCAGTCAGCGACCCGATAGCTTGTTATTGCTCGTCCCTGTAAACCAATTGGAAGATCAAAATATTGAGCACATCCTACATTCACTAGTAAACTATCTCAAAAAGAAAGTAAAATATATTCTATTTTTAGCTGGAATAAGCGCAATCAGCAATAATATAGCTGAGGCGGGGTCTGCACTAGTAGAAGCACAGTCGGCTGTAAGACTTTCAACTAGTGAAGAGCCGATTACTACCTTTAATGATTTAGGGATGATCGGTGTTCTAATTAATCAGCAGAATGAAAATGCTGTTCGCAGAATCATTACAGGTACACTAGGAAAGTTATGTGAGAACACAAATAGAAATAAAAAGGAACTGATCGAAACCTTATATAAATTTCTCGTTAATGGCGGGAATTTAGAGTTGACCGCTGATAATCTTGCGTTGTCTGTTAGTGGACTCCGATATAGACTAAATAAAATAATGAACCTGCTTGGACGCGATGATTTAAGGGATCCGAATGTGCAATTCCAGATGCTATTAGCACTCAAAGCGCTAAAAATAGTAGATAATGAATACTAGCTTATTTAGTTATAGAAGGGGAATTCATCAATGAAAATTACTTTTGAAGATATTTATACTCATGGCCATGTTGTGATTGAAGATCATCTATCCAAACACTATCACTTTCCTGAAATGTTATCGAGATATGATAGTAATTTTATTGAGTTTAAAACGATACCTACATTGGAAGAATTTAAACAAGCAGAAAGTTATTTGAGAAATTACCATCTGAAAAATGGTCAAAAACATCTGAAATTTAAATTTCCTGAAAGCAGAAAAATTCCAGTTGAGTTAGTTGATTATTTAAATCAAGCAAATTATGATATTGGTTTTCTCGAACTCTATGCCATCCAACCGAATCAATTTCCCGACCTTAGAGATAATCCGAATATCGAAATTCAGATTGTATCCGAAGAAAATCTTGAAGCTTTTCTCAACCTGCAGTACCAGCAGGATATCGTTTTTGGAAGTAATTTTGCTCATCAAAAGGTAGAACTAAATAAACGGATACTTAAAGATCCGAATATCATGCAATTGCTAGCTTTATATAATGGGACTCCTGCAGGGGCAGTAGATGTGATTATTTCAAATGAAACAGCCGAAATTGATAATTTAGGAGTAGAAGAAGCTTTTCAAAAGAAGGGGATTGGGAGAAGATTACAAAAGTTTGTTATGGATACATTCCACGATAAGACGATTATTTTAGTTGCAGATGGTCAGGATACACCAAAAGAAATGTATAAGAGGCAGAACTATCAATACCTTAGTTATCAATATTATTGCCAAAAAGTTGAAGAAAAATAGAAAAGGACCGGTGATTGATTTCACCAGTCCTTTCGTGCTGTTATGTGAGTGACTCTTTACTTGTTGGAACAACCTTTTTCCGTTCTTTTGGAATAATGAGATTTAGTACAACTGTGGCCAAAGCACCAACTGCTGTTCCAGAAGAGAGAATGTAATTTGCAAAGTCAGGAACGCTGTAAAGGATTTCCTTTGGAAGAACGATGGTGCCAATGGTTAATAGAATCGGAACGCCAATTACCATCATATTCCGTTCATCAATCTCAACATGCTGTATAACTTTCATTCCATTCATAACAATGGCCACACAGACCACTCCGAAAATGCCTTGGATGACGGGTTGAGGAACACATGTAATGATAGCAGATAATTTCGGAATTAACCCTAAAGCGATTAAAATTACCCCTGCACTAATGATTGCCATTCTGCTGGCAACTCCTGTAATCGCAATGATACCAGCATTTGAAGAATAACCTGTCATTGGAGTTCCACCGAAAAGTGATCCTACGAAACAACCAATACCTTCACCAACAGAACCTCTGTTCAATCTTTTCTCATCTAATTCACTGCCCGTTACAGTGGATACGACAAACCAAGTACCTGTTGTTTCAATTAAGATAATTAAATAGATAAAGACCATCGTTAGGATAGCTTGTAAATCAAACACAGGTTTTCCAAAGGGGAAAAAGCTAGGAAGCGAAAACCATGCTGCTTCTTTTACAATTGAAAAATCGACTGAACCAAATAATGAAGCTGTAACGGTACCCACGACAATCGCGAGAATAACAGAAATAAGTCTGAAAAATGTTCCATAACCTTGTTTCTTACGTCCTAGCAGGATACAAATAACTAGGACAGCAGCCGAGATAAATGCAATTAAAACATTATGCCCAACATTACCAGGTGCAGAATAAATGCTATTAAATGCGGAAGGCATAAGAGAAATCCCAACGATTACAATTACCGTTCCTCCGACAATAGGAGGGATAATTTTTTTAACGGCTTTAGCAAACCACTTTAATGGATACCCAAGAATGGCAATTAATAATGCCCCTGGCAGAAGGCTACCAAAAACAGCTCCCATTCCAAGTTTTCCCCCGATTGCGGCCAAAGCACCGATGGGAACATAGGAAGGACCCTGTACCACGGGTAATCTTAATCCGCCAATCGTTTGAATGAGGGTTGCAATTCCAGCAGCTAAGAAGCACATTTGAATGAAAAAAGTAGTATTCATTGTATCCAACGCTAGTAACCCTGCAATAATGATCGGCGCGATATATAAATCCATCGCTAGTACATGCTGCATTCCAAGCAGAAGTGCTTTTCCCCAGCCAATCTTTTCATCTACTCCTACGGTAATGTTCGGATTTTGCTCATTTTGCGCCACTGATTCATTCTCCTTTTATTTTATTTAATGTGAAAAGTAAATCTAAATAACGGATCTGTTACATTAATAAACGTTTAAAATTTAAGTTTATCACTACACAGATAATAAAAACCTAATATGAATTATAATTAAGAATTGTAAAATTGTAAATATTAAAATGACGAATAATAACATTAAATTTTAATCTATCGTTCGTTTTTTTTGTTGACAAGAAAATGTATTCTTCATAGAATATAGTAGGAGATAAGCTTGGAAGAAGGGGATGTAAAATGATAATCAATGATACGGTTTTACGTAGTGATTGGATCGTTGCCTGTAAAATAGAAGATGTTAAAGAAGAACCAATCCAAAGAATAATAATGGGTGAAAGAG
>NZ_JBALNQ010000072.1:0-27376 GCF_036961885.1 Neobacillus niacini | reverse complement strand
GCGGAAAGCGTAGCCCCTCGTGACAGGCAAAGAACGCCTGTCCCTGAGATGATTATTCAATGATGCTTTCCTTAGTGTAGCGCAAATCAACAGCCGAGTTTAACTCAGACTGAAATTTAACAAAAGTGTCTTAGGGGTGAAGGTAATGATTATTGATATTTCAAGAAGACTAGTTAATGGGATGCCAGTTTGGCCAGGAGATACGCCATTTCATTACGAAGTCTCATGGTCGAAAGCTGATAGTGGTTCAGCAAATGTTGGGAGTTTGACCATGAGTACCCATACAGGGACGCATGTGGATGCTCCCTTTCATTTTGATGATAACGGAAAAAGAATTATTGATTTAGATCTTGAATTGTACATTGGACCAGTCAGGGTCATTGATATGATTGGGAAGGAAAGTATCGGTGCGAAGGAATTCGAAAGGATTGATTTAGAAGGCTGTAAAAGAGTGTTGTTACGGACACTCTCATGGAGAAATTCCACTGAATTTCCTGAGTTTATCCCCCATTTGGAAGCTGATCTGGGGCCATTTTTAGCGAAAAAGGGAATCCGTCTTATTGGGGTGGATGTTCCATCCGTTGATCCAATTGACAGTATCGAACTTCATGCCCATCATAGTCTAAATAATAACGGGATTCATATCCTAGAATCCGTTCTTTTGGAAGAAGTAGAACCAGGTGATTATGAACTCATTGCCCTGCCATTGCCATTGGCTGAAGGTGATGGCAGCCCAGTTAGGGCGGTATTGCGTTCATATCAAAAATAAAAACAGCGGGATCAATCCCCGCTGTTTTTTCATGATACGCTCAACATAAAACCCATATACCCAGTAAGGATAAAAAGTAAACTCATGAGTAATGACAATGCTTTTGGAGCTTTTTTGATAAAGGTGATAATGATTAAGGCAAGGAAAAAGAAAGCTACAATAAACAGACTTACTGAAACTATCCCTAGGGAAAAGTGTAAAGGAAAACTAATTACACCAGGGTGGAAAAAGCTAAATAGCTTTGAAGTACCTTCTGCTATTACCATCCTGCTAAGTTCATGCGGCGGTGAAGCTTGTCCAAGTGCACCCGTGATTGAAAAAACAACGAGTACAATAATACTTTCCAGCTTCGCCCATGGTAGCGGATTATATGAAGGATCATTTTTTAATCTTTTCCGAATTAGAAAACTGTTAACAAAGGCAAAAGCCAGTAATGGAATAATGGCCAAATGTTTAATTAACAGTGTTTGACCATAGGATATGGCGGTTACATTAACATATTGTGTTAATTCCATGTGAAAGGTCATTAAAGAAATTCCTGTAATGGCAGTTGTAAGCAAACATAAAACTGCTACAGGTGAAAACCATTTTAAGAAATTCAACCAATTGTCATGATTCTTAGAAAACCAGCTGACAACCAAAAGGATTCCAACCCAGACGGTAATAGCTAGAAAGTGGACTGTGTGAGTTAGGAAACCTGCAAATTTGGATAAAGAGGCTGCATGGCTAGACCAGCCAAGGTTTGCAATTAAGATAAGTGTAAAGATGAGACCTGTCAACGAAATTATAGGTTTTTGTTCAAGTTTAATGGGAATCAGATAAATAAACAAAATCAATGAAATAAGTCCCGTACTAATCCACGTTTTTCCAACATCAAAATTCGTTAACACCGACTGAAGTGTATAGGCTAAACCCAGATCCTCATATAAATATAGAACAATATTTAACACTGGTAAAAATGAAAATATAGCAATACCAAGAGTTGCACCTAAAAGTACACTTTTTGGAATCGATATTTCCGGTCGAGCTGTTTTGGGAATAAGATTCATAATAAAGCTTCCTAGTAACACCGAAAAACAACTATACAGCAATGCCTCACTTACGATACCTGCAATAAACATCTAAACTTGTTTCCTTTTATAAATTAACCAGTAGCTACCAAAGCCCAAAATGATAAGTAAACCAATAATAGCTGGCAGCAGATAATTCATCATTGACGGTTCATTAGAAACAGCCGCTTTTGTTTCTGTAGCTTGTTCTTTCAATACTGTTTCCGTATCTGTTGCAGATTCTGTTACCGTGGTCACAGTTTTATCCGATACTGTTGGTTCAACTTGATCGGGTGCTATCGTATTTTCTGGAAGCTGGACGGAAAAAGGAACATCGCCTTCAAGCGGATGACCATCCTCGCCAATAATTTTCCAATGAATCATATATGATCCGTTTAAAAGCTCATTCTCTACATTCGCTACTAATTGATTACCGTTAATTGAAACCGTAGAAAGTGGTATAGCGGTATTTTTTTCATCAAGTAAGGTAAAAGAGCTTGTAAATTCTAAATCCGTTTCAAAAGAAAGAGTGATCGTTTTAAGTGCCTCGGTAACGATCTCACCATTTTTAGGTGTAGAATCTTCTAGGTGGGAATGTGCAAGGACATTTGCTCCAAATATGAAGAACACCAACAAAGAGAGTAGAGTAATTTTATTTAACATCATTTTCAACTCCGATATATTGTTTTCTTGCTGTTCAACATTCTACCACCATTTCCCCGAAGATATATCAATTTCGAGATAATGTTCACAATCTGTTCATAAATACTCCTGAAATACATGATTTATATCAATTCCTTACAAGCGGATTTGCAGTAAACTTAGGAAAATGCATCCTAGAAAGGTGTATTTTAAAATTAAATCAATTTTAATATAAAAAGGAGAGAGTGAAATATGCCAAACATTCAAATAGAAAACCAAAGAGCTGTCATAGATATTCGCGAGAGAGTCTTAAAGGGTGAACATCCACGAAGGGAAATTTTAAACTTTGTAAAATCAGCTCCAGTCGGAACCATCATTGAGATTCATTTACCCCACAGAGGAGAGCCACTCGTTGCAAATTTCCAATCCTTAGGAATGAATGCAATCGTCAATGAAATCGAACCAGGGCACTTCCGCCTAATGGCAATAAAGCTGAATGAAATCTAATGCATTTCAGAAATCCTTTTTAGTTCATCCAACTCTAGAATCTGTATTTGGCGCTGCCCCTCCATATGAATATATCTCTGAGACATAAACGCCAAAAGCTTTCTGCTGACAGATTCCGGAGTTGTTCCAATAAAGCTGGCTAAGTCCTTCTTCGTAATAGGGAGAGTGAAGGCACCTGTTTTTGTATTCATTTTATCGTGAAAAAGAACAAGCGCCCTCGCAAGTCTTTGCTCCACTTCCAATAAACTCATATTTCCAACGGTCTCATCTGCTTCATATAAACGATCGTTCATAGCAAGCAAAAAGCGGAACGACAAATCAGAGTTTCTTTCCATTGTTTGTAGAAAATCCCTTTTTTCTATTAAACATATTACTGTTTCTTGGACTGGCTCTGCATTCATATAGTGGTTTTCATCTCTTAATAACGAAAACAACCCGAAAAAATCCCCTGGAAACAGCAGTCTTACAATTTGTTCTTTCCCTTCTGCTGAGGTTTTCGTTAGCTTAATCAACCCTTCTTTTACAACAAAAAGTGTTTCAGAATGATCCCCTTCCCTAAAAATATAATCTCCCTTTTGAAATTTGCTGCTTCTTGTAACCTTTCGTAATGCCTGTATATCTTCAGTCTTCATCCCGTTAAATACTGGAACAGTCGTAAGGCAGGAAGATTCTTGGGGGCAAAGTTCACAACACATTCGCCGATCACTCCTTAAATGAATTAATACTTAAAGTTTATCCTCTTTAATAATTATTTGAAGTGATTCATATCAATTCTTGATGTACGTCAAGGTTAAATGAGAATGATTCTTATAAAATGAAGGAGCAAGCACCAACTGTGAAGGATAAAGAAAAATGTATAAATTTCGGTAAAATTTTTACTGAAATCATTTTAGAAAGGGGATTTTTAAAGTGAGTATAATTCAGTTCTCTTTAAACGAGGTTGCCTGTTCAGGGTGTATTGGAAATATTAAACGGAAAATAAAAAGATACCAAGGTATTGAAAAGGTAAAAGTTTTAGCAGGTAGTGGAAAAATTGAAATTAATTTTAATGAAGCGATAATTGAATCAGAAGAAATAAACTGCACCATTCATAAATTGACTAGACGTACATTTGATTAATATATTTTTCCTCCCTGTTAAATAATAAACAATAACAGGGGGGATTTTTTTGGAGCAAAATCAGGATAGTAAGTTTGAAAGTGCATTTCTTCCCATGACTTCCATAGGCAGTGGAATGGGAATGGCCGTTTTATCTGATGTTTTTTGTTATACGAATCAAATAGTCAATCTTGCATTAGTGGGCAATCAACATGAATTTGTGCTAATCGATACAGGGATGCCCAAGAGTGCAGATGAAATTACCGATATGATTACCGAACATTTTGGTGAGGAAGCCCGCCCAAGTGCGATTGTTTTAACACATGGTCATTTTGATCATGTAGGTTCATTAGTTGCGCTTCTAGAAAAGTGGCGTGTCCCCGTTTATTCACATGAGTTAGAGATACCTTATTTAACCGGTAAACAGGACTATCCCCCAGGGGACCCAGGTGTGGATTCCGGGCTAGTGGCAAAGTTGTCCCCAATGTTTCCGAATCATGGAATTAATATTGGTGAACAAGTTAAGGCTTTTCCGCAGGACGGTTCCATCCCGCATATGCCTGGTTGGAAATGGATACATACTCCTGGGCATACTCCGGGACATGTATCGCTATTTCGTGAACAAGACCGTGCTCTCATTGCAGGGGATGCCTTTGTAACAGTGAAACAAGAGTCGCTTTATAAGGTACTGACACAAACGCAGGAAATCAGTGGACCGCCAAGATATTACACAACCGATTGGGATGCAGCGTATGAATCTGTTAAAACGCTAGAGGCACTTAAGCCCGAAATAGCAGTAACCGGTCACGGAATTCCGATGACTGGCGAGGATTTAAGAGAGAATCTAAGCTATTTGACAGCAAATTTTAAAGAAATAGCAATGCCAAAAAATAGTCGATATACGAATTGAAAGTGAACCCATTCCTTGCTAAGGAATGGGCTTTTTATGGACACAGTTCTCTAAATAGGTTACTATCAGACGAATGTTCGGATATAATATGAAGAAATGAGATAAAAAAAGGAGTCAATTATGTTAAATACCTTAAGCCCGTTTTTACAAGAAGCATGGGAAAAGTCTGGTTTTCAACAGGCAACATCCATTCAGGAAGCGGCAATACCGTTGATAATCGAAGGAAAAGATCTAATCGCAGAATCACCAACTGGTACGGGCAAGACACTTGCTTATTTGCTGCCATTATTAAATAAAGTTGAACCTAATTCACAATCATTACAAGCAGTTGTAATGGCGTCATCACAGGAATTAGTTATGCAGGTTTACCAAGAATTCCAAAAGTGGTCTGAAGGTAGTGCAATTAGAGGTACCTCGATAATTGGCGGGGCAAACGTAAAACGTCAGCTCGAAAAATTAAAAAAGCGCCCCCATGTCATTTTTGCTACACCTGGACGCCTGTATGAACTAATTAAACAAAAAAAGGTAAAAATGCATGAAGTTAAGCTCGTCGTTCTCGATGAGGGAGATCAGCTGTTAATACCAGAACATCTCAACACCGTCCAAAATATTGTTAAGTCAACAATGGCAGACCGCCAAGTCGTTTTATTCTCCGCAACCATGAAAGCTGGCACAGAGAAATTGGCAAAGGAAATGACGAAGGAACCTGAAGTACTTCGCATCGAAAAGGATGAGCTTGCTTCATCTGGAGATGTAGAGCATATCTATTTTATTGCTGAACCAAGAGATAAGATCAAGCTGCTTGAAAAAATAGTTCGCTTGGATAATATTAAAGCGCTAGCGTTTATTAATGATATCGGTGAGATTCAAGTTTTCAAAGAAAAGTTTGATTTTAAAGAGCTATCAGCCGGAATTTTACATAGTGATATGAAGAAGCTTGAGCGGCAAGCAGAGCTTAAAGCGTTCCGTGACGGCAAAACGAAAATGCTGATTGCAACAGATGTTGCAGCACGAGGATTGGATATTCAGGGTGTCACCCATGTCGTACACGTTGATTTCCCTAAGGATATTGCCCAATATGTGCACAGGGCGGGAAGAACTGGAAGAATGGGTGCGGATGGTATCGTTATTTCTTTAGTGACCGAGCGAGAAGAACGAGAATTAAAACTTTATTGCAATGAGCTAAAAGTAACCCCTCAAAAAAGAATATTTTACAAAGGGGAAATTGCAGAACCAGAACAAAAGGCTCGCCGTTAAAAAAGGCAGTAGGGGATTAAACACCCCACTGCCTTTTAGCATTGCTCAATTTTTATAATTATTATAAAATTTAGAATGATAGGAGGCGGGGAAGAATGGAAAACCCAAAATTAAAAAAATTCCTGGATGGATGGATTGAGGAAGCAACCATCACAAAAATGCAGGAAAAGATGTCTAGCGGTGAGCTCACATCAAAAGAACTCGTATGGATGTATTTACATAGAATTTCCGTTTTTGATAAAAGCATTTACTCTATCCTTGAAGTTAATCCCGATGCTCTACAAATCGCTTCAGCCCTTGATGCCGAACGAAAGGAAACAGGACCACGCAGCATGTTGCATGGAATTCCCGTTTTAATAAAAGATAATATTGATACGGCTGATAAAATGCATACTAGTGCTGGATCTTTAGCATTAAAGGACTCAATAGCATTAAAAGATTCTTTTGTGGCCGAAATGCTGCGCAAGGCCGGGGCTGTAATCCTTGGTAAAACAAATATGACAGAGTGGGCAAATTTTATGGCCTTAGGTATGAAAAGTGGCTATAGCTCACGTGGCGGTCAGGTGTTAAATCCATATGGACCAGGGAAATTTGATGTTGGCGGCTCTAGTTCTGGCTCTGGTGCAGCCATTGCTGCGAATTTAGCGGCAGCAGCAATTGGTACGGAAACATCAGGTTCGATTTTGAATCCATCCTGTCAAAACTCACTTGTTGGAATTAAACCAACAGTGGGTTTAATTAGCAGAAGAGGAATTATTCCCATTGCCCATACACAAGATACTGCAGGTCCAATGGCACGAACCGTTAAAGATGCAGCCATTCTATTGAATGCTTTAACGGGAGTAGATGAACAAGACCCAATTACACGAACAAATCCACTTTGTGAAAAAGACTTTACTGAACATCTGCGTAAAGACGGACTCAAAGGAAAGAGAATCGGAATCGCTACAGACGGTTTTATCGAACAGCTAAGTGAAGAAAAGCAAAAAATCTTCCATGATGCTGTCGCTATTTTGGAGGCAGCAGGTGCAGAGATTATGGAACATATCGAAATCCCCTCTGCAAAAGAGAAATGGTCGTATGATGTTTTGACTTATGAATTTAAACCAGATCTAAACGCCTATTTAAACAAACTTCATCCGTCCATACCAGTTCGGTCGCTAACCCATCTGATTGATTTTAATCGTAGGAACGAAGAGAAAATGCTCAAGTATGGACAGGCTGTCCTGAGTCAATCAGAGAAAACTAGTGGTTCACTTACGGAGGAAGAATATATAAAGGCACTGGAATTCGATCAATATCATTCTACACTTAGAGGAATTGATTATGCCCTTGAACAGTACGATTTAGATGTAATTCTTTTTCCAGGAGATGAAGGTTCACAAATTAGTGCAAAAGCAGGTTACCCAACCATAGCGGTTCCTGCCGGCTACACTTCAGAAGGAGAACCAGTAGGGATTTCTTTTGCCGGAACCGCTTATAGTGAACCTAAGTTGATTGAGGCTGCCTACGCTTTTGAACAATTAACTTGGTTTAGGAAATCACCAGTTCTTGGGATAGAATAACTTTAAATATTTACACTCATACTATTTATGAAGGCTCTTTTCTTAAACTTTGTTGCTTTCTATACATTCAATAATGATTTTGCTATGTTTTAGCAGAATTCAACAAAAACTTAATAAGAAAAGAGCTTGCAAACTAAATTCAAACTATCAAAATAACTATTGCCACGTTAAAATCGGCTTTAAGATTTTAACATCAATCGTTGCGAAAATAGCCTTTATGAATTTCTCTAAAAGGAGATGATAGTGTGGGAAGAACGAAACTCGGTAATGCCAATGCCCAGCGAAATAACAACCGTAAAAAGGGAATGAAGAACAGTGCTGAACTTGTTGAGTTTTCAACAGGAGAAGATTTAAAACGCAACCGTCCGCATGGTAAATAAAGTAACGCCCCCTCATGCAGGGGGCGTTTTCAGATTGTCGTGAAGTCTTCTGGCGAGATAAGTTTTGTTCATCATCGATGTTATGAAGACCCATTTTTCGTACTTTTCACTGGTCACCAAGGTATTCCAATGGTTTTTTAGCTGGTCCTTCAATTACATCCCCAGCATAGGAGAACCGGGAACCATGACATGGGCAGTCCCATGATTTTTCTGCATGGTTCCATTCCGTTTCACAACCGAGATGTGTGCAGGTGGTATCAACAAGGTATAGCTTGCCATTCTCATCCTTATAAGCGCCAGCACGTTGTCCATTGTGCATGACGACTGAGCCTTCTCCATTCTGCAGATCCCCAGGATCCTTAGGGACAAACTCAAGTTTCCCCTTTAGTAAATGTTTGGCAACATCTGCATTGGTTGTGACAATCGATTTAAGATCTGGATCAGCGTCAAATCGTGACGGTGAATACAATTCCTTATATGGATTATCACGTTTCAGCACGTAATCAGTAAGTAAATGGGCGGCAAGAATTCCCGTTGTCATGCCCCACTTTTTATAACCTGTGGCAACCAAAATATGCTCTTTACTTTTCGTAAGGGGACCAATATATGGCACGTTATCCAGGGTAACCAAATCCTGGGCAGACCAGCGATAATGATACTCTGATAAATCAAACACGTCCTGCGCAAAGGATTCAAGTGCCTGATAATGGGTGAGTGTGTCTACTCCCTGGCCAGTTTTATGGTTCTCACCGCCAAGAATAAGGAGGTTCCCACTTTCCATCGGTGTATAGCGAATCGATCGTGTTGGGCTGTCCACACTTATATACATTCCACCAGGGTACTTCTGTTCTGTTTTAATCCCAATCGCGTAGGACCTGCTAGCATACATTCTTGCAAAATAGAGACCTGGTTTATCGTAAAATGGGAAATGGGAGGCAATAAGTACATGGCGGCAGCTAACCTTGTGACCACCTTTGATCTTAACCTTTGGTTCGGTTGATTCCGGTTCCTCGATTCCTACCGCTACCGAATTTTCATAAACCGTACAGCCTGCACTTATGGCCTCCTGTAACAGCCCTTTTAAAAATTTCAAGGGATGATATTGTGCTTGGTTTCGCATTAACAGGGCCGATTTTATTTGAATATCAAAGGGAATATTGCCGACTAAGCCACCATCAATTCCTAGCTTTTGATAAGCATTCCATTCCGTTTCTAGCTTCTTACTATATTGATCCGTTGTTGCATAAGCATAGGCATCCTGTTTGCTAAAATCACAATCGATCCCTTTTTCACTGGCGGTGGTTTCTACGAATTTAATGGCACTGGATGCAGAATCAAAATATTGCTTAGCCTTTTCATCACCGAAATGATTGATTAATTCATCGTAGATCAGTTCATGCTGTGCTGTAAGTTTAGCCGTGGTATGCCCAGTTGTTCCATTTAACACCCCGCCTGCTTCAATCAGTGCGACCTTTACCCCTTCCTTCGCAAGTAAATACGCAGCGGTAATACCCGTAATTCCGGCACCAACAATCGCAACATCAACGTTTAAGTCTTCATTCAGTTGCTCAAACGTTGGTAGTTCTATTTCGCGCCAATATGTTCGTGGAAAAGGATGTGTGCTTTCAGATGAGCTCATATGTATTCCCTCCAGATAATATTTTCATAGGATTAATTTTTCCAATTTTAAAGAAATAATGTAATGAATGGTCTTTTTATTAAAAAATATTACTTGGAAATAAATTTAGATTGACGGAAGATTGTGGTATTGATATTTTTTAATATAATAACAATTTTGTTAATAGAAGAAGGTGAAGGTATGGGGAAAAGATTTGAGACAGAAATTCTACATGGCAGTAAAAAAAGTACTAGTAAAATAACAAGTAAGGTTACGCCAATTTATCAGACCTCTGCATTTGCCTTTAAAGATCTTGATGAATTAGAAGGCTATTATCAAGGCAATGGGCAGTATCTCTATTCACGGGTTGGTAATCCGAATACAGATGAGCTTGGGGAAGCAGTAGCAAGATTGGAATGTGCTCCAGCAGGTGTCGCATCTTCTTCGGGCTTGTCAGCCATTTTAGCGGGTGTTTTAGCGGTGGTGAAAAATGGAGACCATATTATCGCAGCAGATGATTTATATGGCGGAAGCTACCATATGTTGAAAGCAGAATTAGATCAGTTTGGCATTGAAACAACCTTTGTTTCCTTTAATGATCTAGTTGAAGTAGAAAAAGAAATAAAAGAAAATACAAAACTTCTTTACACAGAATCGATTACCAATCCATTGTTAAGAGTCGAAAATATTAAAGGAGTAGTGGATCTAGCCCGTAAACACCAGCTAAATACATTGGTGGATAATACATTTGCTACTCCATACCATTGTCAGCCCTATCCAATGGGGATTGATTTAGTGGTCCATAGTGCAACCAAATACATTGGCGGTCATAGCGATGTAACGATAGGTGTGCTTACAGGCAGGGAGGATTTAGTTGCCAAAGCACGCGCCAAAATCGTTAATCTTGGTACGAATGTCAGCCCATTCGAAGCATGGCTGACTTGCCGTGGTTTAAAAACATTGGCATTAAGAATGAAGGCACAATCCAGTAATGCTAAGAAATTAGCTGAAGCGTTATCAAGTAATCCTTTTGTTAAAAAAGTATATTACCCATTTGAACAAGAGGAAGAAGGTTATGGTGCTATGGTCACCATCGAACTTTCAAAAAAGGTGGATACGAATCTCTTTTTTGGCTCGTTAGGATGGATTAAAATTGCTCCAACCCTGGCTGGAGTTGAAACCACTGTTTCCCATCCATTAACGACTTCACACCGCTCTCTCCCACAAGAAGCTTGTGAAGCATTGGGGATTACATATGAAGTGGTTCGAATTTCAGTAGGCATCGAACATGTAGAAGACATTATTACACAATTTGAAAAAGCCATTGAGATATCACATTAAAAAACGAAAAGAACCCAAGGCAGGGTTCTTTTCGTTTATTAATCGACTTCCTTCTTATCCCGATCAATGCGAGTGGAGTCTTCCGAGTGAAGCACTCCTCTTAAAAAATAAAAGACCGTACCTCCAACCAACCCGAGACATATAACAAACCCAATGGTAGTAACCCACCATTCAGCCATCCAATCCCCCCTTTGTAATGTATATGCAAAAGGGGGGACATTTTTTCTTTTTTAATCCTCCTTTTCTAACTCAGCATAATAATCAACTTTTTTGATATTTACTCCAACAAAGGTTTCTATGATGGATTGGCCCCCTGCAATGGAAAAAATTAATATAATCACAAATGTTACCTTTGGAAAAAGCAGATATCCTCCACCAAGAAAGATGGCACTCCACACACCAGCACACCAGTAACATTTCAATAAATACCCAAACATTGATTTCGGTATCTCCTTTGTTACCGTTCCATGGTTCGTTTCAACTTGAACCTTCTTCATAAAGGGTTTTCGGATAAACTCAGTAATTTTATCAAAAACAATTAAATGGGTTAGTCGATAACTAGCCAAAATTAACATGACATACGTTATCCATGAAATATCTCTCACATTTTCTCCTCCGAAATTAAAGTAAAAAATTTATGATTACCATCTGTATATTTTGAGCCTTAAATCAAGAATATATATCGAGGAGGCGAAAAAATGAAAAAATCATTTTGGTTTAGTTTACTGTTTTTACTTTCACTTATTAGTATTCCAAGCATTTCATTTGCTCAACAGATTTACACGGTCCAGCCTGGTGATTCACTTTGGAAAATCGCTGTTCGCTATCAAGTTGGAATTTCTGAGATTATTTCAGCGAATCCACAATTCAGAAACCCAAACCTGATCTATCCAGGAAATAAAGTGACGATACCTAATTTTGGTGCAACCAAAAGCATTGAAAGCCAAGTCATTCAATTAACGAATCAAGAAAGAGCTAAGCATGGATTAAAGGCCTTGACTCAAGATTGGGAGCTTTCTAGGGTTGCCCGCTATAAATCAACGGATATGCGGGATAAAAACTATTTCAGTCACACTAGCCCTACCTATGGAAGTCCTTTTACCATGATGAAGAACTTCGGGATTTCATACCGTGCCGCGGCAGAAAATATTGCTGCCGGACAAACAACTGCACAGGAAGTGGTTCAAGCGTGGATGAACAGTCCAGGTCATCGGGCAAATATTTTAAGTGCAAATTACACGTATATCGGCGTTGGTTACGCAAAAGGCGGATCGCAAAGACATTATTGGACACAAATGTTTATATCAAAATGAACGAAGAAGGGTCAGTTCCTATACATGGGACTGACCCTTTCTACGTCTCAAGACCTACATGAAAATAAAGCGGAGGTTCGTTATGAGAAATTTGGAATAGAGGTAAGATGAAATCAAGATAACGAAAGGAGGAACAAACAAAATGAAAAAATTTGGTTTACTACTAGCTGGTGGAATTGCAGCTATCATAGTACTCTCATCGATTGGTCCGATGATTGGATTACTAGTTGGACTTGGAATTTTGTACTTCATTTTCAAACAGTTTCTAAAAACTGAATCAACCGGGGGCAAGATTGTCCTAGGAATTCTCGGATTATTTGTCCTAATGGCCGCTATTCACAACGCTCCAGCTATCATTGGTGTGATTGCTGCTTACGTCCTTTACCTTGTTTATAAAAATTGGAATAGCAGCAAAAAAACGTTTGAAAAAGAGGATTCTGACCCGTTTATAAATTTTGAAAAACAATGGAATGAACTAAATAAACATTAATCAAAGGAGAGAGAAAAATGACAAACTTACTTACAAGAATTAAAGATACCATTATGGCTGATTTACATGCTGCGGTTGATCAAAAGGAAAAGAAAAATCCAATTGCTCTTCTTAATCAATATCTTCGTCAGTGTGAGCAAGAAACAGAAAAGGTTAGAAAACTTTTAGAACGACAATATTCGCTGAAAGAAGAGTTCACTAGGGAATATTCCCAAGCAGCTGAATTGGCGGAAAAAAGGAAGTACCAAGCTGAAATCGCTTCTAAAGCAGGTGAAATGGAACTTTATCAGTTTGCTTCAGCGGAACATCAACAATACTCAAGTCGTGTAGAGCGACTGGGAGCTTCTCTTGAGCAAGTTAAAGGACAGCTAGGGGAATTAGAAAGAAAATATGAGGAAATGAAGCATAAGTTAAAAGATATGCAAATTCGTCGGTTGGAATTAATGGGCCGTGAAAATGTAACTCGTGCAAATAATAGAATGAATCAAGTTTTAGACTCTAATAATAATTCGGATGAGGGATCAAAGCGTTTTCAGGAGATCGACCATTACTTAGATCGTTTAGAGCATCAAGTAAATAGCTCCTATTACCGCGATACCATTGATGCAAAGATTGCCCAATTGGAAAAAGAAATGAAATTAGAAGAAAGCAAGTCCATTTAAAATCAAAACATGGTATTCTAAAAGAGGTGCAGTCAGTTGCACCTTTTTTGCCATAACACTATAAAAAGGGAGGGATGACCGAATGTTAAAAAATGCAAAAACAGATTATACGGGATGGCTGGTTGTTATTGGGGCTGTCGTTCTGCTGCTAGAAATTCTATTTTTCAACAGTGGTCTTATATTCTCCCTTTTCTTTTCTGGAGCTATGATTTATTTTGGGCGTAAAAAAGCTGGGAAAAAAAGTGGGAAATTTCTTTTCTTTGCGGGGATTATTTTCTTAATGATTAGTGTATTTAGTATGATGACTTTCAAATTTTTATTGATGGCAATTCTACTTCATTTAATTATTCAATATTCTACATCCAAAAATAATCCTACTAAAATCGCGCTCGATATTAAAGAATCTGAACAGATTCCACAGGAAGAGACGCTTATTAAGAGCAAGCCGCTCTTTGAGAATGTATTTTTTGGACAGCAAAAAACGCCTAGTGATGTATATGAATGGAACGATATTAACATCCAAACTGGGATTGGGGATACCATTATTGATCTTAGTTACACCGTCCTGCCAAAAGGTGAAACCGTCATTTTCGTCCGTAACGTGATTGGAAATATAAAAATACAAGTCCCTTATGAAGTAGAAGTAAGTGTTCATCACTCTTGTGTTGTTGGTTCAACAACTGTTTTTGAAAATCATCAGTCCCAGGTTATTAACCAATCTTTCCATCTTAAGACAGCAGGCTATGATCAGGCAGAGCAAAAGGTGAAAATCTTTACATCCTTGCTGGTCGGGAATTTAGAGGTGAGCCGGATATGAGCACAATCCAAAGGCAGATTGTCTGGAATGTCTGCTTTTCCGTTATCCTTGCTTTAGCGGTTGCAGCTGCCTTTATCGTGGTATTTCCTATTTCTGAGTGGTCAGAATTATGGAATCGTCATTTTATGGATATTCCGTTTGTGATTTTTATTCCGGCATTCAGTATTGCTGTTGGGATTTTATTGGGACTTGTTTCTGGGATGTTTTGGAGACGACAACTTCAGAATGTTGAACATTCTTTACAGCATTTGGAGCAGGGGAGACACACCCCACAAGATGAAAAACCTTCTATTTCTGAAATGCAAAGTATCGGTGCACAAATCGATCGGATAGGCAGGCAAATGTCTGAACAAGCCAAGCTTTCACAAAAATTGGCAACTGAAAAAGTTGTGGATCAGGAAGCAAGAATTCAA
This sequence comes from Neobacillus niacini, assembly GCF_036961885.1. Lineage (GTDB taxonomy): Bacteria > Bacillota > Bacilli > Bacillales > Cytobacillaceae > Neobacillus > Neobacillus niacini_H. Next base: position 12,545 of record NZ_JBALNQ010000072.1, on the reverse strand, counting down.
GAAATCATTGAACAGGAACGAAATCGTCTTGCCCGTGAATTACATGATTCAGTTAGTCAGCAATTATTCGGGGCTTCCATGATGATGTCAGCAATTAATACAACAAGACAAGGGACAAGTGAAGATGATAGAGAATCTAAGCAATTAAAAATGGTGGAAGAAATGATTCATCAATCACAACTTGAAATGCGAGCCCTGCTGCTTCATTTGCGTCCTGTGGCATTAAAAAATAAAACACTGCATGAAGGAATTGAAGAGTTACTAATCGAATTATCTCAGAAAGTAACAATGGAAATTAAATGGAAGGTAGAGGCATTTCCAATTGATAAGGGGATAGAGGATCATCTTTTCCGTATTCTTCAGGAGTCTGTATCAAATACTTTACGGCATTCAAAGGCGAACAAGCTTGAGGTTTTATTGATAAAGCGAGATGCGCTTGTCATTTTAAGAATTGTCGATGATGGGATTGGCTTTGAAGTCGATAACATGAAGGCTGGCTCTTATGGTATGCAGAATATGCATGAGCGGGCGCTAGAGGTTGGGGGCACGTTAAAGGTCATTAGTGTGAAGAGTAAAGGTACCAGGCTGGAAGTAAAGGTACCGGTAATGATAAATGGAGATGGTGTAAATGATTAGAGTAGTATTTGTCGATGATCATGAAATGGTGAGAATTGGGGTTTCCGCTTATTTATCAGCACAGTCAGACATTGAAGTGGTTGGTGAGGCTGCTGATGGGAAAAAAGGTGTAGAACTGGCACTCGCGCTCAGACCTGATATCATTTTAATGGATTTAGTGATGAAGGAAATGGATGGGATTGAAGCAACGAGGCAAATTATTGAAAAATGGTCCGAAGCAAAGGTAATCATTGTTACTAGCTTCCTGGACGATGAAAAAGTTTATCCCGCATTAGAAGCAGGTGCAACGAGTTATATGCTGAAAACCTCGAAAGCAGATGAAATTGCCAATGCTGTCCGGGCTACCTATCATGGCCAGTCCGTTCTGGAACCGGAAGTAACGGGAAAAATGATGGTTAAAATGCGCCAGAAACACCATCAACTGCCGCATGAAGAACTTACCAGCCGTGAAATGGAAATCTTACTATTGATGGCAGAGGGAAAGGCAAATCAAGAAATTGCCGACGAACTATTTATCGCCTTGAAAACGGTCAAAACCCATGTGAGTAATATATTAAGCAAACTAAACGTCCAAGACCGAACACAGGCAGTCATCTATGCCTTTAAACACTCGCTGGTAAAATAAAAGAGAAAAAAGGACTGCAGAAGTCTTTTTTTTCGAAATAATTCCCTACTAATCTTAGAACTTGTCTCATAGGTTTATAAAAGTGAGATTGTTTTAAAGGGGAGTTCGGAATGGCTATCTTTTACAAAGGAATATTATTTTTAGCACTCTCTGCTTTTTTAGGAGAAGGTGTTGAGTTTTTAGTTAATTTGATTCTTGCCAAAGAGTTGGGGAAGCATGGATTAGGCTTATATATGTCTATCCTTCCATCTATTTATTTACTTGTTCTTTTGTCCAGCTTCGAGCTGCCGGTTTCAATTTCAAAATTCGTGGCTGAAAAAGAGGAAAAATTTCATCGAAATATTCTTTACCATGCAATTACCATTACAATCATATTTACGAGCATTCTGTTACTGTTAGCCGTTGTGCTGATTCCATTTATCTCTGTATTTAATGGATATCACCCTTATACAAGATGGCTTGTAATCCTGTTAATTCCCGTCATTTCCTTTACCTCTGTAGCACGAGGTTATTTTATGGGAAGACATCAAATGGGGAAAATCGCCATCGCCAACTTCGTTAGAAAGTCAATCCAGCTCGTTCTATTGTTTTTGCTATTCCGCTTCTTTGAATTTAACCCAGAGTCCGCCTTGTTAATTGCGATAGCTTCATTTATTGGCAGTGAGATCGCTGTGTTTCTATATCTATGCTACACGTTAATCATTCAATTTCAACAGCTAAGACGCATGCCTTTTTCAAATTTAAATCGTAAGGCTGTCCGCAAAAATTTGATGGCTGTCTCGGTACCGACAACAGGTCTGCGATTATTTTCAGCATTAACAGGTGCGATTCAACCCTTCTTAATTAAGGCTGCCTTGGTTCGATCGGGACTATCAGAAACGATTGCTACTGAGCATTTTGGAATGCTAATGGGTGTTGCCGTTTCAATTGGATTTTTCCCAGCATTTATTGCTCATTCTTTGATGATTGTCTTAATACCTGCTGTATCAAAAACATATTCAATGAAGGATTACTCAACATTGCAAAAAATGCTCTCACAAGTAATGACGCTTACCTTTCTTTATGGTGTCCCAGCGATTGTAGCTTTCTATGTCTTTGCTCCACAGCTTACATCCATCTTCTTTGAATCTTCTACAGCGGCCGTTTATTTACAAATGCTATGGCCATTTTTTCTATTTCATTTTTTTGTCATGCCGATGCAGGCATTTTTAATAGGTTTAGGTCTCATAAAAGAAACGTTTATTCATGCTATTTGGTCAACCATTGTTTCCTTTTCCGTCATTATCCTGCTTGCCGTTCGTCCTGAATGGAGGATGGAAGGGGTAATTATCGCCATGAATACAGGATCATTATTATTGGCATTGATGCACTATTTAAGCATTTGCAAAAAAATAGGCGTTTCGATTTTTATGAAAGGTGTTATTCAGAAGAATAATTAAGATAAAAATGTTGGCAAGTGTAGGGGTTAAACATTTTATTCCGTCTATTAGTGTAAGAAGTGTTAATCAGAAAGAAGGTTCGGCAAAGATGCAAGACAGAATGATGAATGGATTTGAAGAAATAGTCAGAGAACATGGTAAAGCCATTTTTAATTATATTTTCTCTTTGGTTAGACATAAAGAACTTGCAGAAGACCTTTATCAAGAGGTTCTACTATCTGCTTATTCGGCTTTCGATACGATAAAGGAACCAGCCAAGATAAAAAACTGGTTATTTACGATAGCGGGTAATAAATGCCGTGATTATTGGCGCAAGGAAAATAAAGCCAAGCAATTTTGGAAGGAAGAGGTTTATTCCTATTCATCCAATGTAGAGGCGCCGCCTCTTCCTGAAGAAGAAGTTCTACATAAATACTCAGTTGAAAAAATGGAAGAAACGGTAATGTCATTACCCGAAATATATAAGTCAGCAATTTTCCTCTATTATTTTAAAAATCTTACCTTAATTGAAATATCAAAACGAAGTAATATCCCAATTTCAACAGTCAAGACAAGAATGAGAAGGGGAAAGGAACATCTTAGACCAAAACTTCAATTTTTGGCATAAAAAAAAAGCCGGGCAGTATTTGCCCGGCCTTTTGCTTACTGTTTAATCTTTGTTTGAAAGAATCCCAAAGATACGTAAAATACTTACAAACAGATTAATAAAGTCTAAGTATAAATTCAACGCCATCAATGGAACTTCCTCTGCACTTACACCGTAATGCTTCATCCGATTGAAATCAAATAGAACGAAGCCGCTGAATACCACTACTCCGATGAATGAGAAAGCCAGCATAGCGGTAGAACCTAACGGCATGAAAATGTTCCAAATGGAAATTACCACTAAAGCGAGCAGGGCTGCAAGTAAGAATCCACCTAAGAAAGAGAAATTACGTTTTGATTTTGTTGCATATATGGCTACGCCTGTAAAAACGACAGTGGTTGTCCCAAAAGCCATCATTACCACATTGGCTCCAGCCGTTAGTGCATAATAAGAAACGATGGGATATAAGGTAATCCCTGAAATAAATGTGAAGATATACAAGAAAGCATAAGAAATTGCTTTTTTACGTCTAAAGAAAAAGGCAATCAGCAACAATACGAATTCAAAGATGGCCAACGGTAAAAATAATGCCGGCGGTACAAATGTTCCTGCCATGGTCCCAACAAAGGCGATGGCAAGTGAAAGAGCAAACGTCCTAATGACAGAAGGTAAAAATTCAGTAGATGTTTGAGCGTACAATTTTCTTCACCTCAAAAGTTTATTTATATCTAGAATATACGAACAAAAGGTCAAGATGTTTCATTTTTTCTAGAAAATTCTTTTTCTGCTTTTAATAAATCTCTGATTTCAGTAAGCAGTTCTTCTTGCTTGTCAATTTTAACCTCTACTTTGACTGCTTCTTCTTTCTTTTTAAAACGAGAAAGGAATTTAATGAACATAAATATTGAAAAAGCAATGATTAAGAAATCGATAATCGACTGAATAAATATGCCATATTTTAATGAACCATATGCGAGTTCCTTAACATCAACGGCACCAACGAGCATTGTTATGATTGGCATAATGATATCGTTAACGAGCGAAGAAACAATCTTACCGAATGCTCCACCAATGATAACACCGACTGCAAGATCGATTACGTTGCCTCTCATGGCAAACTTCTTAAATTCATTTAACATAGCAGTGACCTCCAAAACTAAATTCTAAAAAAAGCAGCTGCCAATCTGGTAGCTGCTTAGTAATTATACCATTTAAAATGCCCAATTACCTTTTCTAAATACTGGCTCTGCTACGCCATCAACTGTAATTCCATCAATATCCATATCTTGAGAACCAATCATAAAGTCAACGTGAGTAATACTTTCGTTAAGTCCATTGGCATCAAGTTCTTCACGAGACATTTTCTTTCCGCCTTCAATACAAAAAGCATACGCACTGCCAATTGCTAAGTGGTTCGAAGCATTCTCATCGAACAAAGTATTATAGAATAGAACATTTGATTGAGAAATCGGTGAATCATAAGGAACAAGTGCTACTTCACCAAGATAATGTGAACCTTCGTCTGTTTCCACAAGGCGCTTTAGGACTTCTTCTCCTTCTTCCGCCTTAAAATCAACAATTCTTCCATTTTCAAAGGTAATGGAGAAACGATCGATAATATTTCCGCCAAAGCTTAGCGGCTTTGTGCTTGCAACAGTTCCATTTACACCTTCACGATGTGGAACGGTGAACACTTCCTCCGTCGGCATATTAGCCATGAATTCAAAACCACTCTCATTTACACTGCCTGCTCCAACCCAAATATGGTTTTTTGGCAGTTCTATAGTTAAATCCGTTCCAGGTGCTGTATAGTGGAGCTTTTGATAGCGTTTTTCGTTTAAGTAACTAACCTTTTCGTGCAAGGTCTCATCATGCTTTTTCCAGGCTTCCACTGGATTTTCAACATCGACACGAACAGATTTAAAGATCGCTTCCCAAAGTAATGAAACTTGTTGGTCACTAGGTGCATCAGGAAAAACCTTTGCAGCCCAAGCAGAGGACGGAGCAGCAATCACTGTCCAACTGACTTTGTCAGATTGTACGGCCTGACGATACTTAGTCAATGCAGTTCCAGCTGCTTTTTGAAAGTTGGCAATCCGTTCTGGATTTACACCTTTTAATAAGTCAGGACTAGAAGAAACAATCGCCATAAACGCTGCACCTTGTTCAACCAAATCCTCTTGTTCCTTTGCACGCCAAACAGGGTATGTAGTAAAAGCTTCATCAGGAGCTAATTCGTATTTTGTTCTCGATACCACATCGTCATTCCAATTAACGATTACGTTGTGTGCACCAGTTTCATAGGCGCTTTTTACAACCAGACGGACAAATTCTGCTGCATCTAGACCAGCATTAACAACTAATGTTTGTCCCTTCTGAATATTTACTCCGACCTTAACAGCAAGCTCGGCATATTTCTCAAGGTTCTTTTGAAATTCACTCATTTTTTTGTCTCCCTTTTCAGAATCTTCCTTTTTATTCTAGCCTGTTTAATGGAAAAAAGAAACTGATAACAGTGAAACGGGGTTTTTAGGCAAAAAAATAAGTAGGGAGGTTCCTCTCTACTCTAGTTTGCTGCCATATATTTTAATATTAAGGTAGATACCCGCTGAAAATATAACCAAAAATGTAATAATACCTGACCATGATGTGGGAGACATAAATTGTGAAACTTCCACTAATACCACCACCCTTACAAATAGGAAACGTTTACAACTTAATTATAATAGTAAAAGAGGTAATTGTGAACAATTTAGTACAAATTACCGACAAATTTTTGACAATGAAAAAAGGATCCTAATTAGGATCCAACAGCCGTTCTTTTTTCAAAGGAATAAAACATTAACCAATATAGGCCAGCACTAGCGAGAGCAAGTAAGCACAGTACAATAAATGTCCACTCATACCCAATCCAAACGGTTAACGGAATCGATAATGGGGCAATTGTTCTACTGATTGTGAATCTTAGGCTCGCAGCAGCAAAATACTGTCCTCGCATATGTTCAGGAGCAAGCTTAGAAACAAAGCTTTGTTGAATCCCAGCGCCCATTAACTCCGCAAAGGTGAAGACAGCCATTGCGATTATAAATCCCCATATCCAATGGGTTTGACTAAACATAAAAATAGAGATGGCGTATACAACAGAGGAAAGGACAAATACATTCCGTTCCTTAAAATTCCCCATCCATTTTGTGATCACAACGGTTAATAAGGCAACAAGAAGGCCATTTTCGGCAAGCACAATTCCAAAGGCCTGCTCCCCTTTTATCGTAAATGACCAATCTCCGATTGAAAAAAGTGTTTGAAGATCGATTACTTCTTTCATATAAACAGGGAATAATAAGTCCAATTGCATAAACGTCTGTCCAGCTAATATACCTGCAATAATAAATAGAAGGAAGGTCTTATCTTTAATTATCAATGTATAGTCTTTGAATTGATCCTGTAAGAAATAATACCATTTCCGATCTGCTTTCAAAGTCTCCACTTTTTGTAACGGTGCAGTTTCCCTTGTCCATTTTGCGAGAATCAAACCTAACAAAATACAAATAATCCCTGCCACGAGTAAAAGTTGAAAACGATAATTCACATAAAAAATAGCACCTAAAATAGGGCCAATGACCACAGCGATATTAATCGAAGTGTAGAAAATGGCAAAAACACTGTTTCTATCTTTTTCATCAACGACATCTGCCACCATGGCTTGACTGGCAGGCCAATAAAATGATCCAAAAACGCCAGCAATGGCAAAAGCGATAAATCCTATCCAAGGTGATTGAAGCCAAGGTGAACTTGCGGCAGCAAAAAGTAAAAATGAAAGTCCTTGACCAATGGCTGAAAGAACCATCATCCGTTTACGCCCAAAGCGGTCGGCGCAGTATCCACCCATTAAATTGGCGATAACAGAAAAAATCTGTGAAAAAACCAACAAAAAGCCCGCTTTATTTTTGCCGAATGCGTCCGCGAAATAAATCGTTAAGAATGGAAAGAACATCCAAAAGGTAATGTTCATCATTGCTTCACTAAATAGGCGAACCTTTAAATTAGGATCCCAATCTCTAATCCTCATACGTACCTCCAAAGCCAATATGTATAATAGCTAATTCATCATACTATCCTTAAATAGGAAAATACAAGAAAAAAGGTAGTTCTTTCCGGTAGGTCCTCTGCAAATAGTACTAAATTATGCTATATTATTACTCAATGGTCTACCGAAAGGGTGTTTATTAAATGAAAAAGATTGTTGTTATTGCAGAAAAGCCTTCTGTTGCACGGGATATTGCTCGTGTGTTGAATTGTCATAAAAAGGGTAATGGTTTTTTAGAGGGAGATAAATATATTGTCACATGGGCACTAGGTCATTTAGTTACCCTTGCTGATCCTGAAGTGTATGACGAAAAATATAAAACCTGGAATTTAGAAGATTTACCGATGCTTCCAAATGATTTAAAGCTTGTGGTCATTAAGCAAACAAATAAGCAGTTTCATAGCGTGAAAAGCCAGCTGCAACGGGCTGATGTCGGAGAGATTGTGATTGCAACAGATAGCGGTCGTGAGGGGGAGCTAGTTGCACGATGGATACTTGTTAAAGCAAAGGTAAACAAACCAATAAAACGTTTATGGATATCTTCCGTAACGGATAAAGCTATTAAAGATGGCTTTGCGAACTTGAAGCCGGGTAAAGCCTATGAGAATTTATACGCTTCAGCTGTCGCACGTTCTGAAGCAGATTGGTATATCGGTCTGAATGCAACACGGGCATTAACCACCCGTTTTAACGCCCAGCTAAACTGTGGCCGGGTTCAAACTCCAACTGTTGCCATGATTGCTGCAAGGGAGGATGAAATTAAAAACTTCAAATCTCAGACGTATTATGGAATCGAAGCGCAAACATCTGACAAGTTAAAATTGACTTGGCAGGATGCAAAAGGAAATAGTCGCAGCTTTGATAAAGAGAAAATCGATTCGATTGTGAAAAAACTGGGCACACAAAATGCACGAGTAACAGAAATTGAGAAAAAACCCAAAAAGTCCTTTTCTCCAGGGTTATATGATTTAACTGAACTGCAGCGCGATGCGAATAAAATTTTTGGCTACTCAGCAAAGGAAACATTAAATATAATGCAGAAGCTGTACGAGCAGCATAAAGTTTTAACCTATCCTCGTACAGATTCTCGTTACCTTTCATCGGATATTGTAGGGACGCTTCCGGAACGGCTGAGAGCATGTGGAGTGAGTGATTATCGTCCGTTAACCAATAAGATCCTAAGCAAGCCGATAAAAGCTTCAAAAGCATTCGTCGATGATAGTAAAGTATCCGATCACCATGCGATTATTCCAACAGAGGGTTATGTAAACTTATCGGCGTTCACGGATAAAGAGCGAAAAATTTATGACTTAGTGGTAAAACGATTCTTAGCTGTGTTATTCCCAGCTTTCGAGTATGAGCAGCTAACACTTCGTGCAAAAATCGGTGAAGAGAACTTTGTTGCTAGAGGAAAAACTATTTTATCAACCGGCTGGAAAGAAGTATATGAGAATCGCTTTGAAGACGAAGATGGAGCAGATGATCTAAAGGAACAAATTTTACCCCGGATCGAAAAGAGCGATAGCTTACAGGTAAAATTAATCTCGCAAACAGCTGGTCAAACTAGTCCCCCAGCTCGATTTAATGAGGCAACATTACTGTCGGCAATGGAAAACCCAACGAAGTATATGGAAACCAATAATAAACAGCTGGCAGAAACATTAAAATCGACTGGTGGATTAGGCACTGTTGCTACACGAGCTGATATTATTGAAAAGCTGTTCAATTCATTTCTACTTGAAAAGCGTGGCAAAGACATTCACCTTACTTCGAAAGGGCGCCAATTGCTGGATTTAGTGCCTGAAGAACTAAGATCTCCTGCATTAACAGCAGTGTGGGAACAAAAGCTTGAACAAATTGCCCAGGGAAAGTTGAAAAAAGATGTGTTTATCAGCGAAATGAAAAAATATACGAGAGAAATTGTTGCTGAAATTAAAGCAAGTAATAAAAAGTATAAGCACGACAATATCTCTACAAAAAATTGTCCGGACTGTGGAAAACCAATGCTTGAAGTGAATGGAAAAAAGGGTAAAATGCTTGTGTGCCAAGACCGTGAATGTGGACATCGGAAAAATGTTTCCCGAGTCACAAATGCCCGCTGCCCGCAATGCAAGAAAAAGCTGGAACTTCGCGGCGAAGGGGAAGGACAAATATTTGCTTGCAAATGCGGTCACCGTGAGAAACTTTCTGTTTTCGAAGCACGTCGTAAAAAAGAATCTACTGGTAAAGTGGATAAACGAACAGTGCAAAAGTATCTTAACAACCAAAACAAGGAAGAAGAGCCAATTAATACAGCCTTGGCAGATGCCTTAAAGAAGCTGAACCTGAAGTAATAGAGCACTAATGCCATGCTTACTGTTCTTTACTATTGTGATAAAGTGTTATCGTGCTAAAATTCTGACAATTTCATTGACAAACAAGCTTTTCATCCCATACAATTATTATTAAACAAATAGAATTTTTGAATGGGATGATTACCAATGTGGCATCTAAAAACGAATCAACTCTTTATAAAAGAGGCTGGACTCCAAATCTAATATGATATGGAATCCAGTCTCTTTCTTTATTCTATTAAAGTGGTAGAGGTGAGAAATGTGATTATGCTAACAGGTCAAAGTTTAACGTTGGAACAAATGAAAGAGATCCTATATCGAAAAGAAAAGGTTTTTGCTTCTGAAAAAAGCATGGAGCTTGTAAAAAACAGCCGCGAAGCCGTTGAGAAAATTGTATCCCAGCAGAAGGTAGTCTACGGAATCAATACAGGGTTTGGGAAGTTCAGTGATGTGTTAATAGATAAAGAACATGTTAGGGATCTACAGCTTAATTTAATTCGCTCACATGCGTGTGGGATCGGTGACCCATTTCCTGAAGATGTTTCAAAAGCAATGGTTCTTTTACGTGCAAATGCTCTTTTAAAAGGTTATTCAGGTGTCAGACCAATCGTTATTGAGAGTTTATTAGCGCTGGTTAATAAAGAAATTATCCCGGTCATCCCACAGCAAGGTTCACTTGGTGCCAGTGGTGATTTGGCACCACTCTCCCATTTAGCATTAGTGTTGATTGGGGAAGGAGAAGTTTTTTACAAAGGGAACCGAGTGGAGTCTATCCATGCCCTTCAGATGGAAGGGATTCTTCCCATTACCTTAGAGGCTAAAGAAGGGCTGGCACTGATTAATGGAACACAGGCCATGACGGCAATGGGAGTGGTTGGATACCTAGAAGCTGAACAGCTGGCATTTGAAAGTGAACTCATCGCAGCGATGACGATGGAAGGATTGAACGGAATCATTGATGCATTTGCAGAGGAAGTCCATGTAGCAAGGGGCTATCAGCAGCAGATTGAGACTGCAGCAAGAATACGTCATTACTTAAGCGACAGTTTATTAACTACCATGCAGGGGGAATATCGTGTTCAGGATGCGTACTCAATTCGCTGCATCCCTCAAGTCCATGGTGCTTCCTGGCAGGTATTGGATTATGTAAAGGAAAAATTAGAAATTGAAATGAATGCAGCAACTGACAATCCATTGATTTTTGACAATGGTGATAAAGTGATATCAGGTGGGAATTTTCACGGGCAGCCGATTGCATTTGCGATGGATTTTATGAAAATCGCTGTTGCAGAGCTTGCAAATATCTCTGAAAGGCGAATTGAAAGATTAGTGAATCCACAGTTAAATGATTTACCTCCATTCTTAAGCCCAGAACCTGGTTTACAATCAGGCGCAATGATTATGCAATATGCAGCGGCGTCGCTAGTATCAGAAAACAAAACGCTTGCCCACCCAGCAAGTGTCGATTCCATTCCCTCATCTGCCAATCAAGAGGATCATGTAAGTATGGGAACTATTGCGTCAAGACATGCTTACCAGATTATCCAAAATGCAAGAAGAGTGCTAGCTATTGAACTGATATGTGCGATGCAGGCAGTTGAAATTCGCGGGGTTGAAAAAATGGCGTGCCAAACAAAGGCACTTTATGAGAAGGGTAGAGAACTTGTACCTTCCATTAAAAAAGATCGAATCTTTTCTAAAGATATTGAAAAAGCAGCAGAAGGGTTAAGGAAATGGGATGTAGATAAGCTTGTAAAACAAAGTAAAAAGGCGTGAATGATCACGCCTTTTATCATTCAATTTTTTCGGTTTCTACTCTATTCTTAAATGCTTCACGTACCACTAGAAACTCTTCGTCCCCAATGGCATCCTTTGAATGTCTTTCGGTTTGGTTATCCTTCGGTAAATTGCCGGGATGACCTTTCTTTTTATGATTAAAATGTTCTCCACGTGCCAAATCAAACACTCCTTTCGTCTACGAATGTATCATTCCCAAACGAAGGAAATTTATGAAGGCTGCTTCCCTAAAGAAAGTTATTCTTCGTCCATTTTTTTATCTGACTTGGAAGGGCTGCACATACGGTCAATTAAAAAGCCAAAAAACACCATAAAGGAAATAGGAATAGCGTAATTTAACACATGGATAAATGTCATAAATAAAGTCCACCACCATTATTTGAATATTAATAATATTTAGTATATTTTAATGTTGTTTATATTATATGTCAATTGTCACAAAATAGACAAAATTTATACACATACCTGTTTACAAAAGACTGCCTAGGTTAAAGTAATTCTTAATACCTAGCAACTTCCATCTTTTGGTTAATTAGACATTTAGTACTGCTTTTTGTAGGAATTTGGAAAAATATGTGTGAATAAAGTGGTAGAAAAATTAAAGTGTTCGACAAATTACTGCACGCTCTTAAAAAAGAACTATATATAATAAAAATAGGGAATAAGAAATTTGCCCGTTGAATATACTGAATAGTCAATAATTTATAGGTATTTCGAATCAGAAAAAGGCAAACCTTTTGAAAAATAGGGACGCAAAGCCGAGGGTCTAAGGTATGGCATTTTACTATGATGGCCGGGCTACCTGGAATACACGATGTATTTTAGGGGTGAAGGAAAGTGACAAAAACGGATAGTTTGATAAATGGAATGGACGCAGAATGGTTTGCCCTTATTGTCGAGGCAAAGGAACTAGGGCTTTCAAAGGAAACAATCCTTGATTTTCTTCATCAGAATGAGATTAGCGACATACTTGTTAAGAATCGCCAGGGTACATAAAAAACAAAGCATACTACATAAATCAAGGTAGTATGCTTTGTTTTTT
>NZ_JBALNQ010000071.1:22242-47482 GCF_036961885.1 Neobacillus niacini | reverse complement strand
ATCATTAACATGTCTTTTTAGATACAATAATTTAATAGATAATTTAAAATGGTCCGAAAGTTACAAGGAAGGGCAATAAGGGAGAGGGATTTACATTTTTTTAAATAATCCAATATTTTAATTGACAACATAACTTCTATCATATAAATTCAAATTGAGGATATATCCAACATTTAATAAAAAAATGGAGCAAATCTCCACCTTTTGGTTAATATAATTCTATGAGACTTAAAAGTATTCCCAAAAAAGGTAACAGACATTTTTAATATTAAACCTTTCCTTAGATATTTGAATGACTCTAAAAAGGTTGATAGGAGAAGAAATATGAAGAAACAGGAGTTCTTGAACATTGTTAAACACAAATTAATTGTTTCTTGTCAATCATTTCCAGGTGAGCCGTTATTTGGATCCGATGTGATGGCCAAAATGAGTATGGCTGCCAAAGAGGGTGGGGCAGTTGTAATCCGGACAAATGGAAAGGAAGATGTAATCGCCATCAAGGAAGCGACTGGCCTCCCAACCATAGGAATTATTAAAAGGGATTATGAGGATAGTGATGTGTATATAACTCCGACTTTAAGAGAAGTTCAGGAACTAATCGAAAGTAAAACAGATGTTATCGCACTGGACGCAACTACAAGAAAGCGCCCTCATGACGAGCAATTAGAGGACTTGGTTGCCTATATTAAACAAAATAGTGACTGTTTAATTATGGGTGATATTTCCACATTTGCAGAGGGAAGCTACGCGATGACTGCAGGATGCGATTTTATATCCACGACTCTATCTGGCTATACGCCCTATTCCAGACAGATAGCGGGACCTGACTTTGAACTTATTAAAGAATTAAAGGCAGATCCAGATGCAGTAGTCATTGCAGAGGGGAGAATTAATTCGCCTGAGGATGCTTTTCACGCAATTAAAAACGGAGCCCATGCAGTTGTGGTGGGAACCTCGATTACTAGACCAACTGTGATTACGAAAAGATATGTTGATAAATTGAAACTTTTACAAACAGCTTGTCCTAAATAGGTTTAGAGTAGAATAGACAAATTATGAAGGCGCTTGCCTTTAAAAATGTATTCGGTTACAAAGGTTAGGGTTAGGTTGGCAAAAATATGGAATTTCGAAGTTTACTACTTAGCTAAAACGACTCATTTCGGGAGGTGATATTTACAGATTACTAGTTTGTGGATTTCGTATTTTCTCGATGAACCAAAATTTAAAAAATATGGGGGGACTTAAGATCATGAAAAAGTTTTCGTTATTGTTAGCAGTAATTCTAGTACTGCTATTTGCTACCGCGTGTACAAAGGACGCAGGAACAGATTCTAGTAAAAAATCTGATGAAAAAGTAGAAATCAATTTTTGGACTGTACTAGGTGACAAAGACTCTGGTCCGTTAGAAGCATTAGTAGATAAATACAATAAAAGCCAGGACAAAGTAACAGTTAAATTTCTAGGCTCCCAGGATGATCAAAAACAATTGACTGCAATCTCAGGAGGAAATGCACCAGACATCGCTTATATATACTGGAACATGGTTGGACCATGGGCGTCAGCTGGAGCATTAGAGCCATTGAATAAGTATATTGACGAAGATAAATTTGATTTAGATGGCTTAATTCCTGCTGCTACAGAAAGAATGCGTGTTGGAGATGTTCAATATGGATTACCTTTGACAATGAGTATGGCCTCTAAGCTTTTCTATAATAAACAAGCGTTTGCAGACGCAGGCTTAACCGATCCGCCTGAAACGATGGAAGAACTTCTTGAATATTCTAAAAAATTAACAAAAGAAGAAAATGGTGAGTTAACTCAAATTGGATTTATTCCTGACTATCCTTGGATTGACAACGTTTTCTGGCCTGTAATGTTCGGCGGTTCTTTCTATGATGAAAAAACTGGTGAAGTAACACCTAATAACCCTGAAAACGTCCAAGCTATTGCATTCCAACAAGAATTTTATAAAGAATTCGGTGTTGAAGCAATCAATAAAATCCGTTCTGGTATGGGAGCATGGGAAACACCACAGGATCCCCTTCTCACTGGGAAATTAGCGATGTTAATTGGTTGGGAGAATAACTTTAACGAACATCGTGTCGAAGGTGGGTCAATCGGAGTAGCCGATTTCCCTTATCCAGCAGATCGCCCTGATTTAAAGGGTTCTGGTATGGTATCACCAACTGCTATGTATATTCCTAAAAATGCAAAACACAAAGATGAAGCATGGGATTTCATGAAATTCCTTGTCGCTGAAGAAAATCAAATTGAATATGCAATTGAATCAGGTAATATTCCAATTGTAAAATCGGCTCTCGACAATCCTAAGTTGACAGAAAATGAAGACATGAAGATTATGTGGGAATTCTACGAAGCTGCTAAGAGTGAGAATTTAACTGGATTTCCAAACAGTGTCTATATAAATGAATATTTACAGGCATTGTCTGAGCAAACTGAAAAGGCACTGAAAGGTGAACTTTCAGCACAGAAAGCCATGGACAACGTAAAAGAGAAAATTCAGCCTGTTGCGGATAAAGAAAATAAAAAGAAATAATAGTAATCTATAGTAAAAGTTTAGGTTCAATGTAAATGGTTGAGGCAATTGGCAATTTGCCAATTGCCTATATTTAAAATTTCTCCTTACTATTTGAAAATAATTATTTTTTATATACAATCCGACAGTTTGCTGCTGATGAGTAGAATGGTGCACAACATATCATTCGGTCTTGTTCGAAAGGAGGAAAAATAAATGATTGGCATCAATGGCAAGAAAATAGAGGAATTATCTCCCCAACAAAGACGCCGCAAAACATTTTTTACAGGTTTGCTATTTGTAAGTCCGTGGATCATTGGCTTTGTTCTGTTTCAGTTATATCCAATTGTCATGTCAGCGTATTACAGTTTAACAGAATATAATCTTTTTAATTCGCCAGAGTGGGTAGGTCTGGAAAACTATTCAGAATTATTTGCTGACGATAAATTTTATTTATCGCTATATAATACCGTCTTTATTACGATATTCGGGTTGATTCCTCAATTAATATTCACCCTTGTAATGGCGGTTATCCTAAACATGAATGTAAAGGGTAAATCCCTATATCGGACGATATATTTTCTGCCAACGTTAGTTCCGGCTATTGCGAGTTCGCTATTATGGATGTGGTTATTCAATTCTCAATACGGCCTGATAAATGAATTTCTAGGATCTATCGGACTAATTGAGCCGAACTGGTTACTGGATCCAGCATATACGAAGTTTGCCATTATCATCATGGGCTTCTGGGGGACAGGAACGAATACAGTTATGTACTTAGCAGCTCTACAGGGTGTTCCAAGAACATTTTATGAGGCCGCTGAAATTGATGGTGCGAATAGATGGCAAAAGTTTTGGCACATTACTATTCCAGCTATTTCGCCAATCACTCTTTATCTGTTAATTATGGGCTTAATTGGATCGTTCCAAATTTTCACACAAGCGGACGTACTCGGTACACAAGCTCAATCCATAGGTGGGCCTGAAAACTCAATGTTATTCTATGCTATTTATCTCTATCAAACTGGATTTAAATTCCTGAATTATGGAGTTGCTTCCGCCATGGCGTGGATTCTGTTCATTATCGTTTTAATCTTAACATTAGTAATCTTTAGAACGTCTGCCAGATGGGTGTATTACGGAGGTGACAATTAATGGCAAACACTTCTTATTCAGTAAATGGGAAGAAAGCTACCAATCAGCATTCCCCACAACCTCTTATACTTAAAAAAAAGAAAAGAAGGTTTTCGGTCGTCCTTAAAAAAAGCATCCTGCCACATGCAATTTTAATGTCAGTAGGATTTTTATTCCTGGTTCCTTTTTTATGGCTCTTTTTAACATCCCTAAAAACGCCGGACGAAATATTTGCTATTCCTCCAAAATGGCTTCCAAGTGAGTGGCAGTGGAGTAATTACACAGACGCAACTCAAGCTATTCCGTTTTTTAAGTATATTTGGAATACCGTTGTTATTTGCTTATTTTCTGTTGCGGGCCAATTATTATCGGCACCGTTGGTTGCTTACGGCTTTGCAAAAATGAAATTTAAAGGCCGCAATGTCCTGTTTTACATAATGATGGCTACGATGATTTTACCGTACCAGGTAACGATGATACCGTTATATGTTCTATATACCAAAATGGGAATTGTGGAAAATGCGCCGACATTGCCATTGATATTGCCAAACTTCTTTGGTGCCGCATTTTATATCTTTTTACTTCGCCAATTCTTTATGGGGATACCGAATGAGTATTCCGAATCTGCCAAAATGGATGGAGCATCAGAATTTAGGATTTACTGGCAAATTATTTTGCCATTGTCCAAGCCAGTCCTTTTTACCGTGGCGCTCTTAACCTTCCTAGCGGCATGGAGTGATTATTTAGGACCATTAATTTATTTGAATGATCCGGAAACATGGACATTATCCCTTGGATTAAGAGGCTTTATTGGTTCTAACCAAATCGATTGGAGTATGTTGATGGCTTCAGCCACGATGTTTACAGTACCAATTGTTATTCTTTACTTCTTTGTCCAAAGGCAATTTATTGAAGGTATTTCGATGACTGGATTTAAATAATCGGAAATTTTTATGTAAAAAAGTAAGTAGTGGAGGTTTCATTATGGAGCATGATGGAAAAATAGCTGGATTATTAGAAGTAGCAGCTAATTATGTCTACTTAAACGCGTTATTCATTCTTAGTTCACTACCTATTGTAACAATTGGTCCTGCCTGGATGGCGATGATGGGGATGATACGGGAATGGAGAAAAGATAATGAGCCTCCTATTACTCGTACGTTTTTTAATCTATTAAAACTGAATTTTAAGAGCGGTTTATGGATTAGTATTTTACAATTGGCATCCATAATCGTCTTAATCGGTGTTATGCTGCTGATGAAATCATTCGAACATTATCAATTAATCTTTTTGCCGTTCCTGTTATTTGCGGCTGTTACGATTATTTCAATGAGTCTATTCATTTATCCATTGTTACTGAATTATGAAATGACTTTTAAGCAGCAGCTTCAAAACGTCTTTTACTTAACCTTTTCGAAGCCAATGGTAGTTTTAGTGTTTATTCTAATTATCGGAGTACTCATTTTCCTATCAAATATTTTCCGTTTTTCACCATTTTTATTCGGGTTTAGTCTACTATGTTTGATCAATTATAAACTGTTCGATGTTTCTACGAATGGTGTTAAGCAGAACGTACAGCAACAAGCGAAACTTACACTTTAAAACAACAGCTCATGTTTCACTTATGAGGTTCCTAGTCATGAACTAAAAATATGAAAAGAGTGGGTGTAAAAATGAAGGGGTATTTTAAAAGAATCGTATTTTGTTTTATTGCAATTTGTTTATTTTTAGGCTCATCGATGATTCCAGTTCGTGCAGAATTTTTACCACAGGACGATCCAAAAACCAATCATTCTTCGAATATGGTATTAATCTATTCAGGGTACTATGATCCAGCCAATTATGATGGTGAAAAGATTGGGGATTATGATGTAGAAAAGTTTATGCCATACGTGGGGTATTTAAATGATAAAGGTGTTGCAGAGGATTACTTTTTCGATACCTTTCTTATGCTGGTTACCAAATCACCTTACAATGGAAGTCTTGCAAGATATTACTCATGGGTTGAAGGAGCTAAACCGGGTACGTTGAAGGACTGGCAATGGGCGATGGATCGGGTATTTGTGAAAAATCAGCAATTAGATGCCCTTGATAAAGCTGTAAAAAAAGTCGGTTCTACTTTAGATAATAAAGACAAAAAAGTGAATGTATATCTAACCCTTCCATTTCCTGATCCTCAGAGCAAGGACTTTGGAGATTTTAAAGGGGATGGGACTTCTGTTAATTTAGAAAGTTTAGAGACTCGTAATGAATTAGTGAAGTGGTACATTGATGAAATGGTTTCCAGATTTAATGAACGGAATTATAAACATCTAAATCTTGCAGGCTTTTACTGGCTCCAGGAAGATTTAGATACAACAGTTTCTGGTGAAAAAGAAAATGTTCAATATGCATCGGATTATTTGAATAGACTGGACTTGCGACTTGGGTGGATTCCTTGGTCGGGAGCTGGAGAAAAAGCAAATGGAAATCGTCATGGCTTTGACTTTACACTGGTTCAACCAAATCATTACTTCCAAGCTGATACATCAATTGATCGAATTAAAGAAACAGCAGAACTTTCCTATGGCAATAACCAAGGGATTGAAATGGAATTTGATTTAAGATCCATTGAAGATCCTCATTATCGTCAAGCTTTATATAACTATTTAATAGGAGGAGTGAAATATGAATATATGTCTGATTCAATGCTCGCCTATTACCAGGATGTATATGCGATTCATGATTTGTATCATCATAAGAGCCCGGTTGGCCGTCAATTTTACAACGATATCTACCATTTCACAAAAGGTGAATATACACCACCAACAGGAAATCTAAACCTCAGGGTTGTTGACCGGGATGGTAATCCACTATCAGAAGTAACCGTAACCGATGAAAATGGCTTACCCATTGAAGTGACGGATCGTGATGGAAGAATAATCGTCAATGATCTATTTTCCATTAAAAATACCTTTACGTTTACAAAAGAAGGTTATCCTAGCAAAACATTGAGCTTTGATATACCTGTTGACGAAACGGTTTACGGAGATGTGACTCTAGGGAATCCGGAGGGTGAAAATTTACTTGAATCTTATACAGTTAGTGATTTCCAAGGTGAGTTTAATGTCGGTGGCAATGGCGTAGTGGGCCGATCATTTAGTCAGGAACACACTTTTTCTGGTAAACAATCACTTAAGGCATCCTTCCCGAACGGTTGGGGACCAGTAAGAGCCTTTATTGATTCGGATTCCCCATTATTGGATGGATCTGACAGGCAGTATACAAACTTTACGAATGAAAATTGGAGTGACTATGATTCCATTTCCTTTGCTGTTTACAATGATACAGAAAAGGAGCAAGTCTTAAAAATGGAATTTATGTATAATGCCTACAGTTGGGCTTCATCCAGAGAAAAAAAGGTCAAAATTCAGCCTAAACAATGGAATCAAGTCGAAATCATGTTGGATGAGCTAGCCGCAGACGGGGCCGATCTCACTAATATAATCAGAATGACCTTGAAAATGGATGAGTTCGCAACAAATGGTGCTACATTGTATTTCGATACTATAAAACTCAATAAATATGAAACTATTACCCAAGTTCCGAAGTATTCCATTTCGTTGCCTTCAAAAGTACCAACAATGGATATCGGTAGTATTTGGACACCTACTGTTGTCAATGAATCGGTTCTTGATGAAAGCGGGAAGCCGGTAATTGAAACAAATATACGGTTTGAAAGTACTGCTCCAGATATTATCGAAGTAAACGCTGATGGACAACTAAAAGCATTGAAAGAAGGAAAAGCGGCCATTCGTGCGTTTGTGAATGGAATCGAAGCTGAATCAGCAGTTGTAGAGGTATCCCCTTGGAACCGCGATGTAGTAAAAGGTGGCAATTCTGTCCTAGCTATAAACGACGAAGCTACCGTGTCCCTCCAAAGCTTTTTCTATAATGGCTACAAGATACCTTGGCAGAATATGGAGTATGAGTGGTCGGTTCTATCAAAAGAAAACGTCCTAACAATAAGAGATAGCAATACTGGAGAGAATCAGCAAATCGTGACAGGATTAAAAAATGGGAAAGCAACCATTCAGGTGAAAGTAACCTATAACGGAAAGACTAGAGTATTCACTAAAGAGATAAAAATAAAAAATAATCCTTAAAAGGCATTTAAATAGAGTTGGCGGAAAATAAAATAACTTAAAAACATTTTCCGCCTCTTTCTATTGAAAAATTAACTGGAATTTCCGGAGGTAGTGGCATGAAGAATAATAAAGTCGTTGTTTTTACAAATAAGAGGAGTGATTTTTCAGATTTATTAGTGGAACAATCAGCTTCAGAAGTCATTGTCTTACCTACTGAGGAAATTACAAAAACAGATTTAAATGATTTTAATGGTATTGCCATTCTTGGCGGTGTGAGTGATGAACCATTATTACTAGATCCAAGGAGCCGCAGGGCGATTGAAGAGCAAATTCTTAAAGGAAAAAAGACCTTTGTAGAATATGTGGCAAGTATTGGCCATGTTTATTCTTCGCCACCAGAGAGAACCAGGTATGAGCGCTTAGTTTACTGTTCAGCTGAACCAACGATAAAGGACTTGAAGGTTGGAACTTTGATTGAAAATCAGTGCGGAATGCGAGTCAAGCCTCACGATATCACCTGCAGTAAAGGAATTCCGATTCTACAGTTTGTTAGGCAGCATGCACATGATTATATTGAGGTGACGGATGCAACCTATACGGAAATCTCAGACCGTGGATTATGGTTTGATACACCTGAAAATTTATTAATCTGTTCATTTCAAATAAGTTGCTTTAAGCAATCCCGCTTTGGTCCTTGGGATGAAGTGAAAAAGGTCATTGCATTTATTATGGAATGGTTACTGGAACGGGATATCAACTTAGAGGATTATCAACCTGCATATTCAACTATATCAGCTAATCAAACTCTTCCTTTTGAAGTTGAACTAAAGGAAACAGCTCACGCAGCAAAGGATTGGTTTGAAAATGCAGGAATTATTTTAGATGAAGGAAAAGGCGGAGCGATCGAAGGATTGGGAACAGAAATTTACGGTGATGGGAGCCAGAGGATTAGTAAGATTTTAAGAGCAGATTGTATTGGTGAAATTTCACTGCCATACCTGCTGGATTATTTATTGTATGGTGACCCTCGGAGTCTCAAAGTCTCTGAGAATTTATCGGACTTTGTTTTTGAAAATTATCTTTGTACGGAACCTGAAGATTTATTCGGAATGATGCGTTGGACGAATGAAGCTTGGGGAGTTTGTTATCAAGATGATGTTGCCCGAGCCATCATACCCCAATTGTTAAAATGCTACTATCTAAAAACAGATCAGCATCTAGAGTCATGTGTTCATGCACTGAGGTTTTTAGTACAAACAACTGGGACAGATGGTACGAGGGCAGCAAGGACAGATAACATCGACTTAACGAAGGGAAAATTACAGGAACTCAAAGAAAGGCCTGGTAATTTCCCATCCGCCCATTACAATGCTTATTACTATGCAGCATTACTGTTGGCTTATAAAGTTACAAATATTGAAGAATTTAAAGAAACGGCGATCAAAGGTTTAACCACAATAATGAGTATTTATCCAGATACAATTCGCGAGCAAAGTGAGACTGAAGAATATTGTCGGCTGATTTTGCCATTAAGCTGGTTGTATTGGGTTTCAAATAATAGTGAACATAAAGCCTGGTTATATAGAGTGACGAATGACCTTCAAAACTTCCTTCATCAATCAGGTGCTTACCTAGAACAGGATACAGGTTATAAAGCAAGTATGCGTCATGAAATGGGTGAGGGTGAAAGTTCCCTTGTTGCGAAAAATGGTGACCCAATCGTGGATATGCTTTATTCCAATAATTGGCTGCCAATCGGTTTTATTCAAGCTTATTGGGTAACAGGCGACTCAATGTTTAAGGATTTATGGACTGAAAACTGTAAGTTTTTTATAAATGCACAAATAAAAAGTGATAATCCTCAAATCAACGGAGCATGGACTCGGGCATTTGATGTAGAACGAATGGAAGTAGTTGGGTCACCTGCTGATATGGGATGGGGACCTTGGGCTATTGAATCCGGCTGGACTGTGGCAGAAATTTCAAGCGGGCTATTGATGGGACTTTTAGAGGATCAATTAAGGAAGCATTATTAGTGGAGGCGGGAAATGAAAATTGTTTATATACCCTTAGATGAAAGACCATGTAATTACATGTACCCTTCTCAGCTAGCCGCAATGACCGATTTACATTTAATGGTACCAGGAAAACAACTAGTAGGTAACAAAAAACAGCCAGCTCCCCACAAGAATTTAGTAACCTGGCTGGAGAAAGAAACGGTCCATGCGGATTATCTGATTGTGTCACTTGATATGCTTCTTTATGGCGGAATTGTTCCATCACGGCTTCATCATTTACAGCCTGATGAAGTCTTAACAAGGTTAACTATTCTAAAAGGATTAAAGAAAAAGAATCCTGGTATGAAAATCTATGCCAATAACCTGATCATGAGGTCCCCAGCTTACAATAGCGATGATGAAGAGCCGGAGTATTATGCATTTTATGGAGAAAAGCTCCACTTGTATGGAAGGCTCTTAGACAAACTGGAGCGATCCATCGTGACTAAAAATACGGATCAATTCAATCAATTACAGAAGGAAATACCAGTCGAGGTACTATCAGATTACACAGAGCGGAGAAAGATAAATGCCCGTGCCAATCACTACGCATTGCAGCTTGTAAAGGAGGAAATTATCGACTTTTTAATCATACCTCTAGATGACAATGCGGAATATGGGTATAGCGCGAAGGAGCAGCGTTCTCTTGTAGAGAGTGTCTTAAGCTTGGAAATTAGTGAGAAAGTAGCAATTTATCCAGGCGCGGATGAAGTGGGTTGTACCTTATTTTCGAGAGTATTTTGCACCATACATAACTATAAGCCAACTATTTTCACACAATATTCATCAGCAAAAGGTCCTGTAATTATTCCAAAACTGGAGGATCGCCCCTTAGGAGAAAGTGTAACATTACAAATTGCTGCAGCGGGCGGAAATATTACTGATCGTTTTATGAATGCAGATGGCATCCTAATGATTCATTCACCAGCAGTAAGTCAAGACGATATTGCAGAACCTGTCCATAAGCTTAGTGAGCGCGATCCTTCCTATTTTTCGGAGATTCATTATCAGGAATTTGTTACTTTGATTAGCTCTTATTTGGACCAGGGGAAAGTTGTAGGTGTTGGGGATGTAGCACTCTGTAACGGCAGTGATGTAATCCTAATGAACCTCCTTCGTGATAATAACCTAGTGGATAGGTTGCCTTGCTATGCCGGTTGGAACACATCGGGTAATACGTTAGGTACTATCATCGCGCACTTAATAATAGAAGCTTTTAATCGTAATTATGATCCATCAAAATTCTTAAAACAGGGAAGAGAATTCTATTATACAAGATTAATTGAGGATTGGGGCTATCAGGCAGTTGTGAAGCATGACATTCTTCAAAATGATATCGAGCGGTTTGGAGCAAACTATTTTGATATTTCCCTAAAACTCCATGATATAGAAGAGCTAATCAAAGAAAAACTCCAAGATTTCATCCAAGAGAATTTGAATACACCGGAACTGGAACACATAAAACTGGAGCAAGTGTATTCACCGTGGAAAAGAATGTTTGAGGTAGGGCTCAAGATTCATTATCACTAATTTTTATGTTTGATGGAATTTAGTAAAGGTAGGCTTTATACCATGAAAAAGTATCTGGCATTTGATATTGGCGGCACACATATTAAGTTTGGAATTGTGGATGATGAAGGGAATGTCATTCGTCATTCGTATATGGATACCGAGGCATATCTTGGCGGAAAAGCAATCGTAGAAAAAGTAATTAATAAAACAAATGAGGCCAAACTGGAAGAAGAACTTGAAGGGATCGCAATTAGCACAGCCGGACAGGTGGATTTTAATACAGGAACCATTGTCGCAGCGGGAGATACAATTCCAGGCTATCAAGGCATGGAGATAAAAAAATTGGTTTCAGAAGCAGTAAACCTACCGGTAGAAGTCAGGAATGATGTAGATTGTGCTGCTCTATGTGAAAAATGGAAGGGTAATCTTTTGGCAAAGGATTTTATTGTATTAACCATAGGAACAGGTATCGGCGGAGGAATCGTTCTAAACAACGAGTTGTACTCTGGACATTCCTACAGTGCCGGAGAGTGGGGCTATATGCTTGTTGAGGGCAAACCATTTGAAAAGATAGCATCTATTTCGGGCTTGATTACCCTTGCAAAAAAGTATAAGGAAAACCGAGAATGGACTGGTGAAGAAATTTTTAAGCTCTTTGATAATGGTGATCCTGAAATGACTAAGGCTGTGGAGCAATTTTACAAGCATCTAGGAATTGGCATAGCAAATCTTATCTATATTTTTAATCCTGAAGTCGTCGTATTAGGGGGAGGCATCTCAGGAAGAGGGGAACGGTTTTTACAAGAGGTAAATAGCGTGGTAGAGAAGTATGCGAATCCACTTATCCTTAAAAATACCAAGCTGTCACTTGCAAAATACTCCAACCATTCGGGGATGATAGGTGCTGTTTACCATTTTATCGATAGGCAAAGTATGTAGACGTTAGTGTTTTATGAATCTACATAATTGGTGGAGGGGCTAATAATTTTTTCAAAAGGGGGAATTTCTATGAAATTACAAGTAACTGGAACTATTTCAGAACTACTAACGGGCATTAACCATTTGTCTGAGGAATTAAACTTTACAATTGGTAGTGATGGGTATCCCATTTCGGTTGTAAAAAGACCTGGCTCAATTGAAGTGAAAAATGCGAATGGGCAAGGGGAGATTTGTTTTGAAAAAAAGATCCATTTTTATCGAGCGTTAGGATTATGGCTACAAAACTTCGAAAAGAGTAAAGAATTTCATATCGTCGAACACCCGCAATTTGAAACTAGCGGTGTCATGATTGATGCATCGAGAAATGCCGTATTAACAACAGATGGAATTCAAATGCTGCTTCGTAAAATGGCGGTTATGGGGTTAAATCTAGCGATGCTTTACACAGAGGATACATTTGAAGTTCCGGAATATCCATACTTTGGTTATATGCGTGGAAGATACTCTGAAAAAGAGATAAAAATCTGTGATGATTATGCAGAAGAATTGGGCATTGAGATGATCCCTTGCATTCAAACCCTAGCACACTTAAAGGAAGCGTTAAAGTGGAATTATTCCAATGAATTTAGGGATACAGAAAGTATTTTACTAGCAGGGGAACCAAAGACCTATGAATTTTTAAGAACTATTATTAAATCTGCAACCAAACCTTATCGTTCGAACCGGATTCATATAGGTATGGATGAGGCTCATGAGCTTGGATTAGGAAAATATATGGAACTAAATGGGTATCGTAACCGATTCGAAATTATGAACCAACATCTTAAACAAGTCATTCATATTACAGAGGATTTAAATTTGAAGCCCATGATTTGGAGTGATATGTATTTTCGTTTAGCTTCCAAGGATGGCAACTACTATGATAAAGATGCTGCAATACCCGAAGAGATTATTAAACTAATTCCAAATGTACAAATGGTTTACTGGGATTATTACCACACCGAAGAAAGTCATTATGAAAAAATGTTAACTATGCATAAATTGTTGGTTGACGAACCCATTTTTGCAGGTGGATTATGGACCTGGAACGGCATTGCACCAAATTATGGAAAAGCATTCAGAACAACAGAAGCAGCCCTAAAGGCAAATAAAAAATTTGGCATTAAAGAGGTTTTTGCCACGATGTGGGGTGACAATGGCGCGGAAACCCCAATTCAAACAGTTTTACCAGGGATGCAATTATATGCAGAGTACACTTACCATCAAGAAGTAGGTCCTGAACATCTAGCGGAACGGTTTGAATTTTGCACTGGTTATCATTTGGAGGACTTTTTATTGCTCAATCACTTTGATGAAACACCAGGTGTGATGAAGGATAATTTATATGAATCCAATCCTTCTAAATTTCTTCTTTGGCAGGATATTCTAATCGGTTTATATGATAAAAATATTGAAGGATTCCCGATCGCGCAGCATTACGAAAAATTAATTCAGCCTTTGCATGAATCCAAGGAAAAAAATCAAGATATGAACCTTTTATTTCATTTCTATGAGGAACTGGCACGAGTTCTGAGTGTGAAGGCAGAATTAGGTATTAATCTAAAAAATGCTTATGATCAAGCTGATAAGAATGCGGTGCATGCTTGTTCAGAAAAACTATCATCATTAAGAAAAGATGTGGAAAAATTACGCCTGGCCCACAAAAAACTATGGTTTTCTACCAATAAGCCTTTCGGATGGGAAGTTTTGGATATTCGATATGGAGGGCTTTTAACAAGAATTCATAGTGCCGAAGAGAGGGTTCAAGAATGGCTTGATGATCCAACGGTTAGAATTGAGGAACTTGAAGCGGAGCGGCTTTTCTATAATGGAATTTATACTTTCGGCGAAGAAGGAACGCTGGGAAGAAATTTATACCATCGTATTGTAACGAATAGTGTTTTTTCCGACTAATCGTTCTTAATTTAAAAATTATTAATCTTTCCAAAAGGAGTGGGATTATGCAACATGTATTGTTGATCGGTGCTGGAACAATGGGCAAAGAACACGCTTTAGCCTATAGTTCAATGAATCATGTAAAGCTAGCAGGTATCGTTGATCTAAACAAAGAGCGGGCCGAGAAAATCAGGTTATCAGAAGAAACTAGAGTTTTTCAATCACTTGAGGAAGCGGTCCAAAACCTTGAACACATTGACGTAATCGATATTTGTGTGCCTACTTTTTCACATAAACAATATGTTCTAAAAGCTGCTGATTATGGTATTAATGTTATTTGTGAAAAACCGCTGGCCTATAATCTGGAAGATGCAAAAGAGATGATCGAATATTGCAACGTGAAACATGTGAAATTATTCGTTGGACACGTAGTCCGGTTTTTCCCGCAATATAAAAAGGCCAGAGAACTAGTAAAAAGTGGATCAATTGGAGAGGTGGGAGTCGTTCGAACAAAGCGCGGGGGAAACTTTCCCGAAGGCTGGAACGATTGGTATGCTGATTTAAATAAAAGCGGCGGAGTCATCCTTGATTTAATCATCCATGATTTTGACTTTTTGCGTTGGACCTTAGGGGAAGTCGAAAGAGTATATGCAAAGGGACTTGCTGGACGCGAGGCTGGAAAACTGGATTATGCTTTAGTCACCTTACGATTTAAATCAGGGGTAATCGCCCATGTAGAAGGAACCTGGGCACATAATACCTTCTCTACACAATTTGAATTTGCTGGTAAAAATGGAATTATTGAGTACGACAGTTTAAAGGAAGAACCAGTATTAGTAGATATTAAATCAAATAATGGAGAACTTGGTGGAGTAGCTGTTCCTCATAGTCCATTAAAAAAATCACCATATTTCGTTGAACTTGAACACTTTTTAAATTGCTTGCAGGATGGATTGACTCCGATTGTAACAGCAGAAGATGCATATAAGGCAATGGAAATTTCCTATGCAGCCTTACAATCTTTAAAAACAGGACTCCCTGTTACATTGGATAGTAAAGGAGGTACTCTATCATGAAAATAGGAATTATCAGTTTTGCCCACCTTCATGCCTTTGATTATGCAGCTGCTTTACAAAGTATGGAGGGGGTAATGATTGCAGGAATTGCAGATGACAATGAGGAAAGAGGGAAAAAGTATGCTACTCAATTTGAAACAGTATATTATCCTGATTTCCATGAACTATTGAATACAGATATTGATGCGGTCGTGATAACCTCGGAAAATAGTATGCATTATCAGCATGTACTGGCAGCAGCTAAAGTGGGAATACATATTTTGTGTGAAAAACCGCTGGGTGTGAATAAAGAAGAAATGGAAGAAATGATTAAAGTTTGCAAGGACCATCGTGTTATATTAGAAACAGCATTTCCTGTACGATTTAATGTCCCAGTTAAACAAGCTAAGGAACTCGTTGACCAAGGTCAGTTAGGAAAAATTCTAGCTATTAAAGGAACCAATAGGGGATCTAATCCAGGCGGCTGGTTTGTTGAAAAAGATAAATCCGGGGGCGGTGCAGTTCTAGATCATACAGTTCATGTAGTGGATATTATGAGGTGGTACACCGGAGCCGAAGTAAAGGAAGTATACGCAGAAATTGGAACTAGCATGTTTAGCGATGTTCCGATTGATGACAGTGGAATTTTAACAATGGAATTTAGTAATGGTATGTTTGCAACATTAGACTGCAGCTGGTCAAGGAACAAGACCTATCCCACCTGGGGGGATGTCACACTTGAAATTATTGGAACCAACGGTACGGTAAAAGTTGATGCTTTTGACCAGAAGGTGACCATGTATTCAAATCAAAGTGGTACACAATGGGTAGGTTGGGGAGATGATATGAATGCTGGTCTACTAGAAGATTTTGTCGAAAGTATAAAACAAGGGAAAGCCCCACTTGTTACTGGAGTCGACGGAATGAAAGCCGCTGAAGTGGCACTGGCAGCCTATCAATCATTTAAGGATAAAAAACCTGTAAAGATTGGATAAAATGTAGTTATTAAGGGGAAATAAATCTCCGTTCTATATAAAATTCACTTTGACGTTATTAAGGAGAAAAATTTATGGCAAAGTTAGAAAAGGTAAACCCTTTATTAGTCATACAATCCGTATATAATTCACTTACGAAAACTGAACAAAAAGTAGCGGACTATATTATGACACATCATGAAGAAGCTGTTTATTCGTCTGTGACCGATTTGGCAGAAAAAACAGAGGTCGGCGATACGACTGTGCTTCGATTTTGTAGAAAGCTAGGCTATAAAGGGTTTCAGGATTTTAAGTTAGCAGTCGCTCAAAATCTAATGAATGATGATAAGCAAGTATACGGGAAAATAGATGAAAATGATTCAATTGAGGATATTTCAAAGAAAATTGCTAGTCAATTTAATAGTAGCATCAATGATACCCAGTCTTTAAATCAACAAAGGGATATTGAAAAAGCTATAGAAAAAATTAACCTGGCTCAAAAAATCTATTTCTATGGTGTAGGTTCATCGGGATTTACTGCTTTAGATGGAAAATACCGATTTATGAGACTGGGATATAACACAGAGCATGTCTCTGATTCTCATATTATGGCCATGACTGCTTCATTATTAGGACCCAATGATGTGGTGATTGCTATTTCCTCATCCGGCAGTACAAAAGATGTAATCGATGCCCTAAAAATTGCAGATGACAATGGAGCCTTTATCATTTGCATTACAAATCAGGCAAGATCACCCATTACTAAATATGCTGATATCAAACTACTCTCGGCTAATAAAGAATCTCCATTTGAAGGCGGAATTTTTTTATCTAAAATCGCACAACTTTTCTTATTAGATATCCTATCAACAAAGGCAGCATTAGGTTTAAAAGAAAACTCGACAAAAGCGATTAAGAATACGGCAGAGTCTGTTTTGGATAAGTTGTATTAATACCAAAAAACCCACCTATAACCTGCATGATTATAAGTGGGTTTTTTACTGTTAGTCAGTAGTCGCTCTTAAAGGCAATTTCGTTGGAGGTTATTATATGAGAAATTCCTATTTAGAGATTAGACATGATAATAATGAATTTCCAATGGATTGTTTCGTCAATGATGGAAATCAAATTATTTTTCCCCATTGGCACAAGGAAATTGAAATTGTCTATTGTACAAAAGGCACAATATATTTGGGTATTAACGACTCGATTATCTCGATGAGTGCAGGTGATATTCGTATTATTAACGGAGGAGAAGCACATTATTACCTATCATCCCCAGGAAGCGAACGGGTCGTGCTTATTTTTGATCCTTCCTTTTTTAAGGATATGAGATTGATAGATAAGGATGTCCATTCTACTATAGAAATCATCAAAGGTATCGAAAAATCGAGTACCAGTTGGCCGGAAGAAATAACGGTAAAGTTACAATCGCTGACTGGTGAGATTCTTCAAGAATACCAAGGGAGAAATAGAGGCTATCTGCTGGCCATCAAAGCTAAAATGTATGAGATGATTCTCATGCTTTATCGATTAACTTATTCAGAGGAGAAACTTTTAAAATCAGAGTATGAACTAACCTCCAACCCGAAAATCCTCGTTGATAATTTAAGCAAGATCTTTTCCTATATCGAGAAAAATTATCAAAACAAAGTAACGATTGAGGATATTGCTCAATATTTAGGTTTCAATTCGCAGTATTTTACGCGGTACTTTAAAAGATTAACTGGTCAAACCTTTGTCACGTTTTTAAATGATTATCGTTTAAGTAAAGCAAAATGGCTTTTATTAAATGAAGACCTGCCGATTATTGAAGTGGCTAGTTCAGCAGGTTTTCAGAGTGTCAAAAGGTTCCATCATCTTTTTAAAGAGAAATTTGGAACATCTCCATTAAAATATAGAAAGTCAAAATACGGGAATAACTAATTTGATATGAAGGAAGAAATGGGGATACTAGTTTAGTATTATAAACATACAAAGAAAAGATCTGGAAAAATAAAGAATATAACCTGTTTTGAAAACGTTTTTATAAAATGTAAATGGAGATGGAAATATGAGAGAGATTCCTGTTGTTGTTCAATTGTATACATTACGAGAATATTGCGAGAGGGATTTTATCAGCACTCTAAGAAAAGTTGCAGACCTTGGCTATCACGGAGTGGAATTTGCCGGACTATATGGTCACTCCCCCCAAGAAATTCGAAATGTACTAGATGAATTTGGTTTGAAAGCGGCTTCAAGC
The DNA here is from genome assembly GCF_036961885.1 of Neobacillus niacini. Classification (GTDB taxonomy): domain Bacteria; phylum Bacillota; class Bacilli; order Bacillales; family Cytobacillaceae; genus Neobacillus; species Neobacillus niacini_H. Next base: position 28,971 of record NZ_JBALNQ010000071.1, on the reverse strand, counting down.
CATGTGCCATTAGTGGAGATGAAACGGAATTTGTCCAAAGTAATTGAAGACCATCAAATATTAGGCTGTGAGTACATTGTCTGTCCATATATTCTTGAAGAAGATCGAACCGAAGAAGGCTACCAATCTCTGATCAGTTTCTTGAAACGTACCGGACCAGTTGTAACGGAAGCGGGGCTATCCCTCGCTTATCACAATCATGATTTTGAATTGGAGACATTAGCCTCAAACGGCAAATCTGTTTTAGAAACGATTTATTCTGTTATCGGAGCAGAAAGTTTACAAGCCGAACTTGATATTTACTGGCTTCAAAGGGCTGGTGAAAATCCAGTTGAATGGATCAAAAGATATCAGGGCCGTACACCGATTGTTCATTTAAAAGATATGACGACTGACGAGGAACGAGCATTCGCTGAATTAGGTACAGGGGGAGTAGATATTGAGGCTGTTCTGAACAAAGGTGAAGAAGTCGGTGTGAAATGGTGGGTGGTTGAGCAGGACATTTGCAGCCGAGACCCATTTGAAAGCATTGGAATCAGCTTGAATTACTTAAAAACTAAGCTTCCTTATTTAAATAAATAAATAAATAAATAAATAAATAACTGACTCTTGCAAAAAAATTGTCATTGGAGGAATTAAGAATATGAGTAAATTAAAAGTAGCGGTTGTTGGTTGTGGAAGTATTGCAAGATATCGTCATTTACCAGAGTATCAATTAAATAAAAATGTAGAAATTGCAGCTGTATGTGATATTGTTCCGGCACGTGCGGAAGAGATGGCTGAAAAATATGGTGCGAAGGCGTTCACGGATTATCAAGAACTTTTAAAACTTGAAGAAATAGATGCTATTAGTGTTTGCTTGCCAAACTACCTACATGCACCAGTTTCAATTGATGCATTAACTGCAGGAAAACATGTAATGTGTGAAAAACCAATGGCTACTTCCAGTGAAGAAGCAGAAGCTATGATTGCCGCAGCTAAAGAAAACGGCAAAAAATTGATGATTGGTCATAATCAACGCTTTGTTGCTTCACACCAAAAAGCTAAAGAAATTATTAATAGCGGTAAACTTGGTAAAATTACCAGCTTTAAAACTACCTTTGGCCATGGCGGTCCTGAGGGCTGGAGCATTGACGGAGCAGAAAGCTGGTTCTTTAATAAAGAGCAAGCCTTCATTGGTGCTATGGGTGACCTTGGCGTTCATAAAGCCGATTTAATGCGGTATCTGCTTGGTGAATTTTCTGAGGTTGGGAGTTTCATTGAAACCAATGCGAAGAACTTCTCTGAGGTAGACGATAATGCCGTCTGTATTTTAAGAACAGTTGATGGCGTAATTGGAACGTTAGCTGCAAGCTGGGCTTATACTTCCAACAGTGCTGATAACTCTACCATCATCTATGGTGAAAAAGGAGTTTTAAAAATAGAAGCAGACCCTGAGTATTCCTTGATTGAGCAATATCAAAATGGTGAAGTGATTTACCATAAATTAAGTAAAATTCAAACCAATGAAGATGGCGGACAAACAACTACCAATGTCATCGATCATTTCGTTGAGTCTATTTTAGAAGATAAGGAGCCGCTAATAACTGGAGAAGAAGGTAAAAAATCCTTGGAAATTATCTTGGCGGCGATTGAGTCTCAAGTAACCAAGAGAATTGTTTCCCTATAATAGGTTAAATGTAGAAAAAAATTCACCGCTTGACAAATTTATAGCTTCCCATAGCTGGGGACAGACCCCTTGTCTTTAGTCCTGGATTCAATGCAAAATACAAGTTGGACAATGGATCTAACCCATTGCCCTGGATTTGCTTCAAAAAGAAGGAGGTTTTTAGAGTGAAATTAGGTGTTTTTACAGCACTATTTTCTCAGATGCCATTTGAAGAAATGCTAAACCATGTTAAGGCATCCGGTCTGGATGCCGTTGAAATAGGGACAGGGGGTTATCCAGGAAATGCCCATTGCCCATTAAATGAGCTATTAGCCGATGAACAAATGCGCATAGAATATTTAAAGGCGGTTACTTCCCGTGGATTAACCATTAGCGCTTTCAGTTGCCATGGCAATCCAATTTCTCCAGATAAGGAATTTGCAAAACAATCTGATGAAACCTTAAGAAAAACAATCAAATTGGCTTCATTGCTAGGCGTACCTGTAGTAAATTGTTTCTCTGGAACACCAGGTGATAGTGAAGAGGCAAAACAGCCTAACTGGCCAGTTGTTGCTTGGCCATCTGAATATGCCGATATTTTAACTTGGCAGTGGGAAAACAAACTGATTCCATACTGGAAGGAAATCGGTGAATTAGCACAGTCCCATAATGTTAAAATCGGACTAGAATTGCACGGTGGCTTCCTTATTCATACGCCCTATACAATGTTGAAGCTTCGAGAGGAAACATGTGATGCAATCGGGGCTAATCTTGATCCCTCCCATTTGTGGTGGCAAGGAATTGATCCTGTCGCAGCTATTAAAATACTTGGAAAAGCAGGAGCGATTCATCACTTCCATGCAAAAGATACATATATCGACCAGGATAATGTCAATATGTATGGGTTAACGGATATGCAGCCATATGGTAATGTACAAACACGCGCTTGGACATTTAGAAGTGTCGGCTGTGGTCATGGCATGAAGGAATGGTCTGATATGCTGAGTGCACTACGTACTTATGGCTATGATTATGTAGTCAGCATTGAACATGAAGACCCATTAATGTCTATTGAGGAAGGCTTTAATCGCGCAGTGAAAAACTTGAAAGACGTTTTAATCCGAGAAACACCTGCGGACATGTGGTGGGTATAAGGGTTATGGAGGACATAATGACAGAAAAAATATATAACCTAGCGATCGTTGGATATGGCGGTATGGGAAGCTACCATGCCCACTATATCCTGAAAGACCATAAGCAAGTCAAGGTTTATGGGGTATATGATAGTAAACCTAATCGAATGGATGCAGGAATGAAGGATGGCTATAAAGCTTTCGATAGTTTAGATGCCTTACTTTCCGATGAGTTTGTTGACATTGTCTTAATTGCCACACCGAACGATGTTCATAAGGAAATTGCCATAAAAGCAATTGCTGCCGGTAAGCATGTAGTCTGTGAAAAACCGGTTACGATCCATAGTGAAGAACTAATTGAAATCATGGATACTGTAAAGAATACGGATCAAGTCTTTATGGTTCACCAAAATCGCCGCTGGGATGAAGACTTTTTAACGATAAAAAACATCTATGATAATCGAAAAATTGGTGAGGTATTCCAAATTGAATCAAGAGTTCATGGGGCCAACGGTATTCCAGGCGATTGGCGCCATGTAAAAGGAAATGGTGGAGGGATGGTACTTGATTGGGGCGTCCACCTTTTGGACCAGCTATTGTTTATGATAGATAGCAAAATTTCAAGTATCTATGCAAATCTTAGCTTTATTTTAGGCAATGAAGTTGATGATGGCTTCCAAACAATCATTACTTTTGAGAATGGAGTTAGGGCGTTAGTAGAAGTGGGTACAACAAACTTTATTACTCTGCCTAGATGGTATGCTAAAGGGACTGAAGGGACTGCAGTTATTGAGGATTGGAGTAATAACGGTAAAATTGTAATCCAAAATAGAGATGTAGTTGCCTCAGTACCAAAACCAATTAAAGCAGGCCAAGGCTTAACCAAAACCATGGCACCTCCAAGTGGGGAAGCGACCACTACCTATCCGCTTCCGGAACCTATTGAGTTGAATGAGCATTTCTATGATAATTTATTATCAGTAATCGAGAAAAGACAAGAACCATTTGTAAAAAATGAAGAGGTACTGCGGTTATCGAAATTGATAGAAATCTTATTTGAATCTGCAGAAAAAAATGAAATTATTAAAGTTTCGTTATAAAAAATTGATAGGGGCTGCCTTTTAGGAGGTCCACTATCCCTTTTTTGCGCAAAACATATGTTCAATCGAAGGTAACCACTTTAAAAGAAGGTTGTGCTGTGGTGGAAATAAAACATTTTGAAGTGATGAGAGACGGATTGACCATTAGGGGAATGATGACAAAACCAGAAGGGGAGGGTCCGTTTCCTGCTGTTATTTTTAATCATGGATTTACCGGGCATAAAGGCGAATCTCATTTTATATTTAAAAAGCTGGCGAATGTATTGGCTGATAAGGGAATCGTTAGCTTTCGCTTTGATTTTATTGGCAGTGGGGAAAGTGATGGACAGTTGATTGATATGACGATGACATCCGAGGTGAAAGATTGCTTAGCCATTTATCACTATGCTGTTAATTTCGAGTATGTCGATGCGGATTTTATGAATCTGCTTGGATTTAGTATGGGTGGGGCCGTTTCTATTTTAGCCGCTTCGATTTTAAAGGAGCAGGTAAAGAATCTCATTTTGCTAAGTCCAGCAGCGAATATGCAGGATGTTTTATCAAGAAAATTACATGGGGAAGCATTATTACATTACATCAAAACGGGAACCATTGATCTCGGCGGCAACGTGGTCGGAAAATCCTTGCTCGATGATGTGTTCGGACTCAATATTTATGAGGCAGCAAAGCAGGTTACCGCCGAAGTGCAGCTGATTCATGGCACACATGATGATGCTGTTCCGCCTCTTGTTTCATGGAGACTGGCGGAAATTTTTGCAGAAAAAGGCTCCCTCCATTGGATTCATGGGAGTGACCATTGCTACACCTCTGCACGATATGAGACAGAAGTGATTGATGTAGTGAAGAGCTTCTTTGGGTAGGGGCCATTTTCCTGCATACCAACGTTAGACGAAATAAAGTAATATTGGATATCCTAATGTTTATTATGATATCCTTTTTTTTTGAACTCAAATAATGTATTTAATGGAAAAAAAACCGTTCCCTTATGAATCAATCGCTTCCATATTTTATTATGTCTGACAATGGCATATCCCACCTTCAGGAGGGGGAAAATAGTCAGTAAGATAGCTGTTCAAATATCCGTCAAATCATTTCAAACAAATTGTGAACTTAACACTATTCTTATGTTGGTAATGTTTGAAATCAACTATAGTGTAACATAAAGAGGAAGCAAATTACGAAAGGCGGTATGACATATGTTTAATAAATTTTTAAGAGAAAGTAATGTCGCAACAGTTATTTTGACTGTTATTCGTTTATATCTTGGTTACGCCTGGTTCACTGCAGGTTTAGGAAAACTACAGAGTGGAGCATTCGATGCTTCTGGATTCTTAAAAGGAGCAATCGCTAATCCAGTTAAAGGTCCTGACGGCAATATGGTTTATGGCTGGTATGTGAATTTCTTAGAAAGCTTTGCATTGCCAAACATTGATGTCTTTAACTTCATTGTTCCTTGGGGTGAAACGTTAATTGGTTTAGGACTTATGCTGGGATGTTTAACAACAGCAGCTATGTTTTTTGGCTTAGTCATGAACTTCAGCTTCTTCTTAGCAGGAACTGTTTCTCATAACCCAACTGACATTTTCCTAGGCTTTATCATCTTAACAGCAGGTTATAATGCTGGCCGTATTGGATTAGATCGCTGGGTGGTACCATTCATCCGTAAAACATTTGGGACAAATAAAGCTAAAGCGACCGTATAACTAGTTAAAAAGGCGAATCGATCCCCCACGAATCGTCTTTTTTTCATTTCTAGAAAAGGGATTTTAGAGAATTTTGTAGAAATAATAGCACTTACCTATTAGTAAAAATTAAGGAGTTATTTTTTATGAAGATTTCTCAATCCTTTCAAGAGAAAATTATCAATGCGTTTGGTGAGGAAGGAAAAAACTGGTTAGATTCTTTAGAGGAAACCGTCGAATTTTTTTTGCAAAAATGGAACCTTACTAGCGAAGGACCAGTCGATAACCTTTCCTATAATTATGTTTTGAAAGTGATCGATCAAGAGGGCGCCCCTCTGATTTTAAAGCTGGGTGTTCCCAGCTTTGATACCCGAAATGAGATGGTGACAGTGCAAGCATATGATGGTGATGGGTGTGCCAAGCTGGTGAAGTCTGATCGAGAAAAAGGGGTTATGCTGTTAGAAAGGCTTGTCCCTGGTAGGATGCTTTCAGAGGAACAAGATGAAGTGGTTGTTGTGGAAACGTTTATCAAGGTTTGGGAAGCGATTCGTAGACCGGTGCCAAGTGAAGGAGTAACTCCTTCGTTGAACAACTGGTTCGAGGGGCTTGCACGTTATCGAGATAATTTTCCTCATGATGATGGACCGATTTCACATGAGCATGTTCAGTTAGCAGAAGCGTTTTATCAAGAGGTGTTAGAAACCTCAACCGGTCCACAACTCCTCCACGGTGATCTACATCATGAGAATATTTTGTATTCGCAAACGAAGGGCTGGATGGCGATTGATCCTAAAGGGGTTGCCGGGGATCCGTACTTTGATGTTGTATCCTTTTTGATTAATCAATTAGAGCTAAAGGCAGACCCAAAAAACATTGTGAAGCTCCGAGTGGATACTATCAGTGAACAGCTGGGTTTTGACCGCCAGCGTTTGCTAAAAGCAGCAGTCGCATTAGGAACGCTATATGCCTGCTGGGGAGTAGAAGACCAAGCTGATTGGGAAACAACTTATCAGTGTGTGAAATGGTTTATTGAATTACTTAAATAGGTTGGTTACAAAGGGCGGTCCCAACTATGGGGCCGTCTTTTTTGATAGGCTGTGTTAAATTTGGCTGTTGATTTACGCTACAGGGGCTACGCTTTCCGCGGGCTCACCCGTGAGCCTCCT
>NZ_JBALNQ010000071.1:0-22233 GCF_036961885.1 Neobacillus niacini | reverse complement strand
TGCGGGGTCTCACTCAGCTCGTGCATCCCGCAGGAGTCGAGCCCCTTTCGCTCCAACCAACAGGTTCTAAAATCAACAGTATCCATTAACACAGCCTTTTGATAAATAAATAAAGAATGATACAAAAAAGATTGAAATAGAATGGTAGAGGTTAGAAATCCCAAAAGTTTTAAAAGAATGGTGGTAATGGAATGGATGAAATCACGATTGACCCTTTTATCCATGTGCGTATGGTGAAAAGTTTTGAATATGACCCAAGAGGTAAGAAAATCAGCTTTATTTCTGATTTTACAGGGGTCCCACAGGTCTGGGAGCTTGACCGGGGTGATCGATGGCCAGCTCAAACTTCTTTTACCATGAAAGGAATTACCTTTATTAAATATATTCCTCATTCATCTGACCTCATTATTGGGATGGATGTGGATGGCGATGAAAAGGAGCAATTGTACTTATTAAAGGAGAGTGGCGAGAAGATCGCTCTGACAGACTCCCCTGAACATATTCATTTGTTCGGTGACAGCTCTCCTGATGGAAAGTGGATCGCTTGGTCGAGTAATCGACGAAAACAAAACTCGTTAGATCTATATATTCAAAATCTGGAGACATTTGAGATCAAACTTGTTTTCGCCCAAGAAGGAACGATCTTAGTTGAAAAATGGTTTCCGGATGGAAAGTCATTATTGGTTAGAAAGGCCAATGCGCCCCTTGATCATGATTTAGGGATATTATCGCTTTTAACGGGAAAAATGGATTGGCTTACACACCATAAGGGCGAAGCGAGCTATAGGGACTTTCACTTTAATAAGGATGGAGATCATCTTTACCTATTAACAAATCAAGACAGAGAATTCTTTGGACTCGCCGTCATACACTTAGCCAGTAAACAAATAACTTGGCTGGAAGTGGGAGAGTGGGATATTGAAGACTTGGTGATGAATAAGGATAAAAATAAATTAGCTTTCTCCATGAACGAAGGGGGAATCTCCAAAGGGTATCTAGTTGATTTAAAACAAACGAAGCTGTATACGTGGGATACGCCAATGGGTGTAATCAGCAATCTTAGATTTTCACCTGATCAGCAAAAGGTTGGATTTGTGTTAAATGGACCTGCACATCCTTCTGATATCTGGGAGCTTGAACTTAACACCCTCCAAGCCAAGCGCATTACCTACATTTCTCGTGCTCCAATCGTGGAGGAAAGGCTAATTGAGCCAGAAATCATATCATTTCCATCGTTTGATCACCAAGTAATACCTGTGTTTTACTATAAGCCCACTCAAACGAGTGGGAAGTCACCGGTTGTCGTCTATATACATGGGGGACCTGAAAGTCAAACCCGTGCAGTCTACAGCCCTTTTTTACAATATTTTTTAACCCAAGGTTTTGCTGTTGCCGCTCCGAATATCCGGGGCAGTACGGGTTATGGAAAAACGTTTACCCATCTGGATGATGGTCGTAAACGAATGGACGCTGTGAAGGATGTTGTTTTTTTAGTAGAATGGCTAAAGAAAACAGGAGAGATTGATGCTGGGAAGGTAGCAATTGTCGGTGGGAGCTATGGGGGATTTGTGGTCTTAGCAGCCATCAGCCACTATCCGAAATTGTGGGCGGCTGCTATCGATATTGTGGGAATGTCCAGCCTCCGGACATTTTTACAAACGACAAGCCCATGGCGGAAAAAGCTGCGAGAAGCAGAATATGGAACGGTTGAGAATGATGGTGATTATTTTGATCAAATCGACCCACTAAATCATGCTGATAAAATTAACGCCCCACTATTGGTTATTCATGGAGTAAATGACCCGCGTGTTCCCATCCAAGAATCGGAGCAGATTGTCGAGAAACTAAAAAAACGAAATCATCCTGTTACGTTTATTCGGGTCGAAGAGGAAGGGCATACGATGGTAAAATTAAAGAATAAAGTCAATTCGTATTCGTTGATGGCTGAATTTCTAGAAAAACACTTAGGGTCCAACTAGTAACCGAAAGCCTGGCGTGCTGCTTGGCTTTTTTTGTTTGACTTATAGAATAGGATAATAGTAGGATTTTTTGTATTTTTAAAACAGAACAAATGTTTTGGTGTAAGATAAGAAGAGTAACTATCGAAATAGGGGTGTAATCAACATTGAATGGAACAGCACATGCAGCAATTGGCGCTGCAACAGGATTCATCGTGGCCAACACATTTCAAGGCTCTCCATCTGAGACCGCTTTGTTTGTCGGATTAGGAGCGGTTTCGGGATTAATGCCTGATCTTGACATTGATGGGAAGCTGCGCGGAAAAATTACCTTGTCTCATAAGCTGATTCGAATGGCAGCTCAGTTGATTGGGATATTGATGATTTTTTATAGTTTTTATGAAGGCAGTGCGACAGAGAAATGGCTTGGTCTCGGGATTGGACTGGGAATTATGGTGATTTCAGGGTTCATCAAACAAAAGCATATGTTAACCATCACTGGAATTGGCGTAGTGATGGGAGGGTTCTCTCTATCGGAGATGTGGCTAATCCTGCTGGGGGTCTATATTGTAGCTGCCTCATTCGCCCCCCACCGTAGCTATACCCATTCGATATTGGGTGTCATTTTCTTTGGGGTAATTGCTTGGAAGTTAGAGGGATCACTGGGAATGGATGGCGTCTTCTATGCCAGCGTGAGTGGCTACATCAGTCATTTAGTAGCAGATTTAAAAATACTACCATTTAATAAACGTGGAATAAAGCTGTTTTTACCTATTTCATCAATAGAATTATAGTTTTACAAAGACGCTTGGAGATTAGTCATCTAAGCGTTTTTATTTTGGAGAATTTGTAAGATAAGATAGAATTTTCTGGTATAATCTTAATGAAAATACTGAATACATAGATTGGGGAGAAGAAGGTTGGAAGGTACTTTTGGACTCGTTTTAAATATTATTATCACGATTTATCTGGTTGTTGATTCGAAAAAGTATGGTAAAAGTCCGGTTCTTTGGGGGATTTTAGGCTTTGTTTTTGGTGCGATTGCTTTAGGAATTTATTTAATCAAGACTGATCGCAAGGTGATTGGTTGGATTGTTACTATTTTAAGTATTATAGGTTACATCATTTTCATGATCCTAGTAGGCTTAGCGATTTTACTAGCCATCGCAGGATTTGCATGAACGTAAAAAGGAAGGGAAATCCCCTTCCTTTTTACGTTCATGACCTAGCAGCAACACTGAATTTCCTCATTCCCTATTTTTTATATTTAATGCTCGGTTACAGCACACTAGATGATTAAATAATCCAGATTGCTTATTCGGCTTTCTCTAAATTCTCCTGGAGAAAAACCGGTTATTTTTCTGAAGACTTTATTGAAATAGTTTGCATTTTCATATCCTGTTTTAGCGGCGATGTCTTTTATCGATAAATCGGAATGACGAAGCATTTCCGAAGCTTTCTTTATTCGGACTTTCGTTAGGTATTTTGACGGTGTCGTATTTGTGTACTTCCGAAATCGTTTAATGAAGTAATAACTTGATAGCCCAGCAATGTCCGCCATTTTTTCCACGGAAATGTATTCCCCGTATTGTTGTTGAATAAAAGTAACTACCCGCGAAATGGGTTCAGGCAATTCTTGATTGGTAGTATCTAGGTTTTTTGTGAAACGATAGCATTCCATGATAAATTCGTAGGCTCTAGCCGATGAAAGATAAGCATCGATTATTTTTTGTTCTTTTGTTTCTTGGAGGAGGCTGTGCAATAGTTGAATGAGATTTGCTTCGGGAGGAATATTTACAGTCCCGCCGGCATGATCGTGAATATAGTTCCAGCAGGAAGTGGCGGCACTTCCTGTTAATGTAATATAAATAAATTCCCAGCTCTCACTGCTTTCGGGAAGAAAGTAACAATGCTGACTAGGCAGCTGGACAAAAAATGCATCACCGTTATGTAATGAATACAGCTTATCCCCGAAGGTAATTGCACCTTGACCGGAGAGAGTATATTGAAAAACATATTTTTCTACCCCTTGAATATCCTTTCTTATCATCCCATCCCAATAATAATCATTAGAAGTTTGAAGCTCCCATCCCATCGAAAAAATATTAGCTACATTATTCTGGGGCATATCCTGAAAACAGAACCCATAATTACCATATTTTTCACTAGACAATATTTTACCCTCCATTCGCAAGTTATTACCATTGTACGAAAAATGTAAGCGTTATAATATGAGTATAGCAGGTTTTTCTTTATTTTAAATGGTCGAATAGTCAAAATGATTTATGACAATTTTTTTCAGGAGGGTAATAATCATGTCAAAAATCACGTTTATAGGCGCAGGAAGTACGGTTTTTGCAAAAAATGTCCTTGGGGACTGCCTGATGGTACCAGCCCTTGAGGGGTTTGAGTTCGCTTTATTTGATATTGACGAGAAACGCTTAAAAGAATCGGAGGCCATGCTTGCAAATTTAAGAAATCGTTATAACAAAAGTATTCATATTAAAGCCTATTCGGACAGAAAGGAAGCATTACGAGGAGCTAAATATGTGATAAATGCCATTCAAGTTGGCGGCTATAGACCAAGTACTGTCATTGATTTTGAAATACCGAAAAAATATGGACTCCGACAGACGATTGCGGATACGATTGGAGTCGGAGGGATTTTTCGAGCATTACGCACCATACCTGTTTTGTTTGACTTTGCAAAGGATATCGAGGAAGTTTGCCCGGATGCTTTGTTCATAAATTATACGAATCCGATGGCTTCCTTAACTGGTGCGATGCTTCGCTATACAAACGTGAAAACAGTTGGATTATGCCATAGTGTCCAAGTCTGTACAAAGGTACTATTCGAATCATTGGGAATGGAGCATGAGGGCATTTCTGAGAAAATAGCTGGTATTAACCATATGGCCTGGCTACTTGAAGTAAAAAAGGATGGAAAAGATTTGTATCCTGAAATTAAACTACGGGCTAAGCAGAAGCAGGTGTCTAAGCATCATGACAAGGTGCGGTTTGAGTTAATGGACAAATTCGGGTTTTACGTGACTGAATCTTCAGAACACAATGCGGAATATCATCCTTATTTCATTAAACGTCAATATCCGGATTTAATTGAAAAGTTCAATATTCCGCTTGATGAATATCCGAGACGCTGTGAAAATCAAATTCGCGGCTGGGATGGAATGCGTGAAGAACTAACAAGGAATTCAAATCTTTCTCATGACCGTTCAAGTGAATATGGTTCAAGAATCATTGAATCCATGGAAAGCAATATTCCATTTAAGTTCGGCGGCAATGTCTTAAATACGGGCGGCTTAATTAGTAATCTTCCTCGGAAGGCAGTGGTAGAAGTCCCTTGTGTTTCAGACCGCAGCGGAATAACACCATGCTATATGGGTGAGCTTCCTGAACAGCTTGCTGCATTAAACCGAACCAATATCAATACCCAGCTATTGACCATTGAAGCTGCGGTTACGAGGAAAAAAGAGCATATTTACCAGGCAGCCATGTTGGATCCACATACAGCAGCGGAATTATCATTAGATGATATTGTTTCATTGTGTAATGACTTAATAGAAGCACATGGAGAATGGCTGCCAGTATTTAGTTAATAGAAAATAATTCAACCAAATTGAAAAGTTGGAATAAAGGAAAAACGTGTCATTTTTTCGGAGATATTAATAATTAGTAGCTTTGACTGTTTTATTTATAGTTTTTTCAAAAAGGAAGGGGATTCCCCTTCCTTTTTTGAAAAAAAGAAAGTATAAGTTTTTGATCTTAGATTACTGATCAGTGATCTTTCGCTTTTCTTATCAATCGATTATCTAGTAGCAACAATCGATTTTCTTTTATACAACCAAGAACCAATTAAAAAGGCAACCATACCCCATAAGACCATAATCCCAATCCCAAACCAAAGGCTGCTTGAAAACACACCTGTTTCGTAAACCATACTATCCCTCAAGCCTTCAGCAAAATACGTGAGCGGCAATAGATTGGACACTGGCTGGAGCCAATCCGGCATCGTTTCAATCGGAAAGAATACTCCGCTTAAAAACATCATTAGGAAACTAACAATATTTGCAACTCCCATATATGCATTTTGCGTATAACTAAAGGAAGAAATGAAGTATCCAATGGCATTAAAGGATAAAGCGCCAATTAAAAAGACAATCAGCAGGCTGAAAATATTGATGTAGAGATTGGCACCAAAGATAAAAACCCCAATGAGTGATAATAGTAAAATCTGAATGATGCTGAACAACAACCGCATGACCATATCACTTAGACCAAAGATGCCCATATTGGCTGGAGTCATTCGCAGCCTTTTGAGCAATCCTTTGCGCCGCATTTCCACTAAGTCAACCATTCCGAACAATCCACCTTGAGCAATAGATAAGGCAATCATTCCGGTTAACAGAAAATCCGTATAATTTAATTCGTTACTACCACTTGTAATGGATTCAAGTTCAATATCAAAGGTAGGTGCTGCACCTACAGCAGCCAAGTTTGCCTGTTGAGCAATCCTATCGAGAATGGCTGATAGTGCTTGCGTGGTCACTCCCTGTTCGTCTTCTTTGTTTATGACTAATCCGAATGAGGTGTCTTCAGCGGATTCAGGTAAGATAATCGCTGCGTCCACTTCTTTGTCCTTCACCCATTGATCGGCCGTTTCTCGGCTAACAGGTTCACCTGATTTTACTTCAAGGATAGAGAGTTGAGTGATTTGTGTTAACAGCATTTCAGAGATGGGATTTGGATTATCCGCAGCGACAATGGCAATTTCTGATTGGAATTCATCATCTGAACTGCCGCTAAAAATCACCATGAAAATGACCATTAAAATGACGGGGAAAAATATCCCCCAAAACCATGCTTGTTTTTCGCGAAGGGTCAGTTTTAATTGCGCCATAAACATTTTTTTGAACTGTTTTGCATGATTCAAGTTAATCCCTCCATTCCTTACCTGTAAAAGCAATAAAGACATCCTCTAGACTCATTTCACGGATGGAGACCTGCTCAACTTGATATTCCTGTTCCTTTGTAAATTTAAATAAATCCAAGAGTGTATCCTCCGGCTTAATGGTCCACAGCTTTAATGTTGTACCATCCCGCTCGGTACGGGAAACAGAATTGAGATTACTTGCAAAATCATCTGCTGCGGCAGCCGCATTTTCTCCATCGAGAAACGATAAGCGTACTTCCCGTTCCTTTGTCAATTTTTCTATGAGGGCTGAAGGTGTATCAATGGTTACGATGCTGCCTTGGTCAACAATACAAACACGGTCACTTAGTTTTTCTGCTTCTTCCATATAATGTGTCGTGAGAATCGTGGTTTTCCCTAACTTCTTTAGTGTAAGGATAATATCCCATATATTTCGGCGTGCTTGGGGGTCAAGGCCAGTGGTAGGCTCATCGAGAAAAATAATATCGGGGTCGCTGATCATCGCAAGTCCAATGGCAAGGCGCTGACGCTGACCGCCGGATAGTTTTTTTACTTGGTTTTTGCGATGCTCGGTAAGATTGATAAGTTCAAGAATTTCTTCTGTAGGTCGGGCTTTTTCATAAAAAGTAGCAAAAAGATCTAAATTTTCTTCAGGGGTTAATAAGTCGAACATGGCGCTCGATTGCGGCTGTACACCTATCTTCATCTTAATCGCTATCGCATGATGACCCCAGTTCATGTCCCCAAAATGGATTTCGCCATGGTCAGGTGTAACCAAGCCTTCGATCATTTCCAATGTGGTCGTTTTTCCCGCTCCATTTGGTCCAATGATGGTGAAGACTTCACCGGCCGCTACTGAAAAACTAATGTCCTGAACCGCACGAATCGCACCGAATGATTTTTGTAAATTCGTCACTTCTAAAACGTTCATTTATTTTCCTCCTTACATTTACCATGAGTGTTACACAGGCTCCCTTTCCTGTATATGTTCGATAGGAAGAAATCATTCGGACTTTGTGCTTATTGCGTGTAAGTCTAGAGTGTTCAAACTTCGTCAAATCATTTTTAACATCCTGTGAACATCAAGGAAGCGCTGCCGTGCACACGGAAGCCGTAGTTAAAGAAGATCATAATGATAAAGTGGTTCATGTTATTGGAGTACTACAAGATATTTCGGGGGTAGTCCTGACTGAAAATCAGTTAATTTACTGATATCGTAAAAAAATATTGTTAATATTGTAAAAAATATTGATTGATGGAAATAAATGTATTACGTTTATACTAGTATATACAACTAATATTCTACTAGGATTTTACTATAAAAAAACACTTGGTTGAAAGTTTAGATGTAAGGTGATTACCCTTGCTGGAAAGGAGGTGAGGCCGTTATTCGGAAGATAAAAATACTTATAGTGCTTTTAGTCGTTTTCATCTTAAGTGGCTGCACAGGAAATAAAGAGGAAAAAGAAGTGCTCGCACGATTTGAAAATGAGTTTAAAACCTATCTGCAAAAAAAATATGAAAGATCTTTTGAGATACAAGAAATCAGAAAAGGGTCAAATTACTTAGGCGGACCGACTATAGTTAGTGCAAAAGCTTTTCCTACAGACCAGAAAAGTCTCGTTTTTACTATGAGCACTGATCAACTGGGTACTGAATATTCGGAAAATTATTTAGCGGTTAAATGGAGTAGCGAAGCAAATGCATTAGTGGAAGACAAGATTACTACTATATTTAGCTCAGATGTAAAATATCAATACTCCTTCTCAGTAAAAGAAGAGTATTTAAGGCAGGAAATCATTGATGAGGAAAAACAAAATTTAACTTACGCTTTATCTGAAAAAAATGATCAATTAGTTCCATTTATTCAAATTATAGATAATCAAAAAAGTGTAGATGAGGGTCTTGAATTATCAAAATTATTAAATTTTATACAGTTTCTAAGGTCTAACTATCTTCAAAATACAAGATTATCTTTAGAAATATACTCATCTGACTTCAAAAAGGAGATTGAAGAGAATCCGAAGAAGTTTTTAGAGTTAGGTGACACCGAAAGGATACGCTATATCCAGGATAAGAAGATCATTTTTAATTTATTATTACAGGATACAGATACTGCATCTATTCAATCTATAGAGGAAATTACCAGTATATATAATAAAAATTGACTAGGAGGTAATTTATGGATTAAAATACAGCGATTAACTTATACTGGCCATTCCTGGAGCAGGAAAAGTAACAGAGAGTTCTAAGAAATTATAGAAGAAATGACCCCGGTACAATACCGAGGTCATCTGTTAGCATCATAGGCTCTTTTATTAAACTGTCCATATTATGGGTCATAGTTCAGGCTAACTTTTGGGACTCTTTTGTTTGCTTGGTAGCGCCATTGAATTGCTTAACATAACAAGAGTGCTGATAAACTCTATTGATGTTCTTTTTGAAGTGGCATTTCCATATGGTGATCTGCGTTTTTGCCGATTGCCATTAGGCTCATGATGAATAGCATGGAAAAGGATCCTATAACTACACCTGCTATGAACATTAACATATTATCCCCCATTTGATTCGTACGATTATGTTTTTTATTCGATTGTAATAATGTATCGGCAACTTTTTTTAAAAGTTTAATCTTTAACCAAAAATTCTCATTTAGGTTCAATGACGATTGCTTGTGAACCCATTTGCTCCCAAGATGCGATGAATTTTTCTTTGTTAACCTTTTTGTTCTTCGTTCCATAGGGATCATTTAGATAGATGTATTCCTGATCGTAGCCTGTAATAACCGCACTGTGCATTTTAAACGAAATCTCTACCGACCCTTGTGGGGTAGACCATGTATTGACAGCTGGTATTGGTGAAAAGCTCGTTGTCGTAATTACCCAAACAGGCAGACCTTGGCTGACTTTTTCCAAAACGACAGAAAAAGGATAGTTTGATAGATTTTGAACCTTCAACTGATTATTGACATTGGTATTCGCCAAATAAAAAATAGGTCCATGGTAGACACCTAACCCAGGACCATCTTCCATATTGCCGACAAATCCCATATTGGGATTTCCGCTTTTCCCATCATCGTAGAGAAGGGGAACCTTTGGGATTTGTGCGGCGAGTTCGTTTTTTGTCACATCGATTCCCCAATAGTGAAGTAACATTGCCAAACTGGTTACTTCGCAGCCGTTAAATAATCGGGGTTCATCCATTTGATTAAGTAAAGGTACATCCAATTGGATTTCTTCGGCTAACACCACTTTTGTGAAGGGAGTAGCAACTGCTTCTTCTTCGTTACGTCCTGTCCCCACGTCTGCTAATATAGAAAAACACAAAACTAGTACACTAAAACCATATAAAACAACCTTTTTCACAGTTGCGTCCTCCACTCCCTAGAAATTTTCATCAACCTCGTAAAATCACCACGGTTACCCGACGATTTGACTGCCGGTTTTCATCCGAATCATTTGGATAAAGTGGCTGATATTCTCCAAATCCTGAAAATTGCAACCGATTGGCTTGAACCCCTTGTGACTCAAAATAGTGGAGAACGCTTGCTGCTCGAGCGGCAGACAATTCCCAATTGGAAGTATAGATGGTATTGTGTGCCGGAACATTGTCCGTATGACCTTCAATGCTAATCGGATTGGGAACGGTATTAATCAAGCCGATGAGCCCGTTTAACGTTTGATAGGAGCGCTCTTTTAAATCCGCTCTTCCAGAATCAAATAACACCACATCTTTTAAGGACACTTCAATTCCCTTTTCTGTTTCTAAGAGAGTGACCATATCCTCCAGACGATTGTTTTGGATGTAGCTTTCAAGTTGTTTCTTCAATACATCGAGTTCTTCGTCATTTGTTTCGCCTTTTACTTCTTCTTCCGGCAAACCCACCTCCGGTTGTGGAGAAGAGGGATTCGGAGACAATCCCGCTTGTTGATTGTCAATCTTTGTCCCTGTTAATTCAGACTGAAAGGACTCCATGATGGATTGATACTTTTCCTTGTCAACGGTACTTGATGCATATAAGACGATAAATAAAGCTAGTAACAACGTTAAAAGGTCGGCATATGGAATCAGCCAAGATTCATCTACATGGTCTTCATGGTCAGAGGTAAAGGCTCTTTTCCGTTTTCTCATGCCGATTTCTCCTCAAAATGAAAATCCTGTTCCATTTCTTTTTCTACCTTTTTGCGTTCGGACGGAGGGATATGGACCGTCAGTTTTTTCTCCAAGGCACTCGGTAAAACTCCCTGATAAATAGAGAGCAGCCCTTCAATGATAATCAGCTTTAATTCTTGCTCTTGTTTGGAAAGCCGCTTTAATTTGTTCGCTAATGGATGCCATAGTACATAACCAGAAAAAATCCCAAGTAAGGTAGCAATGAACGCAGCTGAAATCGAATGACCGATTTTTTCTATTTCGGATAATGAGCCGAGAGCAGCAATTAGACCAACTACAGCCCCTAGTACACCAAGAGTCGGAGCATACGTGCCTGCTTGAGTAAAAATAAGCGCGCCTGTCTTATGACGCTGCTCGATTGCCTCGACTTCATCAAATAACACTTCCTCAATAAATTCAACATCATAGCCATCGATGATCATTTCGAGCCCTTTTTTAAAAAAAGGATCGTCAGTTGTTTCAGCAATTTCCTCTAAAGCTAAAAAACCTTCTTTTTTGGCCATTTCGGCACATTCTATTAATCTAGCAACCTGTTCTGCTTTCGAGGGAAGTTTCGGTTCGAACAGAGCAATTTTTAACAATTTCGGAAATTTTTTAATTTCTCGAAACGGAAATGCAATCAGCACAGCAGCTGCTGTTCCGCCAAAAATAATCAGGTATGCCGCTGGATTGTTCAAGGATGCAAGTGGTGCTCCTTTTAAAATCATCCCAATTCCAACTGCGAGGAGTGCCAACAAAATTCCAAAAATACTAGACATAAATTTCTCCTTTGGTTTATCTTTAATTTAGTTTTAAAATATTTCATTCTCCATGAAAACGGAAAAATTCGACCGAAAGGGGTATCCGCTTGAAGATCCAACAAAGCCAATCTATCAGTCAGGATCGCTTTATTCCTGTGCGGGAGAAAGGGAAAGAATCCCCTTCTTTTCAACAAATTTATCAAGAAACACAATTTGATTTAACGCAGGATCGTTTGCAAACTCTCCTCAAAGGTCTGGATCAAAACGGTATTCGTTTAAGCACTTCTCAATCTGTAAAAGATTTACTGGCGTATAAACAAAGCATCCAAGATTTTTTAAAAGAAGTCGTTCAAAATGGATACTCTATTGAAGAGTATCGGTCATTTCATTCCAATGGTAGAGATAAAAAGCTAAAATTAATTAAACAAATTGATCAGCAGTTGATCAAACTTTCCGAGCAGGTGATGGAAAAACAAGCTGGCTCTGTTGACCTTTTGAAAACGATCGGTGAAATTAAAGGACTGTTAGTAAACTTATACATGTAGAGAGGAGCACGACTATGCTACGAGGAATGGATACCGCTGCATCCGGGATGATTGCGTTGCAGAGAAGACAAAATGCACTAACGAATAATTTGGCGAATGTCGAAACCCCAGGTTTTAAACAGGATTCCAGTCCGCTGCGTTCTTTTCCGGAAATGTTACTAGAACGTATTCGACAAACAGAACCTTCAGGAAAAACGCCAAAGATTGGTACACTGTCCATGGGGGTGTATAATCAAGAAACCTTACCACTTTTTTCACAGGGGAGCCTTGTGACTAGCAACATGCCTTTTGATGTCGCCATTAACGACCAAGGACTGCCTCCCGTGTTAGAAAACGGAGATTACATCAAACCAGCTGCTTTTTTTGCCGTTCAAACGGCTGATGGCCGTTTCCAATTCACGCGAAACGGAAGGTTCTCGGTAAATCAAAATGGGCAGCTGACAACTTCGTCAGGAGATTTGGTTTTAGGAAAAAATGGCAGTCCGATTTCGGATCAAGAATTGACTATTGGAAATGTAGCGATCCGAAATAATGGGGATATCATCGTTAACCCGGATGACCTAGCACGTGCCCGAACGGTTGCCTCACTTGGAATCATGGTGGTCAATAACCCGAATCAATTAGTAAAAAAAGATAATGGTCTTTATGAGCTAGAGGGGGCAGCACCCGCTATGCTGGCACAGACTCTCCCTGCAGGTTTACAGCTGCACCATAAAATGATCGAGCAATCAAACGTTGATACATCTCAAACGATTACCGAAATGATGACAAATATTCGGTTGTATGAGGCGAATCAAAAGGTACTTCAAGCGTACGATAAAACACTAGAACAATTAAATACGATTGGAAGGGTATAAAAGCTATGAATACATCTATATTTATTGCTTCGTCGGGTGTTCGCGCCTACCAAGGGAAGTTAGATACCATCGCCAATAATATTTCAAATGTGGAATCGACAGGCTTTAAACGCAGAGAAGCCGTTTTTAGTGAAAATTTAACCGTTTCGATTCAAAACCAAGCAGAGCCGCAAAAGGAGGTGGGACGTCTGTCTCCTCTCGGCATTCGGACTACTTTTGGATCGCGTATAGCGGCAGCACCATTGGATGAAACCCAAGGTGCGCCAAAGCAAACGGACCAACCCTTTGATTTCATGGTCGAAGGAAACGGCTTTTTCCAAGTACAACGAACAACAGGAACAACAACGGAAATTTTGTATACGAGAGGTGGATCCTTTCAGCAAACTCCTGTTGGAGGGGGAAGATTTCAGCTGGTAAACGCCCATGGTGATGTGCTGCTTGACCAAAATCAAAATCCCATTGAATGGAGTACGGACAATGAATTTGTGGTTGCAACCGATGGGACCATTACCGGGACAAACCAGCAAATCGGATTGGTCGACTTCAGTAATCCACAGTTGTTAAAGGATGATGGCGGGGTTTACCGATTAACAGGTGGAGCCGTTACCGCTGTGAATGCTAATTATCAAATCAAACAAGGCTTTTTAGAATCTTCGAATGTGGATTTAAATCAGGAAATGACCGATATGATCAAAGCACAAAGAGGCTATCAAGCGAATGCTCGGGCGCTCAGCTATGCAGATCAAATGATGGGAATCGCGAATGGAATCATGAGGACATAGTGGGATGTATATCAATTTAGCGGCGGCTGTTCAGGCGGCCGTTTCTTTTTTTTGAAAAAATGAGAATTACTCTAAACCTTCAGCAATAAACTGCCGATACAAAAAGTATGGATAGAGTTAAAAGGAGCGGACGTTATGAAAATTAATCCGATAAATCGAATCGATACTGTTTATCAAGCCTATCAAAAACAACAACCGAACCGTTCTGACGCAACGAAACAGCCTCAAACGGATAAGGTAGAGCTATCAAGCGAAGCTCAACTGCAGATTCAAAAAGAAAAAGATGCAAAAATAGAGCAGTTGAAAAGTCAAATTGCCAATGGCACTTACAAAGTAGACAGTGAAAAGTTAGCGGAAAAATTACTGTCAGCTTGGAAGTCAGGTGCGAAAATCGATGAATAGCCTCACAGAAGTTTTGCAGATGTTAACCGACCTGCATCTCACATTATTAGAAACCGCAAAGAAAAAGCAGGACATCTTAATTTCTGCAGAAATCAATCCGCTGTTAGCTGTCATGGCGGATGAATCCAAGCTCATCAAAAAAATCAAAGAAGCAGATGAGATGCGTTTGGAAGTTTTAGAACACGACAAACCCTATCTTCCCCTTTCGAAGTTAATTGAACAACAGCCTGACGGAGTGACAAAAGCGGACTGGGAGTCAAAAATGAATTTACTTCAGCGTTTATTTGAAGAAATTGATAATGTAAACAAACATAATCAGCAATTGATTCAGCAGTCGTTAACCTATACACAGTTTATGATCGAGCAAATGATACCACAATCAAAGGATTCGGGTCTTTATAGTTCAGAAGCGGAAGCCCAAGATTCAAGAGAATATGCTCGTTTGTTTGATTTAAAAGCATAGGGGAGAAAAAAGATGTACTCAACCTTTCATGGATTAGAAATCGGAAAAAGAGCGATTTTATCCCAACAAACTGCACTAAGTACGACGGGACATAATATCGCCAATGCAAACACAAAGGGATACACACGGCAAGAAGCTGTACTGCAGGCTACCCGACCACTGGCCTCACCAAATCCCAATAACGGAACGCTGCCAATGCAATTGGGAACAGGTGTGGAGGTTTCGGAGTTTCGGCGGATTCGAGAAAGTTATTTAGATAATCAATTTCAGAACGAACAGCAAAAAGCTGGGTATTGGGAAGCAAAAGCAAATTCGCTCTCTCAGCTTGAAGATGTTTTTAACGAACTTTCAGATTCGGGCTTAAGCAGCTCCCTCAATCGTTTTTGGCAAGGTCTGCAGGAACTTTCAAAACAACCGGAAAGCATATCTGCAAGAGTAGTTGTCGTAGCGAACGGAAAAGAGGTAGCGGGTAACTTAAATCAAATCTTTTCAGGAATAGCAGATTACGAAAAAAATCTAGCGGATCAGCTGCAAGTAAAAGCGAATGAAGTGAATGCAGCGGCAAATGAAATTGCTACTTTAAATCTACAAATTGCTCAAAATATTGGTGCTGGGAAACAACCCAATGATTTGCTTGATCGCCGCGGTTTACTGCTTGATAACCTTTCTAAAATCGCTAACATCGAAGTTACCCCATCCGTAAATGGAAAGGTCGATGTGTCGATTAGTGGCGTTAAACTGGTTGAAGGGAATTCCGCCAACTCATTTACCGTGAATCCTCAAGATGGCGGGGCTAAAATTGCTGGTAATCCGGTTGGATTAAAAGGCGGAGAAATCAAGGGTTTACTTGAAACAATTGGTTATATGGATCCATCTGGCACAACAGTGGGGCAGATTCCAGAGTTAAGAGCGAGTATTAATCTTTTAGCAACGACGATCGCAGAAAGCATGAATGCGATTCATGCAGGTGATCAGGCAAGGAATTTGGATGATGTTCAAGCGAGAAGTGAGAATCCAACTGCGCCATTAGAAAAACTGCTGTTTTTTGTCGATAAAGATGATCCGACACAGCCCCCGAAGCATGCTGGAAATATCATCATCAACCCAGCGTTGGTTGACTACCCTGCTAAAGTGGCAGCTGCCGCCTCCGATAATATTGGGGATGGTTCTAATGCAACTCTGATGAGTGATGTGTTTTTTCAAAAAATGGATATTGGTGGAACGAACACGACTATTGGTGATTTTTATAAAAAGGTCATTGGCCAATTAGGAACTGACGTTCAAGGAGCACAGTTATCAGGTGAAAATGCCACAGCGATGGTTCAAATGATAGACAACCGTAGACAGTCTGTTTCTGGAGTTTCGATTGACGAAGAAATGACAAATATGATTCGATACCAGCAAGCCTATAATGCTGCTGCACGTTATGTGTCTGCGGTAAACGATCTATTAAATACATTGATTAACGGAATGAAGTAAAGGACATAGATTATGACAAGGGAGGAGGAGAAGAATGCGCGTTACACATCAAATGCTGAGCCAGCAATTTATTAAAAATTTAAATCGTAATAATATCTCTATGGAGAAACTTCAGGGACAAATATCCTCTGGGAAAAAGTTCGAAAAGATATCGGATCAACCTGGTGACGCACTAAAAGGATTAACCTATCGTTCCTCCCTTAGTCATGTTGAGCAATTTCAAAAAAATGCACAAGATGGAATCGATTGGAGCACAGCGGTGGACGGTGCACTTGGGAATGTCACCGATGTTCTTCATCGCGTTCGCGAGCTAACGGTAGAGGCCAGTAATGATACTGTAAATAGCACTGACCGGAAAAATATCGCAGTTGAAATTCGCTCCCTGATTCAGCAGGTGGGGAATATTGCGAATACAGAGTATGGCAGTGGTTACCTATTTTCAGGAACAGATCTGAATACTCAGCCGTATCAAAATGATACATTACAGCAGACGAGTGACAACGGAAAAGAATGGACGATCGGCCAAGGAATCAGTGTAAATGGAAAGGTTCATGCTTCTTCGGTATTTGGTTTTGAAGTTGACGGGAATAATTTGTTTAAAACAATGGAGAACCTTGCACAGACCTTAGAAAATGGGGAAAATCCAGGTTCATTACTGAATTCGGTAGACAAACAAATGGATAACCTGATTACGCAACGGACCATGGTCGGCACCAATCAAAATTTACTTGAACTGGCGGCCAACAAATTGGATCAAGCCCAATTTTTAAATAAAAAGATGCTGTCAAATACTGAGGATACGGATATTACTAAAGCCTTTACTGATTTGACCTTGCAAGAAACAGCTTTAAAAGCTGCGCTAACCGCTGGTGGTAAAATCATGCAGTTAAGTTTAGCTGACTTTTTACGATAAAAAATAGTTTTCGGATTTCCCCATCTTCCCTTTTAAGATGGGGATGTCTTATTTCATCATAAAATGAGGGGGAAGTATGGAAGCGTATTTGATTTTACTAATAGTAGCAGCAGGGATCATCGTTTCTTCTATTCTATATTTAGCTAGACTAAAAGAATTGAAGAAACAAAAGATGCTCAAAAAAGTGGAGAAACAGACCAATCAAAGAGACAATTTCAGACTACGGGTTATGATCAAAAATTCAATTATGGAAGTTCTCAAGGTTGGAAGTACCGATGTGAATCAAAATGATAATTGTGAGATCGAGGATATAAGTGCAGGTGGAGCAGGAATCATCTCCTATTATGACTTTCCTTTAAAGCAAAAGGTATATGTTAGGATTCATTTTTACCTAAATGATGAGGAATTTTCATTAGACGGGAGAATCGTTCGAAAAATCGAGAGAATCAATAGAAGCAGTTTTTTTTATGGCATTCAATTTTTAAATCTATCTAGTATTGATGAAAAGCGATTGGTGAAAGAAATCTTTGCAATGGAAAACCAGCGAAGAAAAATTGCGATAAAATAAAAAGTTTTTTTATTATCCCCTCTACACCCTCTAAATTCATGTCGATATATAAAAATAGAGAGGGAAAATATTCCTCAACTATAGGAGGGTACATAAAATGAGAATTAATACAAACGTAGCAGCGCTTAACACACATCGTCAGTTAACAGCTGGATCAAATGCAGCAGCAAAAAACATGGAAAGATTGTCTTCAGGTCTTCGTATTAACCGTGCAAGTGATGATGCAGCAGGTCTAGCAATCTCTGAAAAAATGCGTGGACAAATTCGCGGATTAGAAGCAGCACAAAAGAACGCACAAAACGGTGTTTCTTTACTTCAAACTGCTGAAGGTGCTTTAAATGAAACACATTCAATTTTACAACGTATGCGTGAACTATCGGTTCAATCTGCCAACGATACAAACACATCTTCTGACCGTGTAAAACTTCAATCTGAGATTGACACATTAGCTGAAGAAGTAAGCCGTATCGGTTCATCTGCAGAATTTAATGGTAAGAAACTATTAAACGGTTCATTTGACGGTACATTCCAAATTGGTGCCAACCAGGACCAAAACATGAGTCTGAAAATCGGTGATGCACAATCATTTAGCTTAGGAGTTACTGGTAAAGTTGGAATCGAGCAATCTAGTACCGTTACTGTCGGGGCTACAACAACTGGAGATACATTAAAGGCTGGAACTTACAGTGTTTCTCAAAATGGTGCAAATTTTGAAGTGAAAGACGAGAATGGAAAAGTGGTAGCAGCAAGTACTGATGGTTTAACTTTCACTACTAAAGCGTTTGATACCACAGCTGGTGATGATACATTTACATTCAGCCAAGCGGTTAAATCTGGTACGTTAAGCTACGATGGAACAAATGTGAAAGCAACTGCCCAGTTCACTAATACTGGTCTTGAAGCTGGATCTTATAAATTTGATGCAAATGATAATGTTCTTTTAGATACACACGGTGAAGTAGTAGCGCGTACAACTGATGGTATTCAATTTAAGGGAGCAGACGGTACGACAGTGTTTTCAGCAACTATAGCATTAACTGGTGGAGATGAACTTAAAGTTGGTGGTGTAGATGTTTCAACACAAGCTACAGCTAATACCTCCATTACAGCAATTAACACAGCGATTGAAACGGTTGCTGCTGAGCGTTCTAAAATGGGTGCGGTGCAAAACCGACTTGAATTTACAAACAACAGCTTAAGTACAACGGCTGAAAACTTAACATCTGCAGAATCTCGTATTCGTGATGTTGATATGGCGAAAGAAATGATGACATTCACAAAGAATAATATTCTTTCTCAAGCAGCTCAAGCAATGCTTGCTCAAGCAAATCAACAGCCACAAGCAGTACTTCAATTACTTCGTTAATATCTAAAAAAGAGATTTAAGGGAACTTAAATCTCTTTTTTAAAACTATTTTATAAAAAAGGAGGGAGTTTTTTTGAAGAAAATTAAATCACTCCCAATCATTGTTAGTTTCATACTAATAGTTCAACTATTCTTTCCTATTATCGGTGTGTTGGCTGCAGAGGTCCAGGCACCTGCTAATCTAAAAATCTATGAACGTTATCCTGGCAGTGCTGTGATCGAATGGGATGCTGTGCCTTACAGCTCCGGATATAAAGTCTATAGAATGGACGGTGTGACGAAAACGCTAACGGCACAACCAACTACTAATAAAGCGTTTATCACCTTAAAAGAGGGAACCTACTCATTTGCTGTATCTTCCATTGTAAATGGATCGGAATCACCCCTCTCACAACCAGTTTCTATTGAAATCATTTATCCAGAGATGCAAGCACCAGGTAATATTCAATCAAAGGTAGAAAGATTTTATGATGTTACATTGAGCTGGGACATTGCAAGCTATGTTCATTATTATAAAATCTATCGGGTGGTGGATGGAGTTAGGAGTTTAGTCACTACTACTGAGAAGACCACTCATGCGTTTACTACCTTACCCGAAGGACATTATACATATGAGGTAACTGCGTATAATAGTATTTTTGGAGAATCAAAACAAGCCTCCCGTGTTGAAGTGGATGTCGTCTATCCAGATATGGAAGCACCTGCTAATCTAACATATACGATAGCAAACGGTAATGACGTGACCTTAAGCTGGGCGCGTTCTAATCACGCAAATAAATATAATATTTATAAGGTTGAAGATAACAAGAGAACCCTTGTTACTTCTTCTACGAATTTAAATGTGACACTTACGAATGTTCCAGAAGGGAAACATTTTTATGAAGTGACATCTTACAGCTATACATTTAAGGAATCAGAAAAGGCTGCCAGCATTGAGGTTAGTCTCGTCCATCCAGATGTAAACGCTCCTGGGAATTTAAATTTGTCGATTACAAATGGAAATGATGGAGCCCTAAGCTGGAGTAAAGTAGAATATGCGACAAATTACAAGATTTATCAGATCATCGATGAATCAAGGGTATTACTTAAACAAACAACGTATCAGCAGCTGAGTTTACCCAATATGGAAGAAGGAAACTATATTTTCGAAGTAACGGCATATAGTGACCGTTTTGGCGAATCATTGGGAGCTAGGCTGGTGCAACAAGTGATTCATCCAGATATGCAAAAGCCTGAAGGTTTTACAGGCTCAGTTTTAAATGTAGATACTCTTTATTTAAAATGGACCAAAGCAGAATATGCAACAAGCTATAAGCTCTACCAGATAATAAATGGCGAGCGAAAATTTGTTTCAGACATTAACAATACGTATACAGCGATTAATAATTTACCAGAAGGTGACTATGTGTATGAAATCACCTCTTATAGTGATCGCTTTGGTGAATCAGCCGAGGCATCTAAAGTAGAAGCTACTATTGTTTATCCAGAAATATTGGCACCTAATGTGAAAGCATACGTGAATCAGGAAGCCAAGTCTATTGCTCTTTGGTGGGATGTAGTCGACTATGCAACTACTTACGATATTTATCAAGTAATAGATGGAGAACGAGTTTTTGTTCAAAACACACCGAATACCCGTATTGTGTTTAACAATATGCCATATGGTACTTACACCTATGAGGTAATCGCACATAGTAAGTATGGAGATTCACCTTTTTCAAACCAGGTTACTGCCAATGTTGAACCAATTTTAGAGGCACCGGAGGCTCCAAAAGGAACGGCAAATGGTGATGATGTAATTCTTAGCTGGGATCCTGTGAAGGATGCGGATTCCTATAATGTCTATGAAGAAAAAAATGGAGAACGGGTTCTTGTAGGAAATACGAGTGATGAGACGTTAACTCTAGTAGGTTTGGAATCAGGTGAACATACGTTTATTATCGTTCCGGTTTCTCCAACTGGCACAGAATCCAGCTCGTCAAGCACAGTTGTTGTCGAAGTTGGAGAAAATGATACGACTGCCCCAGTAACGGAATCCAATGTAGTTGATACGTGGAAACGCGAGGCTGTGTCTGTAGAATTAACGGCAACAGATGATTTAAGTGGAGTATCAAATACGTATTATTCTTTAAATGGTACCGATTTTGTTGAAGGTACTAGCTTAGTAGTAAGTGAAGCTGGAGTTACTACGGTTTCATTCTACAGTGTAGATAACGCAGGTAATGTAGAAGAAGTGAAAACAGTCGAAGTAAAAATTGATGAGAATCCACCGGTTACAACTTCGAACGTGACTGATGAGTGGCAAAAGGATTCTTTCTTAGTAAAACTAACGGCAACAGATGATCTTAGCGAAGTTAAAACAACTTATTACTCCTTAAATGGTGCTGAATATGTTAAAGGTGCGACAGTATTTGTAAGTGATCAAGGACTGAATACAGTTTCCTTCTTCAGCGTGGACAACGCAGGGAATATAGAGGAAGTAAAAACAGTTTCAGTGAAAGTTGATGCAACTGCTCCTGTAACGACAACGAATATTGATGACAAGTGGAATCAAGGGGAAGTAGCAGTTGAATTAACAGCAACAGATGATTTAAGTGGAGTAGCAAATACGTATTATTCTTTAAATGGTACTGATTTTGTTGAAGGTACTAGCTTAGTAGTTAGTGAAGCTGGAGTTACTACGGTTTCATTCTATAGCGAGGATAACGCAGGTAATGTAGAAGAAGTGAAAACAGTAGAAGTGAAAATCGATGAAGCTCCTCCGGTAACTGCTTCGAACGCAACCGATCAGTGGTTAAACGAGTCATACCTATTAAAACTAACAGCAACCGATGATTTTAGCGGAGTTAAAGCCACCTATTACTCACTAAATGGTGCTGAATATGTTAAAGGTGCAACCGTTTTTGTAAGTAATCCAGGAGTGAATACAGTTTCCTTCTTAAGCGTGGATAACGCAGGTAATGTAGAAGAAGTGAAAACAGTAGAAGTGAAAATTGATACTGAGGCACCGGAAACTACTTCAAATGTAGTGGAAGG
>NZ_JBALNQ010000070.1:0-12000 GCF_036961885.1 Neobacillus niacini | reverse complement strand
AGAATATTATTATCAATCAAACTTGTATTATGAGTTGTCAAAATAGCCTGTGTGTTACTTTTTGATATTTTTTTTATAACTAATTCGGCCAATTTATTTTCCAGAAAAGTATCAAATTGATCAATAAAGATTAGTGAGAGGTTAGGTAATTCCATTAATTGGTAATATAATAATACTAGGGAATAAGTACCGCTTGAGGCAATACGAAAAAAGTTTACAGATTTCCCATCCAAATCACAATAAATAAATGATTCACCGTCGATTTCTCGTTCAAATAATGAATACTCAACGCCGACATTTTTCATAAAGCGTTCTAAACCCTTTAATTTCCCACTATCTATAATCTTTTTTTCAATTTCGTGACTTTCCTCTTCAAAATTACAACTTAGACTGAAAGATGAAACAATTTTCATTTTTTCTACAAAGTTTATGAATTTTTTTAACAAGTAACTATTTATAGTTTCTGATAGAATGGTATTTCTACAAAGGTATTTTACAAATGAAATTTGCTTACCCTTTAAATCCTTGTTTAACCTCTCAGCTCCTTCCAAAGTTACAAAACATTCATGTGTTAAGTGATCGTAGAAAATAACTTTAGTATCATTAATATACAACTCTTCTTTAAGGAGTCTTTTTGGTAACTCTTTTGTATATTTATATATTAGAGAAGATGTACCAAATTTGAATTGATATAGGAAAGTGGAAACGTTATTTGTTTGAAAGTTAAAGTGATTATTATAGGATTTTACTTTATATTTATCATCCGTTAAATGATGCGTTAAATCTTGTAAAGCCAAACCTAAGTTAGATTTACCACTACCATTTTTCCCATAAATTAAGCATGTTTTAATTATTTGGTCCTTTATAGCATCATAACTAAAATCATAGCTTTCTACATGGTTCAAATTTAATACCAACTCTTCCTGGAAATTTCTAAAATTTTTAACTCTAAATTCTACTAACAAACTAATTCCTCCCCTCTAATTTTAGATAATAGGATTAGTCTCCTTATTAATATATCCAAATATAGAGGGAATATAACATAGTATTTTTCGTTTAAACTATAAGGGGCATTATATATCTTATAGAAAAAGAGGAACCTCATTTATATTAGTCACGGTGAACCGTACCACAAGTGACACAACTTTAAGATTAAAATAATTCAGGCGGCACTACATATTTGCCGCCCGGCATTTCCCTATTTTAGAGATTAAGTTTTCTTCTCCCTGATTAAAGAAGCCCTGCGATGGTTCCAGAAGGGCTTGTCCGGTCAGAATTTGTCACTCTTTATTCTTCGTATGCTAAAGTCCCGGGATTAGTTTTTCCAAATGTCAGATACTGAGGGAATCCTAAAGGTCCGCCTGCTGGTATGAACACATCAAAATCAAAAGGCTTAGTTTGAACATCATAGATTCGTACTGAGCCATTATCTGATTCGGGAAACCTAATGGGAACAAACAATTTTCCATCTGGTCCGAATAGAATTGCCTGAGCGAAAGCCCGCAGTCCTCCGATAGCATCCAGGTCAATTTTGTCAAGAAAGTCGCCTGATAGACCATCAAAGATAAAAATACTATCAGTTTGAGTATTGTCTCCAGTGTTTACTCGGAAACTGGTAACATAGAGGTTGCCATCGGGACCGAAGACTAACCCTTCTGGAAAATGGGGATTTGTGCCGTCATTCTGAACAAATATGTCAATAAAATTCATTGTTTCCGGATCAAAACGAAGCACCCAGCCATCAATCCGACTTTCAGGAAGGTTTAAAGGGTTTATAACAGAGACATAAAGCAAGCCGTCTGGTCCAATCACCACACCGCGGGGAAAAAATGGTCCGTTGAAGCCAGAATGGTTGAAGGTACCAATAAAATTGGCCGTAGTACCATTATAACTATATGCCCTCAATTCTCCCTGCTGTGGTTCTTCGGTTTCACTGGGGCTTTGTTGGTCTGCCACATACAAAATATTGTTAGCAGAGAGAACGATTCCGCGTGGTGCAAACGGGGCTCCCACTTGGTCGGCACTGATGACTGCACCTATAAAGGCTCCAGTTTTTCCATTGTACTTCAAAATCTCACCATTCTTGGGTTGTCCAACATTCTGGTTGGAGACAAGAAGATCGCCTAAATGGTCAAAAATTACTCCCGCAGGACCGAATAATCCGCCACTCCCTGATGTTACAAAAGGGTCATATTCTACCCCAGTGAATGCATCAAAACGTTTTACGGTGTCATCAATGACATCAGCAATATAAAGAAATTCTTTTCGAATACCCAAACATAAACACTCCTTTCTATAAATAATTTGTTATAGTGAAAAAACAAATTTTCACATACTATAAATTACTCAAACGATTGGCCATTTGAATGGGTAAATATAGTGATATAAAAACACATTTTAATAGATTAAACGCTTAATCGTACCATAAGAAAATGAGGTTTTTTCGATAAGTTATAAATGAGGCAACTTAACCTAATTGGTAGTTGCCTTTATCTGTTTTTATTTGAATGAATCCTTAATTCTATAATCTATTAAAAATATAATCTCATCTTATTTGTCCAAAAGTAACTATAGTGCAAATCATCAATGGAATTTGCAGATATTATTCAATAAAATAGTGGAGAACCTACAATACGAAATAACCCCCAAGGCTTTACTATTTATTGGGTACTTAAATTCAATGAGGAAAGTTTTGTTTTAAAAGATCAAATAAACAATATAAAAAAAGCTCTTGATGCCAACTGGAAAGGGTACGAACAAATACATCGTGACTGCCTTGGTGTGCCTAAATACGGTAATGATGACGACTATGCCGATCTTATTGCAACCGACATTATATGCTGAAAGGGATATGGATCATTTCCGTAAAAATGATGCAAAAAAGGCTTGTAGTGGAAATGCCACTACAGGCCTTTTTTATGTGCGTTTGTATCGGTGTAACCTCTAGGGAACAAGTCTTTGTCGTATTAATAAAGAAAAATTGAGGTCATCCATAAGAGTAGGATAAAAACTGTATATAGTAAATTCCATGTTTGTCCATTTCTAATTATGCTTGTTTTACATATTTTATATTAAATTCAAAACCTGCATTTAATTGGAGGCTCTTATGTCTAATCAAATTAAGATTTTCAACCTGCATGTAAACGGGATGGCATCAAATGCAAGTATTAATATAGGAAGAACCTTACACAATAGCCATACTTCAAACTTAAAATTATTTGGTGCTAATTTTTCAATGGGAGATTTTTCACCTGCTAATTCCCTGATTATTACAGGTATTCAAGATTCCGATAAAAGTGATCAAGGTCAAAGCGAAAATTCATCTTCGTCAGACAAAAGTCAATGATGGTGTCGTGAGAGGAAGGGGGCTAACCCCCCTCCTACTCGATTTAAAAAGCCAATGGTCGAGTGTGCTGCTCCAACAAGCCTTTCTTTACATTAGTGAAGAACCAGCGCAGTGAAAGCAGGCCACCCAAATTCACCTATTGGGGCCTAGAGCAATCGCTCATGAATGCTTTCACATGACTATTTAGTACAAATAAATACTCTGTAGCCCAAAATCCCCTGATATTTTACCATTAAATTAAAATGCTGTTGCATGATTTTATATAGCTCAGGTTCAATATACTCTGAGTACTGGAATTCGGGTAGTGAATCGTTATGAAGGATAGATGGTTTTCTTAAAAAAGTTTTTATATTTTTAAAATCAACCTGTTCAAATAAGGTTATCCAGTCCTTTTCCATGAGGATAGAATCTAACCCATAAAATTGTTTAATTTCTTCCTCATAATTCGACCCAAGCCTTCTATTAATGGTAAGCTCATTTGCAATTAAGCGGCCGTCATACTTTAATAAGCGAAATATTTCCTTAAGTGCTCTAGGCTTGTTGACAAAAGAAAGAACAGATTCGGCAATAATAAAGTCATACTTACTGTCTGGTAACGGACATTTCTCGATTGAGCCCTGAATAATTTCCACGGGTAATTGGTATTTTATCATTCTATTTTTGGCTTTTTCCACCATTATGGGATTAAAGTCCATCCCTGTTACTTTTGCACCATAACGTGCCGCTAAATAGGCAGATGTTTGGCCGGTGCCACAACCTACATCTAAGATGTGGGAAAATTCGTTAATATTTTCGTTCTCGAATATTTGTTTTGTTAGTTTAATACCACCGGGATGTGCACCACTAACGCCAAATTTGGACAAAAAATCTAAATACATTGAAGACCTAATGAGAACCACCTTCTCTATTATCTTATTTGTATAATATGATTATATAAATAGGATGGTTCCTTCCCATTTTTGATCCGTATCCAAAGAAAAACTGATCCTTTCAAAGTTACGGTGAACCTTATCATAAGTAAGTTTGGTTCGAATGAGTCGCCTAAATAATAAAAAAACTACCTGTCTTTTGGCGACAGATAGTCTTTTTTAGTTACTTATTAACCGTAACAGTAACCTCGGATACATTATTCGCTTTATCGGTTGCAGTTACAATTAAATCAGTGTTGGTACTTACTACCTCGTTAAGAATAAAACTAAATCTGCCGTCTTGACCGACAGTTGTATTACCTAGCTCATCACCTTTTAATCCATTGCTATTTATTAAATAAACAATAATGGCTGCACCAGGCTCAGCGAAACCTCCTGAAACAGTTGTTGTTTTAGTGTTACCCTGAATGGTTATGGCTTTCACATTAGTTAAGCTAGCTTTCGTTTTATCAATCGTAAAGGTAACCGTTGTCTCATTTCCAGCTGCATCTGTAACAAGAAGTGTGTATGTTCCTTCAGCAGAAACAGTTGTCCCTGAAATAAAGGTGTTACCATTTAAAGTCGCTGTTCCTTCATTGAAGGTAGGAGTTACGTCTCTATTGTAATATTGATTGTTTGCTACGCCACTCACTACCGGGGCGGTTTTATCGATTGTAAAGGTAACCGTTGTACTATTTCCTACTGCATCGATCACGATTAACGTATAGCTACCATCAGCAGAAACGGTTGTAGCAGAAGTAAATGGTTCTCCATTTAATGTAGCAGTGCCATCATTAAAAGTAGGAACAACATTGGTGTTATAAGCAAACCCATTAATTACATTGCTTACTGTTGGTGGTGTTTTATCAATATTTGAAACACTTACTGTTTTTCTTGTGACATTTCCAGCATCATCGGTTGCAACAAATTCAAATTCTCCATTTTGTTCAAAAGTATGGAAAGTTGCATTTAAAGTGCCCTCATTAATTGTTACCGTTACTACAACATCCTCATTTGTCGGATTTGCATTGTACGGATTTACTGTTATGACCGGTGTTGTTTTATCAATATTGGTGATGGTAATAGTTTCTACAGTTACATTGCCTGCTTCATCGGTGGCAATAAAGTCAAAAGACCCGTTCTCTTTAAAGGTATGAATTTTTGTGTTCAGAGTTCCTTCATTCGTTTCAGCTGTTACAACCACATCCTTGTTAGTCGGTGAAGTATTGTAACTAAATACTGTGATAACTGGAGCAACCTTATCAATATTTGTAATTTTAACTAGTTTCCTAGTTTCATTACCTGCACGGTCTGCAGCGATGAACTCAAATTCTCCATTTTCAGTAAAGGTATAGCTTTCTTGATTAAGTGTTCCAGGTTCGTTCATGCTTACGGCTACGGTAATATCTTTATTCGTTGGATTAGTAGTATAATCCTTAACGATAATTTCAGGTGCTACTTTGTCAATATTGGAAATCGTAACTGGAAGCTCTGTTACATTCCCGGCACGGTCGGTTGCAATAAAAGTAAATGTGTCATTTTCAGTAAAGATATGACTTGTTTTATTGAGTGAACCTTCTTCATTCATAGTTACTTCAACGGTAATGTCTTGGTTTGTCCAATTAGTGTTATAAGGCTTAACTGTAATCTCAGGTTTAACTTTATCAATATTAGTAATTTGGACAGTATGCCGTGTAACATTACCTGCAAGGTCTTCCGCAACAAATTCAAAGCTGCCATTTTCGGTAAATGTGTGGCTTACCTCATTAAGTGAACCTGCCTCATTAATGCTGGCAGTAACAGTTATATCCTTGTTCGTCCAGTCGGTTGAATACTCACTTATCGTAATGACAGGAGCGACCTTATCGATATTCTCTACTTTTACCTGAGCAGTCCCTGTGTTTCCAGCTCTATCAACAAAGAGGAATTCAAACTCGCCGTTTTCAGTGAAAGTGATAATAGGAGAACCTTCGTTGTTAAGGATGGTGACATCCTCACTTGGAGTGATTGTAACAACTACGTCTTTGTTTGTAGGCCTTGTAGTTGAATAATTCACTTCAGCTGTAGGAGCCACTTTATCAATATTTGCTACATTAATTTCTACCTCGCCAGTGTTCTTAGCTTTATCTTTAAACTCCAAGATAATACTTTCATTCTTTGAAAATATAAGATTATATTTTAAGTCATCTACTTTTTTAAGGGTAACTGTTTCTGGTAAAGCCTCGAGATTTGTAATATCAACTGGTTCAGTCATAGCTACTGTTACGTTTACATCTTCATTCGTCCAATCACTAGTAGAATAAGTAAGGGAACCAACTGGTGCTGTTTTATCAATATTTTCAACTGATACAAACACAGATCCAGGGTTTCCAGCTCTATCAACAAATTTCAACTCAAAGCTGCTATTCTCAGTAAAGGTAAGAGTTTCATCTGCTTCATTAAACGAAATTGTATCAGGTAATTCATCAAGATTCGTATAAGTGACCTCTTCACTAGCTACAATGGTTGCAACCACATCCGTATTAATAGGAGAAGTGGTAGAGTACTCAACATCAGCTTCAGGGGCATCCTTATCAATATTATCAATTGTCACTGTTCTTTCAGATGTATTACCAGCTAAGTCCGTTGCGGTAAAGGTAAAACTACCATTCTTATCAAAGGTATGGCTATTAGCATTCAACGTCCCTTCTTCATTGATACTAGCAAAAACCGTTATGCTTTGATTGATCCAATCTTTAGTGTAATCATTAAAAGAAATATCAGGTGGAGTTAAATCAACAGTTTTGCTAACTGGGGCTGCACTAGTGTGAAAGGCACCTGCATTTTTGCCATTTGAGTAAACGGTATAGGCTACGACTGTGATTTGCTCATCCTTTTTTTCGGAAAGATTTTCCAGATTTAATTGGTGGACATATTCAAATGTCCAAAGCTTATCCGTAACTTTTGTAGTCTCTGCACTGACAACTTCTCCATTTACTTTCAATTCTAATTTTGGTCCATCAATTACTACAGTCCCGCTTACTAGAACTGTACTAGCATTATCAACGCGTGCAGGAATGGGGTTTAACGTGGTAACACCGGTAACTTTGTTTAATTCCGTTCTTCCTGTAGAGACTACTGTTGTTTTTGCAGGACTAGGTGCCGCTTGAATCGAGGGAGCAACGGGAGTGAAGACTAAAGCACTGGCAAGAACAACAATTCCTGTTTTACTAATCTGTTTTTTCTTCATTTACAACTTCTCCTCTTAAAAATGTATTATTAAATAAGAGGGCCGGTTACACTATTAGCTCCATATAACCCAAGTGTCCAGATAAAGGTTATACTTCAAAGCTTCCCTGGTGTAAGGAAAAAACTAGCATGTACAGGAAATAGTACCTTCGTCTCCGCCTCACAAAAAAACGAAGTATACAACTAGTTTATTCGTTATATCGAACACCACTCTATGAGATTATTATAATTCAATCGATAGTTTATAGGTATAATTACCCTTCGACAATATTTAATGAAAAACGACAAAAATTACTAATAAAGAAGATTGTAATTTTCAAATATTATTTTAGGTCTGTTGCGGTGAACCGTACCATAAGTAAATGAGGTCCTGTCCGTCAAAAATTTAGTTTATTACCTTCTATACCATCAGGTACAATTAAAATCCCTATTTCATAAACTATATGAACGGATTTAAGACAAGGTACTCTAAGGAGGGGGACTATGGATCAAGCTAATAAAAATCCAAAGCAAATATTCATTGGCAAATGGCTGTTCAATGAAATTGACCTTAACGACAAACTTCTTTTTGATAAGTTTATTAAGGAAAGCGAATATCCGGCTACCGCCTGGTCCTCTAACTTTGCTTACCTATGGGCATCTTCACAGTCAAGAAACAGGAAAACGGTTTGGAAAATCATTGATGGTATGTTAGTACCGTTTTTTTATAATGTGCAGCATCAATTTCTTTCTCTTGTTTGTCTGCCTTTTGGGAAAGGAGATGCAGAACACGTCGTTAAAGTCCTATATAAATGTTTGGCTTACTGCTATAAGTTGAACAAGTTAACGGGAAATCAAATATATAGCAGGATACGGACTATTAACGAAGCCCAACTGCAATTTTTACAATCCTCCAGGAAATGTAATCAACTTTTTGACCCTAAAAAATTATTGGGGATTGAGAGACATTATAGTATTCAAAAACTCATCAACTTGGCTGGAAAGGATTTCGCATACGTCCGCAGAAAGATCAATAAATTCCATCGTAAGTATCCTCAAGCTATTATTCGAAAATATATGGCGGGTACCGACTATCACAAGGTAATGGAGTTTAATAATAATTGGGCAAACGAGCAAGATGAATCCATATTTGATGGTAAGTACTTTAAGGAAATCTTAAAGTACCCAGATGAGTTGGACCATACTGTTTTAGTTGTTGAAATTGATGGTCAAATTGTTGGTATGACATCAGGAGGTTGTTTGCCAACAGGTCAATCCTGGACGTGTTTAAGGAAAAGTGACCATAAGGTTGAGGGACTATCGGAGCTGCTTTTATGTGAATTGGTAAAAGAAAGTTATAAGGTCAATTCTTCTATTGAATACATGAACGATGGCAGCGATCTGGGAGATCAAGGCTTAAGTTTTTTTAAAGAACGGTTTAGACCAGAATTAAATTTACACCGGTACCGGGTTTATCTTAAAAATTTTAATTACCGGTAAACTCTGAAAAATGGATCCTCATTTGGATTTCTAAGCTTTTTTAACCTTATTAATAATGTGTATTTTAAAACTCCTAGGAACAAGGGGTTTTTTCTATGCAAAAATTTCTTCCCAAGTACACTTGTGAATATTTGGTAATTTGTTGACTTTATAGTTCTTTTGCTATATGGTTGATTACATAAGTAACTAACCAATATGGTGGTGAGGATATGAAACAATTAATTGATGATGGCAGGCCAATTTTTATACAAATTTCCGAACGCGTCGAAGATGACATTATTGAGGGCAGGATTACCGAGGAATCACAGGTTCCATCCACAAATCAATTCGCCACATTTTACAAAATTAATCCTGCTACGGCTGCGAAAGGTATTAATTTATTGGTGGATGAAGGAATTTTATATAAAAAGCGGGGGATCGGAATGTTTGTTGCAGAAGGAGCACGAGAAAAGGTCATTAACAAACGGAAAGAACAGTTTTTTGATCAGTATATTGTCACGATGATCCATGAGGCAAAGAAACTAGGGATTACAGTTGAACAATTGGCAGATATGATTCGGAGAGGGGATGAGAAAGTATGAAAAAGGTAATCGAGGTTAACCAGCTTGATAAGTTTTATGGTGAGTTTAAAGCCATTGATAATGTCAGTTTTACGATTGAAGAGAATAAAATTTGCGGTTTACTTGGAAGAAATGGGGCAGGTAAAACAACGTTAATGAAATTATTAACAGCTCAGGTTTTTCCTACTGATGGTGAATTAAAAGTCTTTGGTGAGAATCCCGAAGAAAACAGGAGAGTATTAAGTAAAATTTGTTTCATCAAAGAAAGTCAGAAGTATCCAGATAACTTCAGTGTTAATGATATTTTAGAAGTGTCAAAATCACTATTTTCAAATTGGGATGAGGAGTTTGCACAGTCCCTCATTAAAGATTTCAATTTACCTTTAAAGAAAAAAACAAAAAAATTGTCAAGGGGAATGCAATCTGCAGTTGGAATCGTCATCGGCCTTGCCAGTAGGGCACCGTTAACCATTTTTGATGAACCATATTTAGGGCTTGATGCGGTTTCAAGAGGATTATTTTATGATAGATTGATGGAAGATTACTCAGAATATCCACGCACTGTAATTCTTTCCACCCATTTAATTGATGAGGTAAGCAACTTACTTGAGCATATTTTAGTCGTCGACAATGGTCAAATCATTATTAATGATGAAGCGGAGAATTTACGTGGTACTGCGTTTACGGTAACAGGCCAAACTGGAAAAGTAGAAGCGTTTCTAAGAGGCAAAGAGGTTATTCATCGTGAGCCCTTTGGAGGATTGCTTTCCGCTACAGTCATTCAAAGTAAGAACATCTCTGATTGGAACCTGGCAGCAGCTAGTGGACTTGAAATTTCCCCAGTTTCATTACAGCAATTGGTTGTACATTTAACAAAAGGAAAGTCTACTCAAAAAGGAGCGATTGCCCAATGAATATTCAAAGTGTGTTAAAAATGTATTTTAGAGATAAATGGGCATGGTTTTTAATACCAAATCTTATTCTCTTTTCAGTATTTCTTCTGAATTTTATCATCAGCCTTTTTATTCCAGGCGATGAAGAATTTTATTCTGGAGGGGGGTTCTCTTATATCATTGTTTATATGCTGGTTTTGGGGATCCTTGTCGTAACTCAAACCTTTCCATATGCAATTGGTATGTCAATTAGAAGAACTGACTATTTTCTTGGTACTGTCGTTATGGCCGTCGTTACAAATATATTATACGCAATATTATTGGTAATCTTATCAGCCATTGAAAACGCAACAAATGGTTGGGGAGACCAGTTCCACTACTTTCACTTACCCTATTTGAATGATGGGACACTTTTGGAACAGTTCACAATCTATATTATTTTATTTATTAATTTTTTCTTTCTTGGATTCTTAATATCCAGCCTAGTTCGCCGCTTTGGCGGTAAAGGTGTACTAATTGCAGCAATATCCTCGATATTGGTCTCAAGTGCCATTGTACTGTTTGTAACTTACTATGGGGCTTGGATGGATATTTTTCAATGGTTCGCAAGTCATACTGCTATTGAAATTGCATATGGGCTCATCCTTCCTACTCTTATATATATATGCCTTCCGTATTTGTTATTGAGAAGAGCAACCGTTTAAGTGCCTGCACATGGACAGGGGGCAGGAACTGTTCCAATGTAAAGGAGTGAAACCGCCGCTTAAATAGGTGCGGTGAACCTTATCACAAAAAAGAACGAGCTGACGTGGCTATATTACCTCGTCAGCTTGTTTATGTTAAACGTAGGTGAACTAGTACCTAAATTAAAGCATGACCTCATCCCAACGCAATTTAGCTTCATCCTTTAAATTCGTAATATGCAGAGTTAACGTGCCTAGAATGGTTGGCAGGTCCCGATTTTGCATGGCTACAAATAAAGTTCTGTGGTCTTGGTGTCGTTTAATTGTACTTTCTAGTGAAGTAGAATGAACAATTCGGGATAAGGAAACATGGATATTTAAAGAAGAGTAAATTTCTAAAACTTTTTTATTCCCTGCCCACTCTACAAGCATCTTATGGAATCGCATATCTAATTTACTATACAACTCAAAAGGAAAGGGGGTTACTTCAAGTAATGAATCCATTTCATGGACAATTTCCCCCCATTTGTCTACTTGATCATCAGTCATAGAGGGAGTTACCCGCTGTGCTGCCCAGGTCTCTATCATCAAACGTGAGTCAAGTATTTCAATAAAATCAGTAAAGTTTAATTGTGTAACATAGGTTCCTTTTCTGGGGATGATTTCGATTAGTCCATCGTGAACCAGCTGGTTAATGGCATCTTTTACTGGCGATCGGCTAACACCTAATTCATCTGCTATTTTTTGGATATCCAGCTTTTCACCAGGCAAGTATTTTCGCCCAATAATTTTACTCCGTAATACATCATAAACTTGTGTAGTCAAAAGTGAAGTTTCTATTGTAGACAAGGTAACAGCTCCCCGTTCTCTATTCGAAATGGGAAAAATCCCATAAATCTAACA
>NZ_JBALNQ010000007.1:32088-48202 GCF_036961885.1 Neobacillus niacini | reverse complement strand
TTTATTATTCAATTGTGCCATTTTTTAAATAATGATAAAGCTTATTTTCAACAGGATTTTCCATAATTAAATTCATATGGACAACCGGTAACTCCCTCCCATTATCTACCTTCATAATTGCTTGATTGATATTATTTTTATCAGGCGTTGCCTTACCTAAATAGTAAAAGTCAGTTCCTTCATCATCATCTTTTTTAACAAATATATGAAGGTCAATATTTCTTTCCTTGGCCTCAATAATTGTTTGAACTTCTGGTGACTCTAATGTTCTATTGCTTCTTGTAGACCACTTTAGAATGTCCTGACTAATAAATTCTTCCGAATAATTTACACTTGACTCAACATCTTCATCCTTGTGATATGTTATAAAAATTGGACACGTTCCATGTTTAGTCTTATAACCATAAATAGTGGAGCTTTCATCACTATTCCAATTCAAAAATTTACATGCTTCTTTTCTTGAGTATTTTTCGTATAAAGAAAGAGGTTGCTCACACTGATACTTTTTTGCTTTCTCTTTAGCACAACTTATAATATCCACGACCAAATATTTAAAATATTCATTAGTCCTTAAACTATCTTGAACAGATTCATTGAATTTAAAAGATGAATTGTCTTCTAAAAGAATTATCGGTTTATTTCCGTATTTCTCTTTATTACTTTGAGTGAAAAATTCCAATTCAAATATTCTTAATACAGATGATAATGTTGCCTCATCAGTTCTACATTTCGAAATATTTAATTGATTAATAAAATCATCATATTTTACTTCTTCATTATCTAAGAGTGAATCTAACAATATTATTTCTTGCTTCCGCTTACCTTCTAATACTTCTAATGAGAGCATAGTTAAAACTTGATTTTCATATAGAGTTAATGATGGAACTTCTTCTCTCATTTTTAATAAAAATTGATAATAGTTAGGATACTTACTAAGTATTATTACAGGATCGATGGAATGGTTTGTTACAAAGTCATATAAATAGGGGACTCTTCCAATTCTATTTTTCAAATCAAAAAAAGCTTCTTTTAGAACTTTAAGTGCTGTTAAGTTACTATTATTTATTGCATTAAAAATTTGTTTTTTTGCTACTTCTTCAAAATTAACTGTTGATACCCCTTTTATATAGCTTGTATCCTTTATTTGTCGACGAATATTGTCCTTATTTTGAGATTTATCTCCTGAAAGAGCTATGGGAATTAAATAGTTATTTTTATAATTGCCAATAAAATCTATTATCGTAACGTAATCTTTAGATTCATGTTTACGCAGCCCTCTACCAAGTTGCTGGATAAAAATTATACTTGATTGAGTTTGCCTCAACATTACTACTTGATTAACACTAGGAATATCAATTCCTTCATTAAAAATATCTACAGTTAAAATATAGTCCAAAACACCATTCTCTAATTGATTTACACAGAGTTCTCTTTCTTCTTGAGAATTATC
Source organism: Neobacillus niacini (assembly GCF_036961885.1). Taxonomy (GTDB): domain Bacteria; phylum Bacillota; class Bacilli; order Bacillales; family Cytobacillaceae; genus Neobacillus; species Neobacillus niacini_H. Next base: position 46,752 of record NZ_JBALNQ010000007.1, on the reverse strand, counting down.
CCCAGTTAATGCAATTGTCCGTAAGCCTCTCTCATTTAATTCATTTGATAATTTTAATGCTTCATCTTTTCTACTACAGAACATAAGTCCTTTTACTTTTTCCCCTGAAAAACCATAGTAATGAATCTTTTCAAGAATATGATTTACTCGTTCCTCGGTAACCAGTTTTGAAAGTATGGCGGTATCATCTATTAACTGACCATCATATTCAAGATCGGTAACCCCAAAGTAGTGAAATGGACATAGCATATCTTCCTCGAGTGCTTCTTGTAGTCTAATTTCATATGCAATGTTGTAATCAAATAATTCAAAAATATTAAAGTCATCTGTTCGTTCAGGTGTTGCAGTCATTCCCATAAAGAATTTCGGTTTAAAATATTCAATAACTTTATGATAAGATTGGGCACCTGCTTTATGAACCTCATCTATTAAGATATAGTCAAATGCCTCAGGATCAAATTGATGTAAGCTTTCATCTTGTGATAGTGTTTGGATAGTTGCAAATAAATATTTTGCACCATTTTGCTTAGTAGAACCTGATAATATTCCAAACTCTTTTTCAATGCCACCAAGGATATTTTTAAAATCCGCTTTTGCCTTTTTTAATATTTGTTCTCGATGAACTATGAATAACATCCGTTTAGGCGCAAAACGTCTTACATCAAATGCCGAAAGATATGTTTTACCCGTTCCTGTTGCTGAAATAATTAAACCTTTTTGTTCCCCAGCATCCCGTACAGCTTGTATTTGTTGCAAGGCTGCTTGTTGCATTTTATTAGGAACAATTTTAATAGCATTTTCAATAGAATTTGTAGAATATTTTGTGGGAAAATCAATGACTTGGTCAATCATTTTCCTGTTTATAACAGGTTTATATGTTTTTTCGTACTGTTCAATCCAGTCTTCAGACAATGGTACTGCATCTTTCCAAACATCCTCAAACTGATTTTTAAAATGATGTACTAACTCTCCGTTTTCATGTGATGTTAGTTTGACATTCCATTCATAGTTTACTTTCAGAGCATGAGCAGTTAAGTTAGAGCTTCCAACAATCAATGAATAATGTGTTTTATGGCAAAAAATATAACCTTTTGAGTGAAATCCTTCTAAACTAGTTAATCTCACATCAACATTTTTTATTTTCAATAGCTCTCTGAAAACTTTAGGTTGATTGAAACTCAAGAAGGTTGATGTTAATATTCGACCATTAATTCCTTTTCGTTTAAGATCGAGAAAATGAGATTTAAGAGTTGCAAGCCCACTTTCAGTAATAAATGCGACTGAAAATAAAAACGATTCACTTACTTCTAGTTCTTCTAATAATGAAGTTAGAACGTTTTCATTTTGTTTTGTATTATTTACTAATAGCTTGGGTCTATAACTTCCGGATTTACTATGTTTTTGATCAATAAATCCCTTATGTAAAGAAGCTTCTAAATTCTGAATAAAACTACCCATATGATCACCATTCATTACCAATTTTTAATATCATTGTAATGCTCAGTGTTTTGAAGTGCAAATGAATTATTAATTTTTAAAATTTTCTTCTCAACTTACTATCTCTAAGTATTGATACTTTATTACCTATTAATTATTTATTTGCCAATCAATCTCCCCACTCCCAATCTCCCTCAAAAACCCATTGGCTTTGGAAAATGGCCGGCTGCCGAAAAAGCCATGATATCCTGAAAGTGGGCTTGGGTGAGGAGATTTAATAATAAAGTGATGGGATGCGGTAATTAATTGTTGTTTTTGCTGCGCGAAATTACCCCACAGGATGAATATGACTGGTGTCTCCCTCTGATTCAATATCTCTATGACTCTATTAGTAAACAGCTCCCAACCGAGGCCTTTATGTGAGTTTGCATTTCCAGCTTGAACAGTCAGTACCGCGTTTAGCATTAATACCCCCTGTTTGGCCCATTTCACAAGGTAACCATGATTCGGAATTGAGCAGCCCATATCATCCTGAAGCTCCTTATAAATATTGCGTAAGGATGGTGGGATTTTCACTCCCGGTTTAACCGAGAAACTTAAACCATGGGCTTGTCCGGGACCATGATAGGGATCCTGACCAATAATTACTACTTTCGTATCTTTATAGGATGTGTAGTGGAGCGCATTAAAAATATCATGCTGATCCGGATAAATGACCTTTGTTTGATATTCTTCCAGTAATTTTTTTCTTAATTGTTGATAATAAGGTTTCTGAAATTCTTCTTCCAATAAAGACGCCCAATCATTTTTTAAAATTGCCATACTCTTTCACACTCATTTCTAAGTTGTACTTTATTTTAATTATAAGTTTAAAAAGGGAGAGTTAGAAACACTTTGCGTTATTGAGAAATCAATGAGATACTTGCTGACCATATTTTGGTGAATAGTGTTGACAAGAAAATCTTGCAAATATAAAACCGGTTTTAGCTCAATTCACACAAATAATCACCATTACATATGTGATTAATTATGACACACCATTCTATCAATAAACCTACTTAAAAGTTTAAAAAATTGAAATATAATAAATGTTATTTCATGATTACTATTACCTTTGAGATCAATCCAATAAAAAAAAGTGTTGATTATTTAGATCAACACCTCTTTACTAAATATTATTAATCGTTCCAGTTTTGGACTCCATCGCCAGGATCTATTACACCATTATCATTTTTATCACCATTATTACGTGATTGGACCGCTTTTACAAAAACATCAATGTAGCCATATGTTGCCCGCTGAAAATGATTAGGGGCATTCCTTGGGAATGTATAGGTTAAATCTAATGTTGCAGTCTCACCTGGTTTTAATAATTTCACAGCATTATCATAGGTAATTGTTAGTGGTGTATTATTGCCTTCAAACGCTGTAAATAAATCACCCTGGATACTTTCATTGGATTGTTCCTGATCAAACGCGATCCAAGCATTCAAATTTCCATCATTTTTGACTTGAACTTTAACGGTTTCAGAATCTCCAGGTGCTAAATTTTCCAGGTGGATTGCATTTTTAAAAGCCGCTCCTCCGTCTACAGAATTAATTTCTAATTTTCCTGGTTTAAAATTACTCCCTTCAAACGGTGCCTCGCCAGTCCACAATGCAAATGTTCCCGCACCAATAAGTGATGCACCCATCGCTGATGTAAGTAAGAATGCTCCCATTTTTCTTTTTAAACTCATCTTCCTAGCCTCCCTTTTTTTCATTTACCTAGTAAAGTTAAAGATAATTGATTTATGTGAACTCCTTTTTAGGAGAGTCAACCAGTTGGATTTGGCTTTTTTGGTTTATTTTTGAGATTTCTCTCCAGAAGCGAATTACTGACCAAAGTATCATTAATATCCCAGGTATGATAAGTAGATAAATTGCACCTGTGTTAGATTGGATAAAAGCAAATAACTGTCCGACAAAGGGTAGCGTGAATCCACTATAAACTCCAACGATATTCTGATTACTTACAGGGGTGCGATCTTTAGTGTCGTTGTTATCACCCTTTGTAATAAACTGGACAGACTCACTTACATTTTCAATTTCGATAATTCTATGAGTAATTAATGTATTGGGATTATCTGTTGCTTTGAAAGTAATCACATCGCCTTTTTGAAGCTTTGCGGTATTTGGAATTGTTTTTACAGCTATGATTGAACCAGTCTTAATACTTGGCTCCATCGATCCAGATAAAACAGTCATAATCTCATAGCCAAAGACCTTTGGCGTTCCACCATTTATTTTTGTGGAAATTACAGTGATTATCATGCAAATTAATACCCCATAGATGATTACTGAAGAAATTCTACCTATCCATTTTTTAAACTTTTTCATATCTTCACCTACCCTGAATTTTTGGACTTCTACTTTAATTGATTAACATTTATTTTTTTACTAACAATCACTGGTGTTCCTTCTATTATTAATTCTTCTCCTATAGGTTTTTCGTGATTTTGGAAAGCCATAAACATATAAAAACCTTTCATAGTTGGAGTAAATGTGAGTTTGACTGGTTCAGCACTGGCTACCATTTTAGGAATTATTCCCTGATATACTAGATCACCAGTTCCACCTTGAGGACTCACAGGATTGCCATTAGGACTGTAGTAAATGTAGTATTTTGAGTCTACTCCCATATCCCCTGTTCCCTCATTCTGGATATACGCAAATATTTCATTTTTCTCTCTACCAGTACTGATAAAGGATAATGAACTATTATCAAACTGGCTCCCTATTGAAATGGTAGTCTTAATTTTTGTTTGACTTGTAAAAAGTGCTCTTGTGGTTGTTATAGGGACATTTAATGAGGTGATTATTAATAAGATCCATACGATTCCAATATTCAAGATAAAAAATTGGATTTTATATATTCTTTTAAATTCCTTTAATCTAGTAAAAATAATGGTAATCCCTCCTTAAACATTCAATACAGTGAACACTCTGGAGTATTTTGTTCTTTATACGGAACATTCGATTAAAGTATAGAACATATCAACTTAAATAAAAAGTCGTAAAAACACGTATTTTTCCCCAATAAAGAACACTTTTCGTTCTCTTTATCGAATTATCTCTTGTTTCCTCAAAATATCTTTTTTATTAAGAACAAATCGTTCAATATAATAGATAGAATATGTATAAAAAAGCGAACAGTACCTGGCACGGCACTGTTCGCTACGGGCATTCTATATTTCAGCTAGTCCCGATATTTCTCCATTCGAATATGCATGAACAATCATTTCATATAATTTGCGACTAACTCATAGGATCTCTCTTCTGTAAGATTTGCTACCACAGCGATGTATCTAAATGAGATTTTCTTCCTATTATCACACTGGGTTCAATCATAAGAGGAATGTCTAGAATCTGTTGTTTTTAGAAGAAAAATATTACTGGGCGGTATAGGCATATTCCTTAAAGTATAATAATATATTCTCATACGCGCAACGCCAGTGGGAATTACCCCACTAGATTTAAAGCGCTAAAGTGCGAAGCTATTTGATGATGCCGGTTTCGATGATTTGGGTTTGGATTTTGGGTGTTATTTTTATGGTTGGATAGGTTTGGTTCCAATCGAGTTTTGCCCAAGTCTTTGGGTAGTATGCTTGGACTCGTTTTCCGATTCCTAGGTAGTCACAGTTGGCTCTTTGGGTTTCACTGATGACGTGCTCTGCTTTTCTGGTTAATTCTTCGTTAATTTTTTTCGTCAATGTTTGAAGCTCTTTTTTGCTTGATAAATTGTCTTTCGGGTACGCGGCCACATGTACTTTAAGTTTAATCTTTACTTCTGCACTTATTTGTTGATTGTTGGACAACTTGATTTTCAAATCATGCTTTTTGGGAAAGGCATGGACAGTAACGTATTGCAGAATTTTTCTCTTTTCCTCTGGATTTACTTTTAAATTAAAACGTGCCATTTTGCTTTCTTCATTGTTCAAGATTAATAAGATACTGGCCTCATCTTCTCCCAGATCGATTCCGGTATATTTCTTGCCGTTGAACAAGGCCAATCCAGTGATCTTAAGTGCGTCATTATCCGACTTTCCAATCTTTGGTAAGCCGAAGTCTTGCCCCTCGTTAAAAATGATCGGACAAACGGACTGGATGGATACTCGCGGAATAAAAGTGTCATTCTCAGCGCTTTCAATAATCTTTAATAACGCGTCACTAACTAGCTTTTCCTCGACGACTTTTAAGGATAGGAGATCTTCAGCCCGTCCGTTTGCAACGACAATTTTTGCCGATAAAGAGTTTCTTGGGTAACGATATAGGACGTCAAATATAGGGTAAATGTCCTTTTTAGCAAGCTCTTCACCAAGGATATACACCAAAACCTTATTAGGCGCATAGTTCCCCGCCACTTCCTTTTCTAAATTCATCCTTGATTGTCGCGGCGTGGCACCAGTCGAATGCATAATCACCGATGTAACAGCTGGTCTACCCGTTGCGCTAGAATCAAGTTTCGGAACACGAATATCGGTCGTTTGATATAACTCGCCATTGCCATAGTCGTCATATCCAACCCCAACTGCTAAACGTGTATCCTTCAACTGATCCTGATCCCAACATCCTGTTAAAATCAGAAGGCATATTATTAGTAATATGGTTGTTTTTTTCATGCGCGGATGCCCCTATTTTTAAAAATAATCGACAGTAGCAAAAGAAAAAGCGGAATCCCAAAGATAAAAATTAAACTAATTACCGCGGTATAATGATTAAACGTTTGAATCTGGATTGCGTCTGAAAAAAAGTAAGCTATTCCGAAAACTAGAATCGATAAATACCAGACTGGATATTTTCTTTTTCCTTTATGAAACATCTTACCCGCAGCAGAACTAGCAATGTATAAATAGACCACAAACGAGGTCGTCATTGGAATGATCCAATAAGATAAAAAAATCATATCAATGCGTTCCACAACACGAAAATTCAATCCCTTCAGCATATATAAAACAGGTTCCGGAACAATGGCAATTTCTTTCTGACTGAAAGTTGCAAGTGTGAGGACGGCAAAATAGAGATAGATGATTACCACGGTCGCAATGGCCGATGTCATTTTTTTTAACATTTGCTTTTCTTGCCCCAAGACAAACGGAAAAATAAATAATAAGATTTCAAAGCCTAGTAGCGCAGAAGTTACTTGGGTGGAACCTTTAAACATATCAGTGAAACTTGATTGACTAATAGGCAAAAGATTAGTAAAGCTTAAATTGTTTGAAAAGGCAAAGAATGACAGTACGAACAATAGAAATACAAGCACATTAACAATCGTAAAAAACCGAGCAATTACCCTTAAATTTTGTTTTCCTAGGTGAATCCCAGTTGCGATTATTAAAAAGATCATGACTGTTTTTGGTGTCGTTTCTAAAATCCAACGTTCAATAATATCAGCGTATAAAATGACGACGTTACTCATCACCAAGACTCCATATAGTAAATAGGAGAAATTAACTAGATTGCCGATATATTTTCCTAACACTGTTTGCGATATCTCTAAAATTGTTTTTCCTTTATGCCGCTTCATTAACATCCAAATGATTAAAACGAAAATTTGAACAATCAATCCGGCAATGATTACTGAAATCCAAGCATTACCCTTCGCGTATTTATGTGCCTTAAATGGGATGCTTAGTAAGGAGATTCCGATTTGCGCCTGAACAATGACAAAAAACAATTGATTAAGTGTGATGGATTTTTCATTCATGTTTTTTCCAGCCTCGTGGGTTGCCCATCTTTCTGACATCCTTCACTTCAGTGGTACTTGGCCGATTTTTCATCGTCCATATCGGAAATCGAAAAAACGTATCCTTGTTTTCTTCTAATTTCAAAGGAGCAATGGGTGAAAAATACGGTTGCCCAAATGACTCTAATTTACATAGATGAATCAGTAAAAGCGTGACGTAAAAGGCAATGCCAATAAAACCGAATAAGGAAGCAGCCATGCTAGCCGGAAAACCTAATAATCGAATCGTTGTGCTCATTTCGCTTACAGGTATCGTATAGGAAGCAATCGCTGTTAAGGCAATCACGATAACCATTGAATTGGAAACTAAATTGGCTTCAACGATGGCGGAACCAATGACTAACCCTCCGACCACCCCAATCGTCTGGGCAATCGGACTTGGAAGCCGAGTGGCCGCTTCAGACAGCAGTTCTAAAATAATCGCCATCCCGATTGCTTCGACAATCGGAGGAATCGGAACATATTCCAGCGTTCCTTTTAATGTCAGCATAAATTCATACGGTACGACCTCATAATGGAAGGATACAACAGCAATGTACAAAGCTGGCAATACCATCGCAATGTATAAACTCATCAAGCGAACCAACGTTAGGAAAGAGCCAATATAAAAGCGGCTGTTATAATCATCAGGTGATTGAAAAAAAGCGAAGAAGTTAATTGGCGCCACTAAAGCAATCGGACTTCCTTCAGAGATCAATGCAAATCTCCCCTCCATTAAATTGGCCGCCACCCGATCCGGCCTCTCTGTGCTCAGCATTTGCGGAAACGGTGAAAAAGACTCGTCTTCAATGAACTCAAGCAGGTAACCTGGGGATTGGATATATCCCACTTTGGAGTATGACAGTCGATATTCCAACTCCACAAGGATTTCATTATTTATCAAATCGTCGATATAAATGATAGCCACTTTGGAGTTCGATCTTTCTCCAAATTCCATATACTTAACGACGAGCTTTTCATTTTTTACTAGTCTTCGAACTAATTGTATATTCGTCGATAAATTCTCAATAAATCCCTCATGCGAACCCCTAATAATATGCTCGCTTGAAGGCTCCTGGACGGCCCGGCTTGTAAATCCGCCCGTATTAAAAAAATAAGCCTTTTGAAAATCATCCCTTAGAAGAATCGAAAAGCCATTTAGCAATTTCGTAATCACATCATCGAGATTATCAACCGTTTGCGAGTCAGAAAGGAAATGATCAGATAGAGTCAATCCTTTAATCACACTTTTTTCAATTTTATCTTGGTCAACTAGGGAATCTAAATACATGAGTGTCCCTACATGGTCAATTTTTCTTTGCCCTAGGTCACCCGTATTAACAAAACTTTGGATAATCGACTGAATATTCACCTGCACGTCTGACGAAAGCCGTTGACCCTCCACCTCAAAATGTTGCTGACTACTCTTCTCTTTATGCCCACTTCTAAAAAATGGCTTCTTAAACATTGCAGCTCAACCCTTTATTAGAGATTCCTACCTATTTATCCTTTGACAAAAACGCAATCCTATACCCAACACACCAAAAACTTTAGTTCTTTAAATTATAAGGGGGCAATCCCACTAGGTTGCACGACTGTAATAATATGTAATACAAAAATATGTAAGTGATATAAAGAGAAAAATCCTTCGAATTTTTGTTGATAAATAAATTACTAAACCAAAAAAACTCCTATTGTAGTGTTATGACCTGTGGTGAATCTCTTTCCCAACTAACGGATTAAAAAGTACATTTTTTCTAGAAAAATAATTATTTTTGCAACTAAAAAAGGCGCTATTCCTTTGAATAGCACCTATATTAAAAATGGAAAAATAACATTAATTACATTTACCTTTAAAAAGACGGTTCTCCTCATAATGTATTGGCACGCCTAGACATATAATTATGAGTCTTCTATCCGCCAGTATTTCGGTCGGATACTTTCAACTCCTGTTATTCTATTGTTGAAAGGGGGTCATATAATGATTTGCTTAGGAGCATGAATGATGCAATGAGGTATATCGAGGATAACCCCACGAACGAAATAGACTTCAAAGTGGAAATCTTGTCGATTAAAACCAAAGACTTAACCTCACTGAGCTGCTTTGGCAGCTCTTTTTTTATTCTTAAAAAACCTCATTTACTTATGATACTGTTCACTGCACTATCACTAACTAAGGTTTTACTGGTTTTCCATTTCCTTTTAAATCGATATGATTATGGCTTATTCAAGAAACTTTTAATTATAAGTCTAAAAAAAGAGATGTAGAAACAATTTATGCCAATAAAGATGCGACTAGGCACTGTTCTCTAAATCCCCCATTTTTAAAAAATCTAGCTTACCCAATTACCCGGCTTACCGTACAGCCTGCCAATTTATTTTGAATATTACTGTTTCTAAAGTAAGCGTCAAACTATTCCCACATGGTTTGGCGTTTTTTTCTATGCGATAATCTCCTAAAGATCAATGGAGGTTTTGCTATGAGTAAATCTGAACTTAGAACCAACTGGGAACAACGAATTTCTAATTTTATGGCTAGCAGACAACGTACATCAAAATGGTGTGCTGCTAATGAAGTTATTAGTATTGAGTTTTAATCCACTACTTTCTAGTAACTGCCAAGAATAGAGTGCATCAAATAATATATTCAATATTCGTTCAATTACTGTATAATAGGAATGCTATACTAGGTAGATTCACTAAATGAGGGGAACCTACCATTTAATTCCGAATTCAATAAAAGTGGCTAAAAGTCTGTAAACTAATCCATCACTTAAATATCAAAAAGGAAAAATGTGTACTATCGAACCCCTTTTCAAAAGTTCACCACTTAATTTTTCACAAGAAAATATATTTTTAAGGAGTCCTTAGTTTGGTAAGTGTAACAGTAAATCTCTTAATAAATCTGTTAGTTATTCTTTTAGGGATTATCATTCATCAAATTTGGAGAGAAAGTAATCCCAATAGTCGCTACCCCCATAAACACTCAATTTTAATCACTTCAAGCATAGTAATGACAATATGTATGTCTTTTTCTTTTTATGAAGTTGTAGGGATACATTATGATTTACGCCGGATCCCTTTTTGGTTTGGTATATTATATGGTGGCCCCTTAACTGGTCTAATCCTTACTATTTTAGGAATAGTAATAAGGTTGATTCAGGGAGGTACCGGTGAATTTATATCTATATCCATTTTAATCTTACTGTTCTTTTTAGCTGTATATTTATCGCCATTATATTTCCGGATCTCTTCAAAACAAAAATTGCTCCTGGGAGTAGCTGTAAATATCGTTTTTTCATTTATATTTCTCATAGCAAATTCCTATTTCCAAGAGGATTTGTTCCACCTGGGAATGTGGATTGAGTACATTTTATTCAATTGCTTTGGAATAATCTTGGTATCTTGTATGTTTGAAATGATTCACAGGAATTATTTAATGAGAAGGAAATTAATCCAGTCAGAAAAAATAGAGGTTTTAAGCCAGTTGGCAGCCGCTGTAAATCATGAAATTAAAAACCCATTAACAACTTCAAGGGGAGTACTACAGTTGTTGAAGGATGATCCAGACCTCCTCCAGGAAAAGAAGGAATACTTTCTTCAATTAGCGCTTGATGAGATTGACAATGTGGATAAGGTAGTAACTGATTACCTAACATTTGCCAAACCATATACTGAAAAGAATGATAAATTTGAATTAAATTGTGCCATTTCCAATTCAATCGAGTTGTTAAGACCGGTTATATCTAATACTAACACTCAAATAAAAGCCTACAATATACCTTCCTGCACCATTCCTGGTAACCTTGAGCAGTTTATTCATGCTGTTGTCAATATTTTCAACAATAGTATTGAAACCAAAAGCACATTCATTGAAATTTATTGTGAAGTTACTGAAACTACTTGCCAAATTTTAATAGAAGATGACGGGATAGGTATAGAGGATGAACAACTAAAAAATTTAGGTATGCCGTTCTATTCGAATTCCTCACTTGGGACAGGACTTGGAATGATGGTAGTTTACAGAATTATTGAGAATTTGGGCGGCAATATAGAGGTTAAGAGTACCAAATATATAGGAACAAAAGTGATTCTTACCCTCCCTATAACTACGGAAAATTAATAAACTTATAGAGATAAAAGGAAACTTCATATTTTACGATTGAACGAGGACCCTTGAGATGTATTGAAACTTGTTCTCTCTAGTATGTTTTAAATTGTCTATTATGGCTAATACATCAAACTACCTTGGCTAAGGTTTTTCTTATACTATAGCCAAGGTTTTTCTTTTCTGTGTAGTGAATTGCATAAGACTTACTTCACAAAGTTTTTGCAGGTATCTTCCCATATGGAAAGGTTTGAGTTACGACCAGTATCCCCAAAACCAACATATAAACAATGATATAAGAGAACCCACCTCCAGTTATGGCAATTGATAATACACGAAGTTTCTATTTATCTATATTACTGAAATATTAAACTCTTCGATTAAATCTTTAAATGCTGGTCTTTTATTTCCATCTCGGCCAACTACTTCCTCGGCGGTAACTAAAGAATTTAATACCGCTTCTTCCGTTGCTTCTCCTACGGCTCTAAATGCCAAATCCATGTCTTCTTCGTGAATTAGAGGCACTAATAGACAGTGTTCCGGTTTTTCATGTGGGATCTTTGTAGCTGTAGAAAAACCGATAATGACCTCGCCGCTTCCATTTGTAATGATAGAGCCCGTTCTAGATAATCCTGTTACTGACCTTTTTATTATTCTGTTTAGTTGTCTTTCTGATACTGGTAGATCGGTGGAAACGATAACCATGATGGACCCTTTATCCTCTTCCTTATAAGACTGGATAATTGCTTCCTTCAATTCTTGGCCGACTGCCTTACCGTTTACCCTAAGGTCACTTAAAATCCCAAAATTGGATAATACCAAAACACCCATTGTGTACTTCCCATGGTCCATTTCCATGATTCGAGAGGCAGTGCCGATCCCCCCTTTGAGGGAGTAGCAGAGCATTCCTGTACCTGCACCAACCGTTCCTTCTTTAAATTCAGATGAAGTATTTTCCAATGCTTGAAGAATATGCTCACCTTTCACGAACTTTTCTCTTACATCATTCAAAAACATATCATTGCATTCACCAACGATGGGATTAACGGTTCCAGTAGTTCGGCCGATTTCAGGGTTTCGGGCTAACATGTAGTCAATTAACGCATCTGCAGCTGTACCAATATTTAACGTATTGGTTAGGAGAATGGGTGTTTCCAACGTGCCTAACTCTGCCATTTGAATCGTTCCCATCGTTTTTCCGAATCCGTTAATAACATGGCTTGAGGCAATCAGTTTCTCCTTAAAGATATTTCCTTGGTGTGGCAAAATCGCTGTGACTCCTGTTTGCATATTATTATGGCTAAGTGTTACATGTCCGACTGTCACCCCTTCTACATCTGTAATCGCATTAAGACTCCCTGGCTCCAGACGCCCTATTTTGACTCCGTAATCTCGTATTCTTTTTTGACCGATCATTGTATATCTCCTTTTTAGTAGTTAATTTGCTATATATCCTATTAGTTTGAATCTTCGACCATAAAAAATAGAAAAAAGGACCAGTCAATCAGCCCTGACATACTCGTTCTGATTACACAGCAAAACTAAGGTATAGGTTCATTTTTTAAGCAATACCTTACCTATAGATTATTAATTAGCCAATCAATCTCCTTGTTCCCTATCTCCCTCAAAAACCTATTAGCTTTGGAAAACGGCCGGCTGCCAAAGAAGCCATTATGAGCAGACAATGGGCTAGGGTGAGGAGATTTAATGATGAAGTGATGGGATGAGGTTATCAATTGTTGTTTCTGCTGTGCAAAATTGCCCCAAAGGATAAATATGACTGGTTTCTCCCTTTGATTTAATACTTCTATCACTCTATTAGTAAACAACTCCCAACCGAGACCTTTATGGGAGTTTGCATTTCCAGCCTGAACCGTCAGTACCGCATTTAGCATCAATACTCCCTGTTTGGCCCAATCCACTAGGTATCCATGATTAGGAATTGAGCAACCAATGTCATCCTGAAGCTCCTTATAAATACTGCGTAATGATGGAGGGATTTTCACACCCGGTTTAACAGAGAAACTTAAACCGTGGGCTTGTCCGGGACCATGATAAGGATCCTGACCAATAATTACTACTTTCGTATCTTTATAGGATGTGTAGTGGAGCGCATTAAAAATATCATGTTGATCCGGATAAATGACCTTTGTTTGGTATTCCTCCACTAGTTTATTCCTTAACTGCAGATAATACGTTTTCTCAAACTCCTCTTCCAACAAAGGCGCCCAATCATTTTTTAAAATTGCCATACTCTTTCACACTCTTTTCTAGATTGTAAATTAATATAATTATAAGTATAAAAAGGGGAGTTAGAAACACTTTGCGCCATAATAACGCGAACAGTGCCAGGTACTGTTCGCTAGTAAAAGAGTTTTTTTATTTCTAATGGTATTTCAACAACTTTCTAATCAATCGGAATCTCCACTTTCTTATTGAAGAAGCTGTTTTTCATGCCATCCTTTTTTCTATGATCTCTACAAATTTTGTTGAAGATGGTGACAGTGGAACACTTTTTAAATAACATACGCCTATATTTCTTTTGGGTATTTCATCTATAAGTTGTACTTCATACAATAATCCTTTATTTAAATACTCTTGTGAAAATTCTTTCGTCACACATGCTATCCCTAAATTTATTTTAGCAAATTCTAATAATAAATCATGTGAGCCTAATTCAAATTCAGGCGACATCTTTATACCTCTAGATAATATATAATCCTCTACATACTTTCTTGAATTTGATTTTGGTTCAAGAAAGATTAGTGGCAGTTTTACTAATTCATGAAGGCTTAAGGGTTTAGATACTATTTTCTTGAATTTTTCCCCGCAAACAAAAGTATCATGAATATCAATACATGGTCTTTGTTCTAATGTAGGATCATCAATCGGAAAATTACAAATTGTAATATCAACCTCGCCTGATTTTAATAATGCACAGATTTCTAATGTTGTACCATTTTCAATTTTAAATTTAATATTCGGATATTTATTATGAAAATCTTCTAAATAAGGAAGCAAAAAATATCTAGAAATCGTATCACCGACACCTATCTTTAATTCCCCTGCCGTTAAATTTTTAAATTCTAATATCTTTTCTTCCCCAGCATCAATCAAATTAATCGCCGAATTAACATATTCAAACATAAGACTACCCTCGTTTGTTAAAGATACCCCTTTAGGTGTTCTATTAAAAAGACGTGTGTCTAATTCTCTTTCTAATTGCATAATCGCTTGACTAACTGCTGGTTGTGTCATGTAAAGATCTTTTGCTGTCTTAGAAAAACTTCCACTTTTCCCCACCATACAAAATACTTTATATAAATCTAATTTACTTACCACATAATCACCCCTT
>NZ_JBALNQ010000007.1:11392-32082 GCF_036961885.1 Neobacillus niacini | reverse complement strand
TATATCATTAAACTAATGTATATTACAAGTGGATATAATTTATATTAACGTAAGTAGTTATAAGGAGCGATTATATTGGAAAGAGTAGTTGGAACTGTTGTAAGAGGTCTTCGTTGCCCAATCATAAATCAAGGGGACAAAATAGAAGAGATCGTTGTGGATAGTGTGTTAAAAGCTTCAGAAGTTGAAGGCTTTACTATTAATGATAAAGATATTGTTACTGTAACAGAATCAATCGTTGCTCGTGCACAAGGTAATTATGCGACGATCGATCATATTGCAAAAGATATTCATACAAAATTTGGAGAAGATACGATTGGAGTCATATTCCCTATTTTAAGTCGTAATCGTTTTGCAAACTGTCTCCGTGGAATTGCAAAAGGAGCTAAAAAAATTGTTTTAATGCTTAGCTATCCATCTGATGAAGTAGGTAATCACTTAGTGGATATTGATATGCTTGATGAAAAGGGAGTTAATCCTTGGACAGATGTATTAACAGAAAAACAATTCCGTGATTATTTTGGATGTAGTAAGCATACTTTTACTGGTGTTGATTACATTGATTATTATAAATCGTTAGTTGAAGAATACGGTGTTGAATGTGATGTCATCTTCTCAAATAATCCAAAAACCATTTTGGATTACACAAAAAATGTTCTAACCTGCGATATACATACACGATTTAGAACGACGAGAATATTAAAAGCAAATGGTGGAGAAAAGATCTACAGCCTTGATAACATATTATCGGAGTCTGTTGATGGCAGCGGATGTAATGAAGCTTATGGTCTACTAGGATCAAATAAAGCAACTGAGGATAGTGTTAAACTTTTCCCGCGTAATTGCCAACCTATCGTTGATAAAATACAGCATATGCTTAAAGAAAAGACTGGAAAAAATGTTGAAGTGATGATTTACGGAGATGGAGCGTTCAAAGATCCTGTAGGTAAAATATGGGAACTAGCTGATCCAGTTGTTTCACCAGCTTACACATCAGGTCTTGATGGCACACCTAATGAAGTAAAATTAAAGTATCTCGCTGATAATAACTTTGCTCATTTAAAGGGTGAAGAACTTAAACAAGCGATTTCTCACTTTATTAATAATAAAGAATCTGATCTTGTAGGATCAATGGAATCACAAGGGACTACACCTAGAAAACTTACCGACCTTATCGGTTCTCTATCAGATTTAACTTCAGGAAGTGGAGATAAGGGTACACCTATTATCTTTATCCAAGGTTATTTTGATAATTACACAAAATAGGTATTCAAAAAAAACTAGATGCCTCCTATAGGGCATCTAGTTTTTTGTGTTACTCTTTTTCATTTCCATATATCACTTAAACGGTTGCTCTTCTCAATAACAAATACGGAAGAATCAACAACTCCCCATTCTCCCATTTTTTCATTTCAAATCTAAATAACAAAATTAAGAAGGATTATTTTTTTGTTGTTTTATTTGCAAGGATATTAGGGTATATAAAGACTACATTTCGATTATTTCAATAGTTTTAGAAGGAGGATATGAAATGAGATTACAGGAATATTGTGGAAGAACTGAATTTTCAATTCTTCAATTTACCATTAAAGTTACAGATGATATTAAGGAAAAAATGGTGCAGAAGAAGTTGCTCCATAAAGTTGATATCGTTCAGTACATTCACCAACAAATGGATCACTTTTTCCAAAAGTTTAATTTGAAACCAGCTTTATTGCAAACATACAAAAATGAAGTTTTAAACAGTGTTATGTTTAAACTGAAAGTATCAAAGTTCTAAAAGGGTGAAAAAAGATGAATTTTTAAGTACGGAAGCAACTGAAGCAAACATTGAACTAAATGAAATTGAATGAGGATAATAAAATACGTTTTATAAACGTGTTAATATTTCTTTACCTAATTTTTGCAGGTACAGTTCATTTCTAAACACTACGTAAAGCACCACGCAATTATAAGCCGAACCCTGATACAACATTTCAGGGAGGTACTACATTTTAGACAACAAAATAATCTCACTGCCACTTTAGCTCAATCACTTAAAACCAAAAATGAAACGAACGGTAAATTCTTTATTGATTATTTCGCGTTGTTACGTGCATCAAAAGATTTTTTCTGAGTAATTCATTGCTAACAGGAATAGCGGAATATGCAATGAAGGAGCGAAAAAAGCAATTTTCCGGGAACTGCAAAACAGGAGGTAATTTTTAGTGAAGAATCATGTTATAGGCGTATACGAAAATGAACAACAAGTGGCTGAAGTTGTTGAAGATTTAAAAGAGAAAGGCTATACAACTGAGGAAATTTCAGTTATTGCTAAAAATACAAAAGGACTATCTGAAAACACACAGGAAGTAAAACCCTCCACTAAGGATGGAGTCATTGCTGGAGCTGCAACAGGAGCAGCAATTGGACTAGCGGGCGTGATAGCTGGGTTATCCACTATATTGATTCCCGGATTTGGCGCTGTGTTGGCTGCAGGTCCTATTATTACAACAATTGGCGGAGCAGTCGTAGGGGTCAGCTCTGGTGCTGGCGGATTAAAGCATGCTCTGATGGAAATTGGAGTCCCAGATGATGAAGCTGAATGCTATTCTAATGACGCTCAGGATGGTAAAATCTTGGTATTTCTTCATCCCAAAGAGTGAGAGCGGATTTAGTTTCACAATATTATGTTTATTGAAGTGAACGGTTCCTTTAGACTACGAAGATGCTGTATTTTTAGCACCCAGCCTTTAAGGAAAGTATCTTGTTGATTAGGTACATTTTTTCACAAATTAATAAAAAGAGTCGTTTTCACTTATAAGAAAACGACTCTTTTGGATAAAACCTGACAACAAATAGTTCAATGGTGTATTGTCTAGCCATTTTTGTTCAAATTTTATATAATTCTGGGTTACTTATAATCATTTACTGGTCCTTTATCCATTAAAACCTCAACCATATTGGAGGACCCCATCTTAAGTTTAGGTCTACGCTCTGAGTTCGGTGTACTATAAAGCTCCAATGGACTGATGATCACTCCATCAGGCGTATTCTGAAGTATTCCGGGTACACAGGAATAAATTCTATCATTATTATTTGCATTCTTGGCAAATATGGTAACGGAGGTTCCATTATGATTATCTATACTCATGGACACTTGATATTTGTAGAATGAACCTGTTCCATTTGACTGAGCAGAATACACCACAGGAACAACTGCGAGAATATCATCATTTAACCTTAATTTAATTACTTCTGTCTTCGTTGATTGATTATTTCTCCCAACATCCCCCATATGTTCCACTGCTCCGTTGCCAAAACTTCTGAGGGGAGGAGTTCCTTTCGCCCCAAACATTGCTACATCTACTTGCTTACCATTCTTCGTATAGACCAACGCATAAATATCATAATCTGTCCCAGACTTCCAAGATACCGTCGCAGTTATTTCTGGCGTTTTCTCAATGATAACTGGCTTATGACCTTTGTCGAGACTGACTTTACCCTTTACTTTTTCAAGGCTTATCCTTGACACCGTGTTTTTATTTTCAGGAACCGTTAGTGTCTTAGCAGGTTCTATTGGGGTTTGGTTTTGAATCGTATTAGGTTTAGATGGTTTGGTTTGCTCATCCGATTCAACCTCCACACCATAATTTGTACACAACCCTTCAAGCCCCGAATTAAATCCGCGCCAGATTGATTTTGCCTTTGTCTGACCATTCCGTAGATATAGCTCTAATACGATAATTCCATTTTCATTTGTGAAACTCGATGGGGTTAACTGGATGATAGTATGATCGGTACGTACCTCGGCCTTTAAATTTTTTACATTTGAAAAACCCGTACTATTATCCTCTGTCAGGGTTATAGCAATTTTTGTTATCCCTTCAGGGGCCTTACTCATGTCAAAATTCAGTTTATGTACTTTTGTATTCCCTGCTTGCTCAGATGGTAGAAGGGTAGCCACACCAGAAGAGCTCGTTGGTTGATTATAGAATATAATCCCGCTATCACCTTGTACCTTGTCTGAATTCGTTAAAAGGAAAGCTGTTAGGGAAATATCAATCGTATTAGAAATTTCATGGCTGACAGTAATAGTACCTTTTGGGGAACTTAAAGCTGTATTGGCTCCCATTTGAAGAAATTGATTCATTTACACCACTCCCTGATCTATCTACTTAATAAAATACAAGAGAACCCTTTTATTGATAATATCAAATATTGATATACATCCCAAGGAAAATGGCACTAAATTGGCCAATCTCCACAATTTACGGAATGGTGCTGTCACGATGGTTTTGGATCTCACTTATTTTTCAATAAAGTATTCTAGCCCTTAATGAACTAACTAGCGATAATATGATTAGCGGAGATTTCCGGTTATATGCAAAATGAAGCTCGTTTCAGGGGAAATAAGGGGAGTTTTCCGACTATGTTAAGCAAAATCGGCCATTTTCACGTTTTTCGGGTTAATATGCGGAATCCTCCGTCTATTTAAGCTATTTTTAATCTTATTTTCTAATTAAGCGGATTTCTCCGACTATTTATCTGAACGGAACCTTAAAAAGTGAGTATTTAGAAGAACCCAGCCCTCTTTTTTGATGAAGGCAGGGTTCTTTATATTATAAAAACGACTAGTACTCAACTTTCGCACCGTTGAGTTTCTATAGGAAATTGCTGGGCCTACCGGCTCACCTCAATCCCTTCGGCCACCCTCAGCTTGGATCCGTCAATGCCCTCAACGACGTTTTCAACCAATTTGAGGTCCTTCCCGGCATCGATCCTAATGCCGTTAGCGGCCTGTCGAATGACGTTCCGCTCCATTCTGATGCCTGTAGGGATTCCTTTGCCCCGTCCGTCAGCACCGCGGTCCTCACTGAGCCGGATGGCCCAGAAACCGTTCGTCCCTCCAGTTATGTGGTTACCATGTAACTTGGTGCTTGGAGCATTGCGAATCTCAATGCCGGCTTTCGATTTCTCTCCAGCGGTGATCTTGTTGTCCTCGATGAGGGTATCAGGAGTTCCAAGGATAACGAGGACTCCCTGACGATTTCCAATCAGGTCGTTGGAGTGCACCCAGTTTCCAGGTCCTGAGGCGTCGTGCTTGTTCTTGGACCCGCCGGAATTGCCCAGCGCGATGCCCGCCCCCTGCCCACCGATAACCTTGTTGTTTCGGATCTCGTTCAGGTATTCACCCTCGCCATGCAGGTCGATGGCATCCAGGTGACTGCCAGTGATGGTGTTCTCCGCCACGAGATTGTTGTGTGTGGGAAACTGCAGCAGTATCGCGTGCCGCAGATGCTTGCCATCGAAGGTATTGCCGATTACGACGTTGTGCCGGGAATCGTTGGAGGCATCCGGGTCGCGCTGGTCCGCTGTGCCTTCGATAGCGATGCCGTAGCCCTGTCCGCCGGGGCCAACGGCAGTTGCCTCACTTACGGAGTTTCCAGAGAGGGTCACTTCACGGCTCGCCTTGACAGAGATCCCGTGGCGCTCGAACCTGCGTATGCCTAGGTTCTTCATCAGGACCCGAGAGCTTGCTTGCCCTTTGTAGGCTCCGAGGTAGATCCCGTACATCGGGCCGCCACCCGCGTTGCCGTCGTTGGGGTCGTCACCGAGTGGACCCTCATGACGGGAGGTAATAGTGAAGTCAGCGACAATGACGTCGTGGACGCCTGAGCCGCGGATCACCCGGCTATCTTCCTCGCCATCGAGGGAGGTCAGCAGCACGGTTCTCTCCTGGCCCTCACCACGCAGATCCACGCCACTGCGCAGCACGATGTTCGCCGACTTGTCGGCCGGATCAGTGGAGCGCAGGTCATACGTGCCGGCCGGCAGCATGACCTCATCCCCCGGTTTGGCCGCGTCCAAAGCCGCCCGGATTGCTGCTGCGTCATCGTGTGAGTCCGGATCCGGATCTGCCCCAAATTGCGTAACGTCCAGGGTCTTGCCAGCGGCCGGACCCGGCGTCTTGACCTTGATCTGCGCGCCGGACCGGTCCACCAAGCCAGGGTCCTGCCAGTCGCCGTGCCCGGACGCAGACGGGGCGGGTTTCACGGCGTTATCGCTCCCGACCGGCCCTTCGGATTCCGCAACGGTGCATGCGGTCAAGAGGACTATCAGGCCAAGGGCCACACACCACAAGTGTGCCGGACCTCGCCTGCTGTTCCGAACGGATTCCATCATAATACTTCTCACATCCTTCCTTAACTCTTTTCGTCGCTCATAAAGGGGTCGAGAAAAGCAATGAGCCCGCGGGCCTCAGCTTGATTCACCGATCCCGCGGGCTTACTGCCTTCGGAATGCCTGACGATTCCTCCCTAGTCGCCGTCGTCATCCCATGGTCAAAGTCCTATCGATTACCTTTGAAGTTCAACGGGACGTCCTTAACTAACGGGGTGTCCGCCGAGGAACCACCGACATGCACACGGTATTTTCCGGCAGCGGTAGCCCACTCGCCTTCAGCCCAGTTCGCCAAGTTATCCGGATCTTTCGGAATGAAATAGGAGAACGGATGATTAGAGTCTGCCTGGTTAATCCGCAGATTCACTCGCTTGCTCTCACCGGGCTTAAGATCAACCTTTTCGAAGTTGACGAGCCGCTTGGCCGGCTGTCCCGCCTTGGCCGGAAGGGTCAGATAGACCTGTGCCGCTTCTTTGCCGGCAACTTTACCGGTGTTTGTGATGGTGAAGGACACATCAATACCAGACAAGTCTTTTTTTCCTTTGCCCTTCGGCGTTCCTGGGCCCCCTCCTTCACCGCGTACACTCTTCACCTTGAGGTCTCCATACTTAAAGGTTGTGTACGACAGGCCAAACCCGAATGGGAATACAGGCTTCACTTTGTTGGCCTCGTACCAGCGGTAGCCCATCTGAAGTCCCTCTGTGTACTGGGCAATTAACTGCTTGGAACCGTCACCGTACGGGCCAGGGCCTCCTAGCTTGCCCGTTTCTTGACGGGTTCCAGGGAACTGTTTCTCGGTCGCGAAGGCGGCCTCACGCTCAGTGGCACCGAACGTCATCGGCAGCTTGCCGGACGGATTGACCTTACCGTAGAGCAGATTGGCGACGGCATTGCCATCCTCCATACCCGGATACCATGCTTCGAGGACTGCAGGGACCGTATTTAGCCACGGCATGAGTACTGTACCGGAAGTTTTAAGAACCACAACCGTGTTCTTTGCATTAGCTTTCAGAACCGCATCAATCATTGGCTCCTGCTTCACCCAGTCCTCTCGGGGCGCGTTTATGTCGACGGGAACGGCCGGGAAGCCGAGAGTTTCGCGGTCTACGGTCTCACCCGGGGTGTCGCCGATCATGAGCAGCACGACGTCAGACTCGGCGGCTAGCTTGGCAGCGGCCTTCGGGTCACGGCCATCGTTATATGTCACCTTTGTGCCGTAGCCCCGCTCCTTGATGACATTCTCTAGACCCTGTTTTGGTGTGACCGTATAAGGGGTCACGACGTTCTCGTTGTTTATCCGAATGGAGCGCGGGGACATCTTGGCCATACCGGCGAACCACTCGACACCGATTAGCGCGATCGATTTCGGCTTGCCATCCAGTGGCAGGAAGCCGTTAGCGTTCTTCAATAGCACGGACCCTTCCTCAGCCATCTTTCGTGCGCTAGCGCCGTTGACCATCGGATCGACGATCTCAGGCAGGAACTTGTTGAAAGGCTTATCCATGTGGCCGTACTCAATCATCTTGATATACCGCGGACGAAGTAGATTGTCAATGTCGTTCTCGGTCACCTGACCCGAGTCAATGGCCTGCTTGATCTTCTCTTGAGTGTAATACTGTGGGGCCCAGTCGAGCTCAACATTGGTGCCCGCCTTGATGGCAGATACCGTGTTGTGAATCGCGCGGCGGTCACTCATCACGTAACCGTCGAAGCCCCAGTTTTTCCGCAAGGCAACTTGCAGCAGTTCAGGGCTGTCACAGGCATAGGTGCCGTTGACATCTGGGAACGAACACATTACGGAGGCTGGGTCAGCATTCTTAGCGGTCATCTCAAATGGCAGCATGTACAGCTCATTCATGGCCCTTGAGGGAACCTGGACACCCATCGTCCAGCGCTCGGTTTCCTGCTCGTTTCCAGCTAGATGCTTGAGTTGGGCCTGGACACCCTGTTTTTGAATGCCCTTGACCTGCTCGGTCGCAAGGATACCCGTTAGGTATGGGTCCTCACTGAAGTACTCATAGTTCCGGCCACCGTACGGGTGGCGCACAAGGTTCATACCAGGTCCAAGCATCACATGATGCGCGAAGGCACGTGTCTCCTGGCCGAGGATTCGACCGGCCTCATAGTTCAGCCCGCGGTTGAAGGTCGCGGCCATAGCCACGGTGGACGGCAGGCCCGTCGCCACCGGGTCATTATGACACGATCCGCCCTTCACACCCGTACCACCGTTGGTCATTCGTACTGTGGGGATACCCAGTTCCTCGATTCCACGAATCTGCCGACCGGTGTCCTGAAACTCACACCCTGGCAAGGTACCCTGAGGCGGGAATACACCGCTCTGGTACTTATTAGTACCGCCTCTTTTAATAACGATTGTCTCACCTTTGTCGTTCTCATTGAACCGGGATATGGCGGTTTGCTGAATCTTTTGTTCCAGCGTCATCGCATCGAGAAGTAACTTGGTACGCTCCTCAGCAGAAAGCTTGGTGTTCATCCAGGGCTTGGTCCCTGCCGTTCCACCTTGCTGTGCATTAGTAGGCATTACTAACGTAGACATGAAGAGTATTGCTGTCAATAAAATTGAAATCATTCTTTTCATCTTAAAATCTCCCTTACATCTAGTTGTCTATTCGAATTGGAATTAATTCATTTCATAATATCTCCCTTACATCTAGTTGTTTATTCGTATTAATATAATTCATTTTTTAAACTCTCCATTAGTATCTAGTAAGTCTATTATTATAGAGATAGACTATTACGCTAGGATGCCACGTGGACGGTTCGAAGCCGCTGAAAAAGCGACATTATTTAAAGCCTTGAAGATTTTCTTCTTATGTAGACAATAAAAAGAAGCAAACTACCTACAGACTGTAGATTGTTAGCCTCTTTATCTCTTTAGACGGACTTTTTCAGTAGTCTTGGACAGTTTTCGTCGCCCATGAAGGTTTCGAGAAAAACAATAAGCCCGCGGGTCTCGGCTTGATTCGCCGAACCTGCGGGCTCACTACTTTCAGGATGCATGACAACCCCTGCCGGGTCGCCTACGTCATCCCATGGCCAGAAGCCTATCTTTGGGAGTTGCTATTCCCTTTATTTCCATTGTTTCCTTTGTTTCCTTTGTTTCCATTTCCATTATTTCCATTCCCATTACCCACGCTGTCGTCCATGCTAACTTTGAAATTCAACGGGACGTCCTTTTCCAGTGGGGTGTCTGCAGAGGAACCACCGACATGCACGCGGTACTTTCCGTCAACAGTTGCCCACTCGCCGTCAGCCCAGTTTGCAAGGTTGTCCGGTTCTTCCGGAACGAAATAGGAGAACGGGTGGTTAGAGTCTGCATGGTTAATACGTACAGTCACACGCTCTCTCTTACCAGGCTCAAGGTATACCTTCTCGAAGTTGACTAACCGCTTAGTCGGCTGCCCTGCCTCGTCTGGTAGGGTCAGATAGACTTGTGCCGCTTCTTTACCGGCAACATCGCCAGTGTTCGTAACTGTGAAGGACACGTCAATACCGGACAACGAGTCCTTTTTGCCATTACCTTCACCACGAACCTTCTTTACCTCAAGGTCATCGTACTTAAATGTTGTATACGACAAGCCGTACCCGAATGGGAATACCGGCTTCACGTTGTTTGCTTCGTACCAGCGGTAGCCCATTTCCAGACCTTCTGTATACTGAGCAATTAGCTGATCGGAACCATCACCATAAGGGCCAGGTCCGCCTACTTTACCAGTGTCTTGACGTGTTCCAGGATACTGCTCTTCAGTCGCAAAGGATGCTTCACGCTCAGTTGCACCAAACGTCATAGGAAGCTTACCGGATGGATTGACCTTACCATAAAGTAGGTTAGCGACGGCATTGCCATCCTCCATACCTGGGTACCACGCTTGAAGAACTGCAGGTACCTTATCCAACCACGGCATGATTGAAGTACCGGAAGTCTTCAATACCACAACAGTATTCTCCGGGTTGGCTTCCATAACTGCGTCAATCACTGGCTCCTGCTCAGCCAAGCCCGATTTGAGGTTCAAGGCTGGGAATCCGAGGGTATCACGGTCCACTGTCTCATGTGGGTTGTCGCCAACCATGAGAAGCACGACGTCGGACTCAGCGGCTAACTTAGCAGCAGCTTTCGGATCACTACCATTGTTGTACGTCACTTTAGTGTTGTAGCCCAACTCTTTGATAACATTCTCTAAACCTTCCTGTGGTGTGACTGTATATGGAGTCACTACATAATCATTGTCATCACGAACAGAGCGAGGTGACATTTTTGCAGCACCAGCGAACGTCTCAATACCGATCAATGCGATCGATTTTGGCTCGCCGTCCAGTGGTAGGAAACCATTGTCGTTCTTCAATAGTACGGATCCTTCTTCGGCCATCTTCAGTGCGCTAGCACCGTTAGCCATCGGATCAACGATTTCTGGCATAAATTTGTCGAAAGGTTTGTCCATGTGGCCAAACTCAATCATCTTGATGTAACGTGGACGAAGCAGATTGTCAATGTCATCCACAGTTACCGCACCTGAATCTAATACTTCTTGGATTTTCTCTTGAGTGTAATACTGTGGTGCCCAGTCTAATTCGACGTTCAAACCAGCTTTAATAGCTTTCGCTGTGTCGTGAATCGCACGACGGTCACTCATGACATAACCGTCAAAGCCCCAGTTGTCGCGTAGGGCATCTTGTAGTAGTTCAGAACTGTCACATGCATAAGTACCGTTAACATCCGGGAATGAACACATTACAGAAGCTGGATCAGCATCTCTTACAGTCATCTCGAATGGCAACATGTACAATTCGTTCATGGCTTGTGAAGGAACTTGGACACCCATCGTCCAACGCTCAGTTTCCTGTTCGTTTCCAGCCATGTGCTTAAGTTGTACCTGTACTCCCTGATCCTGGATACCCTTTGTTTGCTCAATCGCAAGGGTACCTGTCAAATAAGGGTCCTCACTGAAGTACTCATAGTTCCGGCCACCGTACGGGTGACGGATAAGGTTCATACCTGGTCCGAGAAACACGTGATGCGCGAAAGCTCGTGTCTCCTCACCAAGGATTCGGCCAGCCTCATAGTTTAGCTCGCGGTCGAATGTCGCGGCCAAACCTGGGGTAGACGGAAGACCAGTCGCCTCTGGGTCATTGTGACATGATCCGCCCTTAACGCCTGTACCACCATTGGTCATGCGGATTGTTGGAATCCCCAGGTCTTCGATTCCACGAATCTGACGGCCTGTGTCCTGAAACTCACATCCAGGCAGTGTACCTTGGGGCGCGAATTCACCGTTCATATACTTACTAGTACCGCCCCTGTTGATAACGACCGGATCACCCTTGTCGTTTTCATTGAAGCGCGAAATAGCGATTTGCTGAATCTTTTGTTCCATCGTCATCGCATCGAGAAGCAGTTCGGTGCGCTCCTCAGCAGAGAGCTGGGTGTTCATCCAGGGTCTGGTCCCTTCCATTCCATTGTTCATCGCACTAGTAGGAAGTACTAACGCAGACATGAAGATCATTGCTGTCAAAAAAATTAAAGTAATGCGTTTTATCATCTTAATTCTCCCTTATAATCTATTTTTCTATTAGTATGTAAATAATTCGTTTTGTCATCTCCCTTGCTATCTACTAAGTCTATTATTATAGAGGTATACTATTACACTAGCATGAACGGTTAATTACAATACAAAAACAAATACAACGAGATTAGTAATGCGCCCAAAGTCCTGAAGAAGCCCAAAAAGGCCTTGGGGACAGCTTTTTTCAGGCACAAAAAGAGACGGCAGAACCGTCCCCATGTTTTTCTAAATCCTCATTTACTTATGATACGGTTCACCATATTGTATCTAAATGAGGTATTATAAAGTTTTTATTTTCCTTTATAAGTATAATTATTTTTAAAAAAGTCTGTTTTGTAAAAGATAATCCAGCATATTATTAGTATATACAACACTATCACTGGAAAAGCTGCTTCAATTCCAAAGTTTCCTCCCGTAATCCAAAAACGATCTGAACTAAACGTTAATTTTACTAACGAAGAAGTGTTACTACCGAATATAGGAACAAATTGAATAATTTTAGAACTCATAAAAAAGTTCCAGATTACATGCACGATTACTGCATTCCAGACACTCCCTGACTTATAAACAATAAGCGAAAACATTATTCCTGCCATCGTACCTGCAATAACGACCAAACACACATCGATAAACCTCAGTCCATTCATAGTCAGTAAATGGAGAGCACTAAACAGGATGGAGGTTACAGAAACTGCTGTAATCGTATTCCACTTATCCTCGAACAACTTTAATAAATACCCGCGAAATAGAATTTCTTCAATCACCCCAGCAGAGCAAGCCGTAATGAACGAGCTGATGATAAACGTTACTATCGTTTTAATAGAATGTTTTTCTAGGCCCTGAAAAACTACGTATTGTGATAGCACATAAAATGTTATTACAGTTATTGGCATGATCAAGCCTACTAATACCCATACTCTACCCATTACGATCAGATTTCCAACCCGAAAATATACACTTGATTTTTTTAAGAAAAACTTCCCATACCACAAAAGCATTCCAATAGTTAATCCAATCCGGCTCACTTCTTTGACAACTATCCGAATCGTATTGTTTCCAATTCCATCCGTAAGCGGATTCACAAAAATAGCAGCTAATAAAAACAAAATAACCAACATCAAACTATGAAAGACTACCCTTCCCCAGTGCATGCTTAAACATCTCCTCCTTAACACTTTCAAGAAGAATGACCACCGATGATAGCCTAAATACAAATCTATAACGATACTACCTGGTACTATTTACCTTATTACTAAAAGTATATAATAATACATGCGCAATGATCACCGAAAAATATCCTAATAATTTTTTCTAATTGCATTTCAAATTCTTTCTAATCAACCGGGATCTCCAATTTCTTATTGTATTCCTTCACATAATGCATTCCCTCTATTAGAAGATATTCTGGATTTGTAGGTGAATCAAATAGCAAGGTACGTTCCTTCACTTCCCTGCCATCTTCTTGTTTTGTATAAATTTGATTTACAGTTGTTTTTAATGGGGTGATTTCCTCTTGTGTTTGTATGGATACACCATCCAGCATCACATCACCAACAGTTGCAATCGTTATTTCCACTCCTTGTGAGGTGGTTGACACATTTTTGATCCAAAGTTCTTTCCCACCAAGCGTAATCGGCCCATTGCTAATGGATGATAGGGTGATCTTTTCTTCTAACCTTTGATAGCCGACAAACTCTTTTATGACTAATTCAAGTGAATTCAGCTGCTTCGGCAATGCATTATACCGAATATCAAATTTTCTTCCATTGAGGGAAGATTTATAGCTGCTCCCCATTATTTCAACCGGCTTTCCGTTCGCCATTAATTCAATTCCACCAAATGAGGAATCGACTCGATCAAAGTTTTCTACATTTAACGTTCCTTTGATCATCGTCATGGTTGGCGAGGCTGTAATGGAATGAAATGTGATGGTGCCTTTATCGACTTTAAATGTCTTTTTTAGCGATTGCTTATATTCGGTGGCCATTGCTTTGTTTGGATTATAGGGAAAAGCAATACTTCCTTCGATCATCTGATCATTCTGAAGAGATTGCCAAAAGGATAACTTTAACTTTTTTGAAAATGGACTAACAGGTTCAAAAGACATCTTTCCTTTAATCTCCGTATGTTTATCATTAAGTATGGACACACCACTATCTGCATTTGAGTTTGTTAAGAAGCCAGAAATTCTTGAAATCCGAAAATTTTCATTCAAAGTATCGTCTATTCCTTTTGGATTCGATAATGTGTAGTACACGACCAATTGATTAGAATCTGAAATGATTCCGTTAATCGTAAGCTCCGTTCCATCATCAAGCTTCGTCTTTTTTTCTACAATTTGTCCCATGCCTTTTTCATTAAGTTCCTTCAAAGAACCATCCATCACTTCATCAAAACCAAGTAGTTTCTTACCATAAAAGGCAAATGCATTGTATTGAGATCCCATTAGGATGATTAAAAATAAGGCGACAACAGCTGCCTTCCAGCTAAAAGCATATCGTTTAGTTTTTTTCGGAGTATGATGAAGAGCGCTTCTTAATCTCATTTCTAATTCATCAGGTGCTTGTATAGAGTCGATAAGCTTCTTTTCTTCCGCTAATCGTTTCTCAAGATTATCCACTAAAATCACCCCTATAATGTTTTCTTAGCTTTTTCAATCCTTGGGAGATCCTTGATTTAACAGTCCCAGTGGGAACAGCTGTCATTTCCGCTATTGTTTGATAATCGAGATCATGAAAATATTTTAATTGAATCGCTTCTTTTTGCTGCTCATTTAAATGAATCAATAACTCTTTGATATCCATTTGTTGATCACTGCTCAAATAAGGATCACTAGTCTGCTCATGACTAGGATTAGACGTATGCCAATCATCTATTAACACGAGCCTCTTTTGCTTACGAAGCATGGATTTACAGCAATTCACCAAAATGGTCTTACTCCAACTGTAGAATGCTTCTTCTTTCTTTAGTTGATCAATATTTTCATATACCTTTACAATCATTTCCTCCATTGCATCCATGGCATCATTCGAATTTTCCAAATAGGTGAGAGCAAGTCGATAATAATTATCTTTTTCCGCCATAATTAATTGGAGCAACGCCTCTTTACTTCCCTTTTTCGCCTTTTTCACTAACCGAACTACATTCATGCTTTCACCTCTCTCCCTTATAAGAGTCATGACAGGTACAAAAAGTTCATTTTTTCTAAATAAATTGTCTTTGTTTATTTTCTTCCACCCACTTATACAATTCCAACCTAAATAAGATCTAAAACCTTTAACATAACAAAATAAACATTGATTAAATAGAAGAAAAAGTTACTTATTTTTAATTAAAATCAGATAATTCGCTATATTGTGTATATTAGCGATATAGTGATAAATTAAAACGATATACAGGCTACCGTTCCTGTGTCGAAAATCTGAGAGATGAAATATGAAAAGATTTATCATTTGACCTTTATAGGTTAAAAAAGGAGGAATGTATAAAATGAAAAAAAGGGCATTAGCAGTAACCGTATTACTCATACTCTCCCTTATTACTGTTACAGTCGTTGGAGCAAAAGCGTTATATGTAACAAAACCAGTGCCAAAAGGGGAAAGACATTCCATTTCTGAAATTGTCCATCCTAATAGTCAATGGGAAAAGGTAGCGACCGGAAGTGGATTTATGGAGGGCATTAATTTCGATCGCAGTGGGAATATTTGGATGGTTAGTCCGCCTACAGGGGAAATTATTAAGGTCGAAGACGATAAGCTTTCAATCGTAGAAACATATAAAGGAGACCTCCCTGTAGGGACAAAGTTTCACAAGGATGGACGCCTTTTTATCACAGATGTTACTGGAAAACTTTACGCCTATGATCCTGTTACTAGAGAACGCACAATCATTGTTGATACTTACAATGGCAAACCTTTAAATGGACTAAATGACCTCGTATTTGACCAAGATGGTGGACTTTACTTTACAGAGCCAATGGGATCCAGTGCAACGAAACCAATAGGTCGTGTCTTCTATCTGCCACCAAATAGTCAAGAACCAGTACTCTTTCAAGAAGGTATTGCGTATCCTAATGGGATTGCGATTTCAGCGAACGGCCAACGTGTTTACATCTCTGAATTTGCTACAAATCGAATTATCTCTGTACCGTCAAAAAATGCAAAAGACGCTCGTGAAACACCGTTTGTCTTCGGTCAATTTGAAGGAGGAATCGGTCCAGATGGTCTAGCCGTCGATACGGAGGGCAATCTTTATGTAGCCCATTTCCAGGCTGGCGAAATTGTCGTACTTGATGCCAGTGGATTTAAATACGGTACTATTCGACTGCCTAAAGATGCGGAGACTTTTACCACCAATCTGACTTTTCATAATGGATACCTTTATGTAACTGAGTCATTGAAAAATGAAGTCTGGCGAATTAAGGTCAAAAAGGAAGGTTTGCAGCCTTACGGGTTGCAATAATACTATCTAATAGAGGTTTTACGGATAATTTATAGACAGAAAATAGTTTCTCCCTTTTATAAAAATCTCTCAGATTTTCTGGGGCTGTCACAAAACGTTGTGACAGTCCCCTTTTTAAGAGAAGATAACAAATTTATTAAAAATGCGAACAGTGCTAGGCACTGTTCGCATATATTTGTAATTGGGATCTTCGACAGATCTAATTGAGAAAAAAGGCACTAAATTTAAGATTAACTCGCAGCGCCTAGATCAGTGGCACGCTAGAGTACTAGCTTTCATCCATCTAAATACTAACATCCCGTTTTTGGAAGATTGTAAACGTTAGGGCAATGAAAATGATATAGTACACGCCCAAGGTTAGTAAGGAGATTGGAAGTGTTACATCCCCAAGTATTTTGTCCTGTAGTGCATACACGGTAAGATCCAGATGAGGGAAAATTAAAAATTTAGCCCATGTATATTTTTCGGCGAGAAACACTATGAGTCCGCCCAATGTTGAAGATAAAAATAAAACAAAAATTCCGATTCCCACTGCCAGAGATTGACTCTTAAACAAAGTGGATAGCATAAAGGAAATCGTGATGAGAATCAATAGACTTGGCAAGTAATACACGGTCTTCAAGAAAAATTGTGGTCCCAACTGTGCTATTCTCTGTCCTTCAAGTGTGTTTTCAAAGAATTTAGTGTTAAAATCCACGCTGTCAAAAAGAATCGATCCTGTCACGAAACCTGCAAGAATAAGCACAATCATCAACAGCAAGGAGTAGATGATCACCGATAAATATTTTGACAAAAGAATGGCCCATCTTTCATGCGGCCTGATTAGAAGTTGTTTTATCGTCCCATCGGAAAATTCCGAGGATACACTGGCACTGCTTACGATAACAGCAAAAAGCGTGACCAGCATAGTGACACCAGCCACAGTCACATTCATAAAATGCCAATTACTCTTTGCATTTGGATTAATATTCTCATCGAGAAAGCCCTGCTGTCGCTTAAGTTCGGCAGACATCCATTCTTTTTCTTCTTCAGGAGCTGCTTCTAAATCCTGCTGCAGTTGATTCACAGTAGCCTGGGTTTCCTCACGCCAGTTATTGTTAGGTTCCCCACCGATTCTATCCTCAAGAATCCCTCCAATTGCCACCGCGATTACGATGATTAGCATATAAATCCAACTAGCTTTCTTTCCAAAAATCTTCCCTATTTCATTTTTAATTAACATGAACACTCGTTTTTACCTCCTGACTCCCTTTGCCGGTTAATTCCAGGAACCGGTCCTCAAGCGTGGTTGTTACTGTATGAATAGCGTATACATCGACATTGTTCTTTACTAATAACCGATTGGCAGCAGCAATCGAGTCCTTATCCAGGATTACCGAAATCTGATTCTGGTCTACCTTCTTGAAATCAACTCCTAGATTGTTTTCACTGAGAAGCTCGAGTGCCATTTCCAAATCGCTTACCTCAAACATGACCGTATGTACTTCCTGATTTTGATCGTTTAACTGATTAATCGAAGAAATATGAATAAGCTTCCCCTTTTCAATAATCGCATACCGATCACACATTAGCTGCATTTCCGACAATAAATGGGAGGACACGAGGACAGAAATTCCCTCTTTTGTAATTGAACGCAAGTATTCCCTAAATTCTCTTATCCCTTGAGGATCCAGCCCATTTGTCGGCTCATCTAGGATCAAAAGTGATGGGCTATGCAGCAGCGCTTGCGCAACGCCAAGCCTTTGCCGCATCCCGAGTGAATAGGTTTTCACTTTTTGATGAATCGCTTCTTCAAGGTCTGCAACCCTAATGACTTCCTGGATTCGTTCATCAGAGATTTTGTTTTTTGCCATATTGGCGTAGTGCCTTAAATTTTTATAACCGCTCAAGTACTTATAGAATTCTGGATTCTCAACAATTGCACCAATTTCACTCATTGATTCTTTAAAATGAGTATCCAAATTATAGCCATTCACGAATACGCTGCCTTGTGTACGGCCTATCAAGCTCACAATCATACGAATAATGGTCGTTTTTCCTGCACCATTGGGGCCGAGCAGTCCAAAGATTTCTCCCTTTTCAATAGAGAGGCTAACATTGTCAACAATTACTTTATCCTTAATTTTTTTCGTTAAAGATTGTATTTCAAGTGCTTTTCCTGCCATTTATTCTCCCTCTTTTCAGTTTTTTAACCCTATGTACTATATTAATCCAATTTTGGTAATAAGGAAGTTAAAGTATTGTAAATTTGCATATTTTGTAAAATAGCGAACAATGCTAGGCACTGTTCGCTATGCTGCAAAACCTTCACTGACCTTTTCAACTGCTTGTTTTGCCTTTTTACTAGCCTTCGTATTAAATTTTATTAATCTCATAGCATTCAAGATTACAACGAGGACACTACCTTCATGGATAAACATTCCGCTTGCCAAATGGACTTGCCCGCCTAAAACTCCAAAAAGAAGAATGGCAACGACTGCTAAAGCAATGGCTATATTTTGACGCATATTTCTTATCGTTTTCTTTGAAAGTGCATAGGCGTGGGCATATTGGGAAAGTTTATCCGCCATGAGTACGACATCGGCAGTTTCCATTGAGATATCGGTTCCACCTTCACCCATAGCAATCCCAATATCTGCTGTTGCAATGGCAGGAGCATCATTGACGCCATCTCCTGCCATCGCCACAATGGCACCCTCTTCTTTAAACTTCTTCACAAAATCTACTTTTTCATTTGGCAGTAGTTCAGCATAAAATTCGTCAATTCCTAGTTGTTTTGCTACAGATTCTGCAGTATGGCGATTATCACCAGTAAGCATAATGATTCTTTTCACTCCATTGGCGCGCATATCTGCTAACGCTTCCCGGGCATCATCCCGGATTTGGTCAGCTATAGAGATGATTGCCTCCATCTTGCCATTAATGGCAAGGAATATAGCCGTGTTCCCTGCCATTTCTCGATTCAGGGCATATTGGGCTGCATTTGATTCTATATGAATTCCTTTTGCATCCATTAATTTTCGGTTTCCCGCCACGATGTTCTTTCCTTCGACAGTGGCCGTTATGCCTTTCCCTTTAATGGCTTCACTGGCGGTTAACTGATACTTGTTGAGATCATATCCTTTATTTCTAGCATCTTTTACAATCGTTTGACCTAAATGGTGTTCTGAAATGGTTTCGGCTTTCGCTACTAATCCTAAGATATCTCTAGATTTCATTGAGCCAAAGGTATGAAAATCAGTTACTTCAGGTTTTCCCTTCGTCAGTGTTCCAGTTTTATCAAATATTAGTGTATCTACCTTGGCGAATTTTTCTAGTATCTCGCCGCCTTTGATCAGCACCCCGTTTTTGGCGCCATTTCCAATTCCTGCTACGTTTGATACAGGCGCACCAATGACTAGTGCTCCAGGACATGCGATTACTAAGAACGTAA
Source organism: Neobacillus niacini (assembly GCF_036961885.1). Taxonomy (GTDB): domain Bacteria; phylum Bacillota; class Bacilli; order Bacillales; family Cytobacillaceae; genus Neobacillus; species Neobacillus niacini_H. The sequence goes on along the minus strand of NZ_JBALNQ010000007.1, from coordinate 12,444 downwards.
TTGCCAAGTGTAAGTCACGTGTCACGATATAAACCAGTATGGATAATAGTGTAACTGCAGGAGTGTAATAATTTGAAAAACGATCTAGAAAACGTTCTGTCTTTGATTTTGAATCCTGTGCTTCTTCCACAAGCTCAATGATTTTAGCAAAGGTGGTATCATCACCAACCTTTTCTGCTATGATTTCAACATATCCCGTATCTAGTAAGGAACCACTGAATACATGGTCATCATTGGATTTGTTCACAGGGATGGATTCACCGGTAATCACTGCCTCATTTATGGATGCCTGACCTTTTACAACGACTCCATCAACCGGAATTTTCCCCCCAGGTAAAACAACCAGCCGATCTCCTACGTTCACATCATCGACACTAATATTTTCTCTACTGCCATCTTCAAGCAGTAAAATTGCCTCCTGCGGTGCCATATCAATGAGTTCCCTCAAAGAAGAACGGGTTTTTTGTAAAGTCCGGTATTCTAGGTAAGCACCAAATAAAAAAAGAAATGTAACAACCGAGGATTCTACATATTCTTGAATATACAGTGCTCCCATTACTGCAATGGTAACAAGTAATTCAATACTAAACGTTCGTAATATAATGGCCTGCCATGCTTTAATGGCGATCGGAATGACAGCAATGACAGTGGCTGCGATTAGAAGTCCATTGCTCCAACCCATAAACTGCATAAACTTAGCCATAAGACCCAATCCTATTAATATCCCCGCGATGAGTGTTATATGATTGGTGTGTTGGTTAATATGCTTCATCATTTCAATTCCTCCTCTTATCTTCTATCTTTATCTTAACGGCTTCATAAGGAGAAAGAATTGACGCGGGTCAAAATTGAGAAAACTCTTTTCATAGAGTCGATGAGTTACCGGAAACAGCTAAAAGAGGGAAAAGTGGTCACTCATAGAGTCGATGAGTGACCAGAAATGGCTAAAATAAGAGAAAGTGGTCACTCATAAAGTCGATGAGTGACCGGAAATGGCTAAAAGAAGAGAAAGTGGTCACTCATAGAGTCGATGAGTGACCGGAAATGGCTAA
>NZ_JBALNQ010000007.1:0-11315 GCF_036961885.1 Neobacillus niacini | reverse complement strand
CCGGAAATGGCTAAAAGAGTTAAAAGGTCTTAAAGCAAAGATTGTTCAATATAGCAGAATTTCATACAATAACTCACATACATATATATTTAGTAGATTAATCGGAGTCGACACGAATCTCGTCCAAAATTCTGGAATACAAAACAAGTCGTGCGACCCCCATAGGATTCACACGACTTGCTATTTTATTACGCTTTTCCGCCTGGCAAATGTGCCCCGTATTTAGGAAGGATGGTTTCCGCCGTATAAACATCCACTTGACGAAGTGTTTCAACGATCGTCGGCATATCCAATGCCTGTACAAATTCATTAATGGCTTGAACACCCGCTTCTGCAAGTGCTTCTCTTTCTTCGATCGTTTTCAATAAGGGTGTAGCCATGTGATCAGATGGTGCATCAAAGTATGAACCTACTGCTCCGGATTGATAAGCGTATTTTCCTAATAGATTTCCAGGATTCTTGCCCATCCCCGCTAACATATGCTGCACATCATACGTAACAGAATGGGATTCAGGTACATTCAATGGGACATCTTCTAATCTGCCTAATACTTTATATGCACCAATGCTGATATCATGGAACACATCCATCAGATTGAATTTGGCTGCCTCCGCTGCTTTTAATACATCCATATATAGGATAGGCACGTTTGTTTCATCAAAGAAATCACGAACCATGCCACTTACTGTCATATGAGCTGGGCCATGACTAGTAATATAAACTTGTCGTCTAAAGCCCTGATTTAGTAATGATTTTGCAATCTTATCCAAATAAGCCATCCCGTCTTTGATGCTCATTTGAATTGTTCCTCTTCCAACAATCGTCCCGCCTGGGAAGAAATAAGGCAAGTTGTGCAAAACAAGCCCATCTGATGCTTCAGCCATTTTTAATGCAATCGCTTCTGCTAAAACCGTTTCAGAATCCAGTGGCAACGCCCCGTGGGTTTCAGTTACGCCAACTGGAACGTAGATAATATCATTACCTTTTAAATACTCTTCGACTTCGCCATTTGTCATTTTTGAAAGGAATCTAGTACGCATCTGAACCTCTCCTTTTATTCTATTTAATAAGGGTTCACCATAAAGTGATCTCCTTGTTACGACGCTCTTCTTTCTTTTAATACTGCATACATTTCATTTGTGCTCTTTGTATTTAGGTTAAAGATTAAACCTACACCGATAAGTATCAGAATGAATGCGACAACTGGCATACCTGTGTACATTTTTAATATACCTTCTGCCACTTCTTGTGATTGTGATTTTGCACCAGAAACAAATCCAACCCAGCCTAAAGAGTAACTTCCCACTGCTGCACCTAGTCCCATACCTACTTTACGAGCGAAAGAATAGAGGGAATAAAGGGTTCCTTCAATTTTCTTTCCAGTTTTATATTCTGTAAAATCGATACAGTCTGTAACCAATGCCCAAACAAGCATAACGAACACGGATGAACCGATGGTTGCGACATTGTATAATGCCGTAAATACATATACATTTTCAAACGTAACCAAAGTCATTAAAGCGGTTGCAACTAAACTGAATGCGGATGTAGTAAGAATTAAGTTACGTTTATTGAATTTTGCTACAAGTTTTGGAATGATAACGAATAACACAAGGATAATTCCCATACTAATGAAGGAGTTAATCGCAAATGCACTAGGCATGTTATAGTACTCAGCAAATACATAAGCAGCCAAAGTAGCAACCCCAGAAATAATTAAGGTAGAACCGAGAGTTGCAACCATCATACCGATTAATGGTCTGTTGGTGAATGCTACTTTAAATGCATCCTTGAAATCGTAATCCGGCTTAGCTCCAGCAGGCTTTTCGTCACGGATACGTTCAGTCGTTAATTTTACAAGTCCTGTATAGGATAATAACGATAAAATACTAAATACAATCGCGATATAAAAGAATGCCTCTGGAACGATATTTCCAGCTTTATCATAGATGAACATTGGAACAAAAGATAAGAATCCAAGTCCTACGATCATACCTCCGATCGAACGGGCACGAGATAATTTTGTACGTTCAACAGGATCATTTGTGATAACAGATGCTAATGAACCATATGGAATGGCATCAGCAGTATAAGCAACACAGAAGAATAAATAAGCAGCGACTACCCAAATGTGTGTAGCGGTAGATCCCCAACTTGATATGTCAGCAAAAGCGAGTAAACAGGCTGCTGCTAGTAACCATTTAGAAAAGCTGATCCAAGGCAAGAACTTATCCCCGCTTTTCCCTATTCTAAAACGGTCCGTAATGGTCCCCATAATACCGGTGATAATGGCATCAAATACTTTTCCAACTAGAAACATCGTTCCCATAAAGTAAGGGCTTACACCTAATACATAGGTACAAAAGACAATAAAGAATGAACCAATATATAAGTTAACGAAACTTCCTCCAACATCCCCTAGCATATATCCAACTTGATCTCTTACTCCGAACTTCTTCATAACTTTCCCTCCCCATTTAAATCGTTTACATTTTTATTTAACTTGAATTTTTGTAAGCCTTTTCTTTATTACTTCATAAGTATACATCGGATCAAATAATTACTTTTGCACTACAATTGCATTGTTTTTGCACTATAATTGCATGATATTTTATCCAAAAAAGGGAATAGGTGCATGATTTCTCATGCACCTAGTTGGTCATTTCTTCCTATTCTTTTTAAATTCTACAGGAGTGATTCCTTCAATTTCTTTGAAAAATCGAGAAAAATACTGAGGATTGCTAAACCCAACCATAATGGCAATTTCAGTCATGGAAAGATTGGAGAATAGGATTAGTTCTTTTGCTTCTTTTATTCTTCTCATATTTCGATAATGACTAATAGTTATTCCTTTTTCCTTCTTAAACGCTCTCATTAAATGGGAAGGATGAACATGCAATTTCCCTGCCATTTCTTCCATTGAAATGTCCTCCGAAAAATGCATCTCTATATAGTTTTCTGCTATCTCTACGATTGTTAATTTATCACTTTTATTAGATTTTCGGATACCGAGATCAGAATATTCTGCTAACATATTGGAATGAAATTTATCGAGTTCAGAAAGGGTTTCGGCATGCTCAATCATGATGGCATATTTTTCTGATATAAAGTGGCATTGCCATGCACTTAACCCTCCCTTTTCAGCAGCATAGCTATAAAGGGTGTTGTGAGATAATAGAATATTTTTATAGGATCGGACTTTATTATTTGGGACTCTATTAAAAATGTTTAATTGTTCATCACTAAATTTCTGGTAGATGTCCTTTTCAAATTCGGCTATCAATTCACGATCACCAGATTGAATTCCATTGAGCAATTTTTCCCTTAGCCTATGGAGAGCTTCAATGTACTCAGGCGTAAGCCCATTTCTATTTATATGTGAATTTAAAATATCTACTTGCCAATGTTGTTTCATCTAAAGTACCTGCCTATTTATTTTGCCTTAAGATTTTATTTTATTATTCTTTGCTTATTTTTAGCTATTTACTTCTATTACTTATGATACGATCCACCGTAAAAAAGTGTAACTGACATTGCTTATGGGCAGAATAAGGATAATCTTGTTTGTAGACCTTCTAGTACTTCTACTGGCATTTTTTTGACATTGATATCTTCACCTAAGAAAAGCAGCCAATTTGTCATTTCGGTCAATTCTTCGGGATTGTTGATATTGATAAAAGTTTTTAGAATGGCTGTGGCTTGGTAAGGATTCGTATAGGAAATGGAAACTTTTAAAGGGTGATATTTTTTAAACTGGGCAATCGCTTTTGGGCCAAGTTCAAGGATAAAGTTGATGACTTCTTCCTGCTTACTTAGTTTTTCTATAATCTTTTTCTTACTCAATCTATTGTTCGTTGGGTAGAGTTTGACATCGACGAGATTGTCGACATGAAATATCTGTTTCTTTTCTTCCTTTACGTCAAAGCCTTCAATCAGCCAAAAGCCTTTTTCACGATAAAGGTGCAAAAGATAAATGGAATAAGACTTAATTATCTTCTCTTCATTTATGGTAATCAATAAACACCGATCCAAAAGCAGCAGTTGAATGAGTTTTTCTAACATCGGATGGGGAAGGTCTGACAGATCAAGCAGGTCAGGATTATTCGGGTTGGTCCCTTCAAATAGCAGGATTTGATTTAATAGAACAAGGTCATCTTGCTGGTTTTCTGAGATGAGGCCAAGTAATTTTTCAGCTAAAGACTGACGACTCGTTAGAAAGGGAAGCTGTTGGTTTCTTGTTGCCATGAAGGCTATAAATAGAGCTTTTACCTCATTATCGGTAAAGTGAATATCGGGAAGGACAGAGTTGTGCATGACAAAATACCCCCCATCCCTTCCTACTTCAGCAACAAGTGGCATCCCCATGGCTTCAACTTCTCTAATATCTCTAATTGCGGTCGAACGAGAAATAGAAAATTCCTGCATGATCTCAGAAATGGTAAAATGGGAGCGGTTATTAATATACCGCATGATGATATTAATCCGTTCAACTTTTTTCATTCAGCTACGAACTCCTAAACAGTATCATTTTTTGACATGATTTAAGGTTATTATAAACTCATCAAGTGAAAAGATAAATCATTTGATTCATTTTAAAAAAAGGTAGGTATTAAATATGGCAGATTATACTATAGAAGAAAAAGAGAGCTTTACCGTATTAGGTTTTGGAACTGAACTTAAAAGTGACTACACAGACTATGTTGGCATAACAAAGGAAAAAGCAGACTTTTGGTCGGCCGTTAAACAAGATGGAAGGCTTGACACTTTAAAAGCCGCAGCCACAAATGACTACATTTTTGTCGTGAACGAAGCAGTGAATAACAAGATGATGCATTATGCTGGCGTCATGACAGAGAAATCGTTACCAGAAGCAACAAGAATGATCCAATTTCCAAAAGGGGAATACATCATTGTAAAAGGGGAAGCGGAAACGTCTGAAGAGTTAAGTAATATGCTTACGGGTATTGCCTTTGGTCAAGTCTTGCCTGAAATAACGGATGTTGCCTATGTTGGCGGGCCAAATGCAAGTGTTGAGATGGGGCAGCGAAACGGCTTGGTTTTTGGAGAAATGTGGATTCCTGTTGTTAGGAAATAAAAAGATAAATGGAGGCATGGAATTGTCCTACAGCGTTGATTTTAAAAATGTTTCGACGGTTGGTTTAGAGTCTTCACCTGTAGCAGATGCGCTTGCTGGTTTACGCGCGAATGAAGCTCGTTACTTTATGAACAAATATAAGCATGAATTTACGGTTATTCCAGCTAGCGAAAGCAAGGAAACCCTTGAATATGTGAACCGTATATTGAAAGAAGAACGTGATATTGAGTTTGCGGCCAAGCCTTTAGAAACGTCGCGTTTTCAAGTGGAAAATATCAAGATTGCCTACGTCTTTTACGAAGATGGACTTTCGGTAAACGTCATGTATACAGTTGATGATCCTAAGCCGAAGCGGGCCGTTGGGTTTAAGCTTTCTGAGGGGATGGAGGTACCAAAGGAGCTAGAAGGGAAGTTTAAGTTTGCTAGGCAGAAGTCTAAACTAGCTGGAACTATTCGAGGCTCGTATTTTGTCATTAAAGGCGAATATTAAGGCCGTGTTCATCTAGGGATTCCAAATTACAAAACAGCACTTCTCTAGCAAAATAGAGTGAGTGCTGTTTTGTTTTTTTGTTAAGCCTCATTTACTTATATCACCATACTCATTTCGGATTAACGCACTTAGGATATAATTTTTTAGTCATTTCCCAAAAAGAGGAAGTTGAACAATCCTTTATTAATTAAAAGTTTAAGCAATCAGACTTCGGCATGTTTCTGCACATTTAAAACATGCATCAGCACAATTTTGGCAGTGTTCGTGGTTGTGTTTTTTGCATTCATTACCGCATGCTTCACAAATTTTTGCACATACTTTTGCCAATTCAGAAATAAATGGTGTTCCTCTTCCTATAGCCTGTTCAAAGTAAGCACAAATATCTGCACACTCTCTATCAAGACGAACACATTCTACCATCATTTTGACATCTTCTTCATTCAAACAAGCATCATAACAATGATTACACGCAACCATACATTCATGAAGTGACTCAATTACAGACTGATATTGTTCATGTGTCAATATAATTTTCCTCCTTCAATTTATTCTTTATTTTAATACCCTACCCTCGTATTCTAAAACATGATTATTATTAGTACCAGGTACTAATAATATGCCAAAAAATTTTAAGTTGATAACTTGATCATTCAGCGGATTTCTGTGTGGAGGCAACTGTTGGAGTGGCACCACCCACAGGCGGAGTAACGATTCAACAACTCATTCAAAATACAATTTTTCAAATTGAACCAGGCATTCTTTTGCCAACAGACCCTGTTCGTCTGATGACCGTTAACTAATTCAATTTCATTTTTAACCCTTCGTGCGTTGATTTAAAACCTAATCGTTCATAAAAACGTAATGAATCGACTCTTTGTTTATCTGTTGTAAGTTGAATTAAGTGACACCCACGTTCGTTTGCACGTTGAATTGCCCATTTTATCAATTCGGTTCCTACTCCCTTACCACGAAGAGATGGGGTTGTTCTGACCCCTTCAATAGTAGCTCTCCATCCACCTTGGTGTGTAATATATGGAGTAAAAGTAATTTGTTGTACACCAATCACTTCATTATCTTGATAAGCTACTATCAACTCATTATTAGGATCAGATGTAATAGCTTTAAATGCTTTTGTGTAACTTTCTGGAAGTGGTTGTTCATATCGCTCACGCTTCCTTCCCAATTCATCATCCGCAAGCATTTCAACAATTCTATCCAAATCTTGTTCAGTAGCTATTCTAAACTTAATTTCTTTTTCCAATAAACTCCCCTCCTTGATGAACGTACAGTTTATAACTTAATACTCCCTCTTTAAACACCATAAGTTGATAATTATTCTTATGAAATATCATAAGTATTTCTTATGCATTATTATGGCTTATATGTATCCTTCTTTTACTATCCTGCCCCGTTCTTCAATAAGAAAAGGCATTACCTCATTTTTGAAGTAATGCCCCCGTTAGCGTAAGTAATCTTGTTTTCCAATAAAAAAGGCTGCCTTTCAACTCTAATGTATATGACCATTCTCTTCCTTTTCGTGATGTTTAATCATAAAAAATAAAAATTCAGAGAATAGATCATTAATCCTTAGACAGTTTCCTAGAATGAAATAGGATGAACCATCATTGGCTACTGTTTGGCGAAGATGGATTTTCGGTTTGACCTTGATCACTTTTATCGGAATCTTGAGTCACCGTAATAATCAGGGAACTAGCAGGTGAAAAATCTCCCATTGAAAAATTAGCACCAAAAAGTTTTATGTTTGAAGTATGGCTGTTTTGTAATGTACTTCCTATGTTAATGTTTGCATTTTGTGCCATCCCGTTTACGTGCAGGTTGAAAATTTTAATTTGATTAGGCATAAGATCCTCCAATTAAACAAATATTTTGAATCTAATGCACAATATGTTAAACAAGCATAATAAGAAATGGACAAACATGGAGTTTAGTATATATAGTTTTTATCTTATCTTAATTTAAAAAACCAAACTAATAAAAGGTAGCAAAGGTAATGTTAGGAGTTCGATAACGTGGAGATAAAATCAACTAACCTGATCGTTACTTTAATAAGAAAATGGCATTACCTCATTTTTGAAGTAATGCACCCATTATTTGAAGAAGGATGTGCGTATAGGAAACCTTGTTTTATTTCTAAGTAAAAATGCTCAATTATTTCCTTCCTTTTTAGATTCATTTCTCCCAACCGCTAATCCTAATAGACCACCTGAGAAAAAGATTATAAAATTATTTACCTTCATATCTCCTGTAAAAATGGTTGTTAAAATCAAAATGATTATACCAATCCCCATTATGATAAATACTTGTTTCGCATTAACCACAAAGTAACACCTCATTTATATTTACTCCAAAATATTACACTACCTTATTGTATAGTTTAAGAATTATAGTCCTTTGTATTGGCGTGAATATGGATTACTTCAATAAGAAAATGGCATTACCTCATTTTGAAGTAATGCTACCCGTTTGTTTAAGTACAATTCTTCACAATCTGCTTACCTTCTTCTATTTCCACTGATAGTATGGATTGGAGTATAAAATAAAACAGGTAAGATTATATTCTTTACCTGTCTCAGTTAAACACTTATTCCTTTGAAAAATCAATAATTCTAATTGCGATACCTGAATTATCCTTATAGATTGCATAACGCCCTGGTGGAATATCGATTGGTTCCTTAACAAATTCCAGGACTTCTTTTTTTTCATTAAAAAATTGGTCCACACTTTCGACCAGGAAAACTCCCCCTGCTCCTAGTTCCTTTTCATCATCCTCGATTAAAAGCCTAACCTCTGAATTCGGGATATGGAGTGCAACGGTATGTTCCCCTTCACGCCAAGCTTCTTCAAAACCAAGGGTATCTCGATAATAAGTTAAAGACTCCTTGATATTGTCTACTGGATGGTACAAAAACACTAACTTCATAAACCTTCCCCCTTTTGACTATAAGTTAATTATGTATTACATAAGATGATTATGTATATCGTAATTTATTTACTATATTTTGTCAAAGTGATAAACTGTCCTTATGATGAAAGAATGGATACCTATACCTGGAACAAGCAAAGATACATTAATTCAAGTTGCATTAGAGGAATTCAGTATGAAGGGATACAATGAAGTAAATATTTCTGAATTGGCAAAAAAGGCAAATATGACAACTGGGGCAGTTTATCATCACTTTGGATCAAAGGCTAATCTTTATGAAGTAGTAAGGGGGGAAATTGAACAAAGAATAATCGATCGAATGGAGGGAGCAGCATCTATATTTGAGGATTTTGGCGAAGCATTAAAAGCTGCATTTATTACTGGTTTAATCTTTGCTGTTAAACAAAATGTTTGTAAATTATTGAGTGAAAGCTATCCAAATAATAAAATGGATAGAATTGAGGATTTCATTACCAACCTAAACAAAAGTACAGAACTTCCAATTGAAATTGTATTAATATCAACCTGGCGTTCAATTCTTAAGGGATTGGCAGAGAACCAAATAACTCAAGAACAAGGTATTAGGCTTGTTCACTGGGTATTTAAAAGGGAGAGCATTTAGGCTCTCTCTAATCTTTTTACTATTTAACTAACCCAACCGTTAGTGGAACAGCAAGAATGGCTTTACCCTTGTTAAAGTAAAGCTACCCATTAGTTTAAGTACATTTTTTCACAAACTTATGTTTTTAAAATTGTTCTATAAATTTAGTTTATAATCAACTATTAAATTAAGTAAACCCTTTTACAACGAAACACCCCTTTAGATCTTTGCAGCATCATTTTTGAGGCACATCGGGTGAAGTAGAAGAACAAGCTACTAAGGACAAAACGAGAAAAGACATAAAAAAAAATGAATAAAACATTTTTTTTGCTGGCATAATTTTAACCTCTCTTATTTTGATTGATGTAATAAATGTAATTTACCTTGATTATTGAATTTTATTCGTTGTTCTTTCATTTATTTGTAATAGTTTTTCTCATTCTAATATACAATTCAAACCCTATTTATAAATGACGGTATTCTCAAATTACCTTTTGCTAGCCCAGTTTCTAAATTTCACATTACATTGGATACCTTTATTAAATCGAATAATTTTATCTGTTTCCTCAATTCCATTCATTTTAGCTTCTGTATAGATTGTCTTTCAGCAACAGGAACAAATTCTATTACACCAATGAATAATCCATCATTTTAGTATGGTAATATAGGGAACTTTCGATTTGAATATGCTACACAGGCAAGGGATAGGAAAACTAACACACAATTTTTAGTTAATAATAATAATGAAACAAAAAAATGGTTGACACTTAAGTTTTCGGAATTTCATTATATTAATCACCATAATGTTGCATCTGTTCAAAGTCCAATTTTTCCATTTTAGTGTTGAGAAATTGGGCATATTAATTACAGAAACGTTCAAAACCACTAATAGAATTATGCTTGTAATGACTTTAAGTTTAAAACGAAAGACGTTAACCCCTTGGAGACCAAGGGGTTTTTAGATTCTTACTTCCTGAAAATTGGCGATTATGTTAACTAGAAATGTATGTCATATACAATAATCTAATAGTTTTTGAACAATTATTATGTTAAGTGGTTCGTCATCATGTTATAAACCCTATCTTCTAGATCCCGCAGGTCCTTTTCTTCGAGTTTAGTGTTAGGTTGAGGATGAAACCACTGAATTTTTCCCTTATAATAAATCCCTTGATAATAATCCTCTTCAATGTTTAGTGTAAACTGATGACGTTCATGAAATTGATCTTCAAACAGCGGTTTTACTTTAAGGCCATGATATGCTTGGCTTGTCATCAACTCATTAACCTTCAATTCAATCTTCTGAACCACCTTTTTTTCATACTTATGGTGGGGAACGGGATAAAACCACATAATTTCTCTGTTTTTAAAAATCCCTTGATAGATATTATCTTTAAACTTTAATGTAAACTGATTGCCTTCATGATATTGGTTTTTAAACATTGGTTTAACTTTAAATTCTTGTAACATATGAATTCCTCCTACTAGTTTTTTTCTGTTAGCTTCCTATCTATATTCGATTCCTGCTTTCCCATAATCGTCACCTTCGACACTTAAAAACTTTCCATTGGCTACATTTACTGTAACTTCAACTTCATGTCGATCAGCTGTCAATATTTCCAATACGTAGACAAGCTGCTTGTCCTCGTGATCAAATTTTGCTTCCGTAATTACACCTTTTATTTCACCTAAGGCTATATTCTTGGCGTTTCTTATGAAATGGATGTTGAAACATCTTTAGGAACATCTCTAGTCTTATCTTTTATTTCTTGTTTGAAATCCAGGATCTCCCCGGTTTTAGCGTTTATTTCTACATCAAATGTTCCATTTTGCTTGATGATGGTGATTTCATATTTTTTCATGCCGTTTTCTTCCACGATCTTGCTTTTTTTGATAACTCCTCCTTTGGTCTCGCCTATGGCAATTTCTTTTGCATTTATTTGACCGATTGTCTTTGATGTTTCAATTATTTGTCCCGCATTTTGCTGATAATTGAACATCCCCAAAGTATTCGCTCCTAAAACACCTGTGATTAAACTACCAGTTAATAGAATCGAGAATAAATTCATTCTTGATAACCTCCTATTGATTTGTAATTACATCATAACTTACCAATATTAAAGAACTTGAAGGAGATGTTTAAAATTGTCTTAGAATAGGCAAAGAATATATAGTAACAACATTAGAC
>NZ_JBALNQ010000069.1:89416-97554 GCF_036961885.1 Neobacillus niacini | reverse complement strand
AATTTTGTTGTTTTTTGAACAAAATTCTAGAACAGGGCCAACAAACTAAGTTCTAAAGTGAAAAATAACTATTCCCACGTTAAAATCGGCTTTAAGATTTTAACAAAAATAGTTAAGAAATCAGCCTTTATCAAACAACATCGGTTTAGGAAGGTCCTTTTTTTCGTACACGCTTATTTTGCGCTAACCGACATCGAATATTGCTCTCATGAGTTCATTATTTCATTGAATATTTTACAATTCAAGGGGCATTTTGGATGGAAACGGTTACTTTGAAATGTAAATTTATTCACACAATTCTAATTGTTCCTAACAAAAAAAGCGATAAAACCGATCATGTAACCGGTTTTATCACTTATTTATTTTCTAGAATCCATTTTTCAATCTTCTTCAACATATTTTCCATCTCAAGGGAATTGGATAAATTCGGCAAGTTCACTAGCAAAGCCTGTTTTGGTGCAGTGATCCCCTCGCCCTTCTTTTGTAAAATTAAAATACTTTTGGCTGCATTTTTATTACTAAACATCGTTATTGGCAATTGAAGTACACCCTGAATAATTAACTCTTCTTGAAAAAAATCTCGAAGCTGGTGTGCTTGCTCACTCTCAAAAAGACCATTTGGAATGATAAAGAATAAATAACCGCCCTGCTTCGTGTTACGCACACTTTGCTCAATAAATAAATGATGAGCATATGAGTGTCCTTCCATTGCCTTTAATTTGTAATCTAAGGCGCGAACATCGTTGGGGTAAAATCCAACAGGTAAATCGGCTATTACCGCATCGACTGGATCAATAAATAATCGTTCTAGACTATCTTGATTAAAAAGCTCAATCGGATGCTCTTGTAAATTTGCGTTCACATAAGCAAGCTTTATTAACAGGTCGTCAATCTCAACACCAATCGATTGCACATTTTTTTGCAATTGGTTTAAAACAGTGGTCACTAAATTTCCAGTGCCAATCGCAGGGTCTAACAAACGAAAGGTTGGCTGCTGGATAAATTTATCTACTAGAAAACTGATTAACATTCCTACACTATCTGGTGTCATTTGATGATTAGGCTGAACATTTTCTTTCATCCCTTTTAATATCACGAGCTGAAAGGCTTTTCGAATTTCTTCCTTGGAAAAATTACTTAAATTGATTTCTAGGTACTGTTTTTTAAGTCTTTTTTCAGTAAGTTCACTAACTTCATCCTGGAGAACGGAGCCGTGAAATAAATTCTCTCCTGTTTCAGCTAAGGCTTCTAAATATGTACAAGATAGTTCTTCTTGCAAAACAAGAGCGGTTTCATTAAATAACGTAAAAAGCTGCTCTACTGGAGAAATTTTCATAATGCACACTCCCAAAATAAGAAAAAGACCTCATCCTTGACGAGGCCTTAATCGCCATAATAATTACTTTGCATTTCTTGCAGCTTCAAGCGCTGCTTCATAGTTCGGATGATTTGTGGCTTCACTAACATATTCCACATAAGTAACAGTATCCGTTGAATCGACAACAAATACGGCACGTGTTAACAAACGTAGTTCTTGGATTGTAACACCGTATGCTTCACCAAAAGAAAGATCACGGTGATCAGATAATGTTTGGACTTTTTCAATACCTGCTGCACCACACCAGCGTTTTTGAGCAAATGGCAGGTCAACGCTGACAGTTAAAATTTTTACATCACCTAAGCTGTTCGCTTCTTCATTAAAACGACGTGTTTCTGCATCACATACCCCAGTATCTAAAGAAGGAACTGCACTGATTAGACGAACCTGTCCTTTTGTATTTTCTAGCGTTACTGGTGATAAATCATTCGCCAATACGCTGAAATTAGGAGCTTTGTCCCCTACCTTTACTTCGTTACCTAGCAATGTTACTGGATTCCCCTTAAAAGTTACGTTTGCCATAAAACATCCTCCTTTTTCGTATGAATATATAGCGAAATGAATTTCGCATCCATACAATTATGTACAGTGTAAATATATCTTTTCAGAATTCTTTTTGCAATGATTTAGGCTCACGAAAAAAGTTAATCTTCCTTTATTAAGAAGATTAACTTGTGCACCTATATATCAAATTCTTGTTTAGGAGATTGGCCTTGCTTTGATTGCTGAGACCCTTGTTGGGAAGACTGTTGTTCATTTTTTTTCGAGAACATCTGCTGAATCTTATCTACTGCTTGCGGGGCCATTTCTAAAATTTTCTCATAAAGATGGGTACTTTCATCAAGATGAAGCATTTTTACTCCATGAGAATTTACAATTAAGAAGGCAATCGGAGTAATCGAGACTCCGCCTCCACTACCACCGCCGAATGGAAGCTTTGGTTGACCTTGACCTTGACCTTGACCTTGACCTTGGCCTTGCTCTTGACCTTTCGATTGTGACCCATCAAGCCTAAACTCACTACCACCTGCAGCAAATCCAAATCCTACTTTAGAGACGGTTAGTATAACACTTCCGTCAGGCGTTTCCACAGGATCACCAATGATCGTATTAACATCAATCATTTCCTTTAGACTTTCCATAGCAGTCGTCATTAAACCTTGAATTGGATGTTCAGACACGGCTGTTTCCTCCTCTTTTAAACGGTATTAGTTTTTTCCTTCGAATAGCCAGTATTCATTTTGAGATTCGGGCGTCCGCCCTTCCAGAATTTAATTAGTTTTAATCCTGCTAAAATAGCATACCCGATACGAAACTGAAAAATACATGTTATTCGTGTTTGGATGATAGCTAATTGAAAATGGGGTGTGACGGATAATATCGGCATTTCTTTCAGTCTTAAAAAATGACTTAGCATGCCAATGATACTCCCTTTTAATGTCCAAATTGCACCCGTTAAAGTACCTGTATGAGCTGCATCCCCTACACCAACTAACGAATGCCATTCAATATGCTTTACTATTATTTTTTTCATGAATTTACTTAAGATTACATTCATATTAATGACATGCTGGAGGATTTCTTTTGCGTTGCTCAAATAAGTCATAATATCATCTTTCTTTATTTGCCCTACTTTTGTTGGGGTTCCATTTTCACTTGAATTCCCCATTTCTGAATTCCTCTTTACGACAATACTCGGTGAATTATCATCAATTTTTATTAAAGGGATTTTCATTGTGTACTTTATTAAGCCAAACCAGATCCTAAACTGTACGGTTAAGTCATCATTGTCATTATGATGATAATAATTCAGCCGGATGGTTAATTTTGAAAAAATGATTAGCATTATTAAAAGAATAATTATGATGAGTACGGAAAATATCCAATCCAATTACTTCCACATCCTTTCAGCCTATTAGTATCACCTTAAGTTAAAAAAATAAACCCGCTAACGTGTAGTTAGCGGGTCTAAAATTATCTTTCTACGTGGATAACAGAGGTATCTGTAAATAAGTCGTGAAGACCTTGTTTTTTCGGGAGAAAAGCGACTATGATATATCCTATAACCACTGTTGCAGAGATAAACCGACCAATCCATTCCCGAAATATAATCGTTCCCCAAGACAATTTATCACTATTCAAATCAATTACTTTTATGCCAAATACCATTTTTCCAATGGTCTGATTAAAATACTTTGTCATTAACACAAAATATAAATAAAATATAATTGCGGATGCTAAAGAAATCGGAGCAAACATATTAAATTCAACTAATGGAATTTCAAGCATTCTAAAAATAGGTTTAATGAGCAAGCGCTCTATACTTCCTACAACAATCAAATCGAGAAGATAGGCCCAAAACCGCATCCAAAATCCAGCATAACGAATAGAGACATTAATCATTTCGCTTTTTTGATTTTCATTTTCCATCAGAAGTCCCCCCTACTCTGCATACAAATACATTAGGTGTGGAGAATTAGGTCTTGATAATATTTTCATTATCCCAGCCATTTCGCTATCAGCACCGAACAATTCTTGAACTTTTATATTAAATAAAGAAGCAAATCCAATTGCGTTAGTATACCGGACAACCTTTGCATCCTTGAGCTTCTCTTGTTCCATCATCTGCTGTATTACATCTTCTAAATACCCAAAGTCATCGATTAAGTTTAACTCTTTAGCCTGCCTGCCATCGTAAATTCTTCCGTCAGCAATCTTTTTTACTTGCTCTGCTGTCATGTTTCTGCCTTCCGCTATTACTTTTACAAAGCCCTCATATGAATTATCAATCATATTTTGGAGGATTTGTCGTTCTTCTTCCGTCATTTGCCGTGTTGGGCTCATGATGTCTTTATATTGCCCACTTTTGATCGTAACAAAATCGACCCCATACTTGTCAGCTAAGCCCTCGTAATTGACTCCTTGCATGATGACCCCAAGTGAACCTGTAAGTGTTTCTTCACTTGCAAAGATTTTTTTTGCAGGCGCCGAGATATAATAACCTCCAGATGCCGCCATCGACCCCATAGAAATATATACCGGTTTCTTCGTTTCTTGTTGGATTTCTACCAGCTTATCATGGATCTCAGCACTTTCAACAACGCCGCCGCCAGGTGAGTTAATCTTAAGAATGATCCCTTTTACAGTGTCATCCTCTTTTATGTAGTTTAATTGTTTCATAAATCCTTGATGATTGTATCCTGCTGCCTGAAATAACGATTCAGCATCATTTGTATCTTGGATAACTCCATTGACGTCGAGTACGACAATTTTCTTCAATTCACTACCTTCCTCGATTATTTCCTCTGTGAAAGGGAGTTCGGTTGCGGCTAAAAGCTCTCCAAAATCTGTTTCAATACCTTTAAACGCAAAAGCGGATAAGAAATTAATCATTATCGATACAAAAAAGAGTACGGCAGCAATTCCAAGGGCTGCCCAGCGTTTTCCATTCATTTTGTGATCCTCCTCGATGATCCATTAAAAATTTTATTACATAATTTAAAATTCTTTCAAAATAATGCTAAAATTAATGTAGACTACCTAAGTTTATCAAAATTCAAAGGTTAATGAGATATTTTTTACAAAACTTTCACTAAAATTGGAGGGCAACATGGGACAAAGACAAAATATTTACTTTTATCATCATCTAGATAAAGAAATGCTGGAAAAGGTTGGAAAATTAGATTTGTCTGCAAAACAATATGGCTTAACAATTGTCAATGACCACCGCGATGCCAATATTATTGCAAGTATCGGTGATGACGGGACATTCCTTCAGGCTGTGAGGAAGACCGGTTTTCGTGATGATGTGCTTTACTGCGGAATCACAACAAAGGAAAGTTTAAGTATGTATTGTGACTTCAAAATTAATGATTCGTCAAAAATGGTAGAAGCTGCATCTAAAGTTGAAGCTATTTCCAATGAAGATTTAAAGGTACGACGCTATCCAATTATTGAAGTGATGGTCGATGGCCAAGGGATCTTTCCTTGCCTGAATGAGTTTAGTATTCGCTCATCAATCATTAAAACACTTGAATTAGATGTTTTTATTGATGACCTACATTTTGAAACCTTCCGTGGAGATGGACTAATCGTTGCTACCCCAACAGGGAGTACGGCTTATAATAAATCTGTTAATGGCGCAGTAGTCGACCCCTTAATTCCCTGCATGCAAATTAGCGAGGTTGCATCAATTAATAATAACAAGTATCGAACCTTAGGAGCACCATTTGTTATTGGCGGCAAACGTTCCCTCTCACTTAAAGTTATTTCGGAAGGCAATGAGCACCCTACAATCGGCTTAGACAACGAGGCTTTAAGCATTCGACTTGTTGATAAAATCCAAATTAGGCTCAGTGATAAAAAAATCAAGACCCTAAAGCTTAAAGACAATTCATTTTGGGAAAAAGTTAAGAGAACTTTTCTTTAATTGGAAAAGGCTGTGTTAAACTCGAGTGTTGATTTGAGCTCCAGGCGCTACGCTTTCCGCGGGCGGTCCGGGAAGCCTCCTCGGCGCTGAAGCGCCTGCGGGATCTCCCCTGCCCCGTCCTCCCGCAGGAGTTGAGCGCCTTCCGCTCAAATCAACAGGTTATAAAATCAAAGTATCCTTTAACACTGCCAATTTGAAAAGGCTGTCGAGTTGTTCGACAGCCTTTCTGTTTTTAGTATTATTGTTTAATGGATTGTAATTCCTGCTGGCGAAGTTCGATACGGCGAATCTTCCCTGAAGTTGTTTTGGGCAGCTCTGACAAATATTCAATTTTCCTTGGATATTTATAAGGTGCAGTAAGTGTTTTAACATGTTCTTGTAGATTTTTTGTTAGTTCAGGATCATTTGCATCGACATCCTCTTTTAAGACGACGAATGCCTTTACAATGAAACCACGAATTTCATCAGGACTTGCTACTACAGCACATTCTTTAACAAATGGGTGTTTTACCAGTGCATCTTCTACTTCAAAGGGACCAATGGTATAGCCAGAGCTAATAATGATATCATCACTTCGTCCTTCAAACCAAAAGTATCCGTCTTCATCCTTTTTGGCCTTATCGCCTGTAATATAATAGTCTCCGCGGAATTGCATCGCTGTTCTTTCTGGGTCCTTATAATAATTTTTAAACAAAGCTGGTGTCTCGACATGTACTGCGATGTCCCCAACTTCGCCGACTGAACAGATTTGTCCTTCTTCATTAATAATTTCTACCCGATTCCCAGGTGTTGGTTTACCCATTGAACCAGATTTTAATTCCATACCCTTTGTTACGCCTACTAACAAGGTATTTTCTGTTTGACCGTAGCCGTCACGGACCTCTATGTTAAAATGTCTCTTAAACGTATCAATTACCTCGCGATTTAGTGGTTCCCCGGCAGAAACCGCACTATGAAGATGAGGTAATTTGTATTCATCGAGGTTTTCTACCTTCGCCATTAAACGATATTCTGTTGGTGTACAGCAAAGGACATTAACGGAATATTTCTCTAATAGACTTAAATACTTTTGTGGCTCAAACTTCCCGCTATATACTAGCCCCGTTCCCCCTGAACCAAGCACCGATAAAAATGGGCTCCAAATCCATTTTTGCCAACCAGGAGCAGCCGTTGCCCAAACAGTGTCACCATCCTCAATACAAAGCCATTTTGGTGCAGCCGTTTTTAAATGAGCAAATGCCCAGCCATGGGTATGGACAACCCCTTTTGGATTACCAGTTGTTCCTGATGTATAGGACAAAAACGCCATATCATCTCGAAGGGTATCAGCGATTTCAAAGTCATCTGAGGCGGTATTCATTTCTTCTTCCAAATGAATCCATCCATCCTTCTTTTCCCCAACAGAAACCTTCAGAAGTGGGTGTGTGCCAGAAATATTTTCAAATTGATCCACATATGGGTAATAACTGACAACAGCTTTTACATCACCATGTAAAACACGATATTGAAGATCCTTTTCCCTTAGCATCTCCGAACTTGGAATGACAACTAGCCCTGCCTTTAAAGCTGCCAAGTAAACGACATAGGCTTCAATAAGTCTTGGAATGATTACTAGAATAACATCCCCCTTTTTCAACCCATTTTGCGTGAAAACATTTCCTGCTTGATTTACCTTTTTTAATAGTTGTTCATATGTAACCTGATTTGTTTCCCCTAATTCATTTTCCCATCTTATTGCTAATCTTTCTGGATCTTTTGCAAATCGTTCTACTTCAGATACAAGATTATACTTATCCGGTGCAATCAATTCTTCACGGTTCATATTTCTCCCCCTCAAAAAAGTTATTATACAAATATTATTATACAAAATTATTCTAAAGATTAAAAATTATTATTTTCTAGTACTAGTACCTAGTCACAAAAAAGAGAGCGGGATATAATCCCACTCTCTGTAGCCATGTTATTTATTTATTATCGTGAAAATCCGCCGCCTAATTGAGACTCAGCCATAGCGACTAAACGCTTAGTGATTTCACCACCAACGGAACCGTTAGCACGTGAAGTAGTGTCAGCACCAAGATTTACACCAAATTCAGAAGCAATTTCGTATTTCATTTGAGAAAGAGCTTGTTCAACACCAGGTACAAGTAATTGATTAGAGTTGTTGTTACTAGCCATGTGATATCACCTCCTTGTGAATATAGAATGTGTAATATCACATGGCAGTATTCTATTTTCAAATTGGTAATTGTTCACAAATATTTAACAATTTTCTTGTATAAATGGCTGTGTTAAACTTAACTGTTGATTTCCGCTACAGGCGCTACGCTT
>NZ_JBALNQ010000069.1:63627-89327 GCF_036961885.1 Neobacillus niacini | reverse complement strand
GAGTCGAGCGCCTTTCGCTCCAATCCAACAGGTTATAAAATCACTAGTGCACATTAACACAGCCATTAAAATAAGTCATTGAATTCTGAGACCACTTTGGTGTCGGGTTTAATCACTAAGGTTTCTGTCTCTTTGACTGCTGCTTGTATTAAAGAGTCAAAGTCAAAGAAACTCTCATAGCGTTGCACTTTTTCTCTCTTTGGTTTTGTTTTTGGAGAAGAAGGAACAAAAATTGTACAACAATCTTCAAATGGCCTTATAGAGATATCGTAGGTATCAATATCCTTAGCAATTTTTATAATATCATTTTTGTCCATTGTCAACAACGGCCTTAGTATCGGCGTATTGGTTACTTCATTTATCGCATACATACTTTCCAAGGTTTGGCTTGCTACCTGACCTAGATTATCTCCAGTAATAATTGCAAGACCTTCTTGCTTTTTTCTAATTTCGTCCGTTATCTGAAGCATAAACCTTCTCGTCGAGGTCATCGAGTAATTTTCAGGAATTTTTTCTTTAATGGTTTGCTGAATATCAGTAAATGGGACAATATGAAGCTTCATTGATCCAAAAATTTCAGCAAGCTTTTTAGCTAGGTCAATTACTTTCTCTTTCGATCTTTCACTTGTAAACGGGGGACTAAAAAAGTGTACTGCTTCAATTTCTACCCCACGTTTCATGGTCAAATAGCCTGCAACCGGGCTATCAATCCCACCTGAAAGC
This sequence comes from Neobacillus niacini, assembly GCF_036961885.1. Classification (GTDB taxonomy): domain Bacteria; phylum Bacillota; class Bacilli; order Bacillales; family Cytobacillaceae; genus Neobacillus; species Neobacillus niacini_H. The sequence continues at coordinate 88,604 of NZ_JBALNQ010000069.1, read as the reverse complement.
ATCAGCATTGCTTTTCCGCTTGAACCAACAGGTAATCCACCAGCACCTAAAATGTTTTCGCAGGATATATAAATGGCATCACTTAGAACCTCAATTTTCACATTGATATCTGGCTTTTTCACATTTACCTTAATTCCTGGGATATTTGCCAAAATGTTGCCGCCAAGAGTGTGATTGATCCCCTCCGTATCAAGTTCAAAGGTTTTATCTGAGCGTTTTGGAGATATTTTAAAAGTTTGACCCTCTTTGTATAGTTCTTTAACCAAAGAAAGTGCAGCCATTTTCATATGTTCAATGTCTCGTTCAACCTTTATTGCCGGACTTATGGATTGGATTCCAAAAATATTTTTTAATGCGTTTATGATTTCTGGAACGTTTTCACCATTAACTAATACATACATCCGATCTCGTTCGGCACGTATTTTTATTTTTGGAAAGGGAGCCAGTGCAATTCGAACACTTCTCCTTAATTTGTCTACAAATTTATTTCGGTTTCTACCTTTAGTAGAGATTTCACCATAGCGTATCAGTATACGATCATAATTCATTATTTCATAACCTTTCTTAATTGGACTGTTGCCTCTTTAATCGCATCAATAACACTTCGGGCTTCTTTTTCAGTATTATCATACGATAAGCTTATTCTAAAAGCACTGTCAGCCAAATCATCAGAAACCCCCATCGCCAGCAGCGTTTGACTTGGTAATTGCTTTTTAGAGGAACAGGCACTTGTTGTCGATAAAAAAATTCCTTTTTGCTCGAGCGCATGAATTAAAACTTCTGCCTTGATTCCTTTAATGGAGAAGTTTAGGATATGTGGTGCTGAATCTTCCAATGGGGTATTTATTATGAGTTCATCAATGCTTGTGAGCTCTGTAGTTAGCAACGACTTTACTCTATACATTCTTTCTATTCCCGTGTCACTTGCCATCATTGACATTCTTAGAGCCTTTGCCATTGCAACAGCTCCTGCAACATTCTCCGTTCCGCTTCTTACTTTCCACTCTTGGTTTCCCCCAGAAAATAGCGGGTCAAGCCTAACACCTTCTCGAATGAAAAGCGCACCTGTCCCCTTTAATCCATGAAACTTATGTGCAGAAAACGAGCATAAATCCACACCATTTTCCACCAAATTTAAAGGTATTTTCCCGATTGCTTGTACTGCATCTACATGGAAAAGGATGCTGGGGTATTGTTTCAAGACTTTGCCAATTTCTTTAATTGGCTGAATCGTTCCAACTTCATTATTTACATGCATAACAGAAACAAGGATCGTGTCCTTACGTATGGAAGCTTTGACATCCTCCACATTCACTCTTCCACTAGTATCTACTGGGAGATAGGTAATATCAAAATCCAGCTTTTTCAGTTGTTCCATTGCCCCATGAACAGAAGGGTGCTCAACACTTGATAATATCAAGTGTCTCCCTTTACTTTTATGTTGTATGGCTGTTCCTTTAATGGCCAAATTATTACTTTCTGTACCTCCAGAAGTAAAATAAATTTCGGCAGGTTTTACAGCCAGGAGGTTTGCTATTTGGGCACGTGCTTGGGTGAGAAGTTTTTCAGCTTGCACCCCTAATCCATGCAAGGAAGATGGATTGCCATAAAATTCATTTGAAACCTTAACGAAGGAATCAATCACTTCCTTATAAGGTCTTGTGGTTGCACTATTATCAAAATAAATCATTCTTTAACACCTCAACTTTGCGCAGAATAAATCTTACCATAAACTTAATCAATTGAAAAAGGTTACTATTGGTAACAATTAAAAACCGATTCGCCAAATAGGGCAAATCGGTTTTAGCGTTTATCTGACTTTATCTTCGACTGTAGCTTTAATTTTCTTCAAGGCTCCCGGGTCAATTGACTCTATCGAAGCAGCAGCCTGCTCCAAAGCCTCCTGGTACTCAAAATGTCTAAATGCAGCTTCTGCATCATTTAGTCCCTTTGCCACTGAAGGATACTGACTGCGATACCTATTTCCATATTGAATCGCCTTTTCGGCAAGCATGACATTTTCAATCAGTTCAATTGTACTACTCGACAATTTTTCCACTGTTAAAACGGCAATTTCTAAATATTGGTTAAGTGCTGAAACATTAAGCGGTTTTTCTTGTAGCTGCAGCTTCACGTTCTGAATGCTCTCATTTGTATCATCAATTAAATACTTATAATCTTCTGGTAAACCGGGAATATTGCTTTTTGACACTAAGCGAATGGTTTCACCCACTTGTTTTGTTAATTCTCTTAACGCTTCTCGCGCTTCGAACTCATCTTTTCTTAGTGCTTGAAGCTTACGTCCAAAATTCTCCTGCTCTTCTTGAATCACTTCAATATGAGTTTTAATTTCAATTAACTCTTCACAAAGAATCGTTAATGCTGTTTCATTGATATTCGCTTTTTCTAGTAAGATTTCATAATGCTTTGTAACAGAAGCAAGCTGTTTTTCCAAATGCCTTTGGATTTCAAAGTCACTTTCGGTTAAATGATAACTTTCTTGGACAAGTTTAACCTCTTTCGAAAGATGGTCATGTTCTTCTAATATAGATGTAAGGAGTACACTCATTCCTTTTTCGTTTTGAAGAATAAAATGCTTAGCATTAACTTCTTTCTCGAGAAGGTCAAAAAGGATGTCAATTCGTTCTTTAACTTCACTTATTCCTTCAAGCGCTTCTTCAATTTTTGTCTCTTCAATAAAGCTCAGATACTTGCTCAACTCTTCCTGCAAACTTTCAATTTCCATCTCTAATTGAATATGACTTAGATAATACCCTTTTTCAGTCATTTCACGATATCCATCCAGGATATCTGTCAACTGAGCAGGGATAAGCGACTGGCATTCAATCAACAACTGTGGAATTAAATCCATATTATGCTTAATCTTGTCAAGTTGGTCATGGATCAGTAACACGAGTTCACGTGCTTCAAGATAATTACCATGCTCAGTCTTCCCATCAAATTCGTGGAACTTTTTCGTTACGTCATCTAGTTGTGCTTCTAAGAATTTTTCTGATTTGCCAAAACTATGGCGATGAGCGAGCAGTGTTTTTTTCGTTTCACGATATAATTCCTTTAACTGCTCAATTTCAGTCCTGTTCTTTTCTTCACTTCCAACTAACTCATGTAGTTCTTCAACAATTTTATTAATCTCATTTTCAGTTGCCTGTAACGTATTATTAATCTCCTGTTGTACAGCTTTCGCCTTCTTAAAGCGATATTTATCGATGAATTCCTCAGCATCAAATAACATCTCTTCTAAATCCGGTAATTGTACCGTTACGATGTCATCCCACTGATTACGCCAACCCTCAAATAACTCTTCGGTTTGACCGGTCATATTCAATTGTTTTACCTTTGACATTTCATCCATTATAGGACGATTAAACAAATCAATTTTCCAGGCTTCTAACCTATCCATCTCTTTAAAATAATTTTTCTTTATAAAATACCCCAATACAAATAAGGCTAGTAGCAGGATAATAAATCCAATTAAATATTTCAACATTAAAGCCCCCAGTTTCAAACACTTCAATAAAAACCCTAAAGCGCTATATACTAATCTATAATAAAATTTCAATTTTCGGTAAGGTCAATGCCTTTATAATACCATGTTAACGACATTTTTTGACTATTATTTTCAATTTTTTTGAAAAAGAAATTTTCATGTAATATTTTGTGGCAAAAAATCAAATTATTACAAGGATTATCTTTAAAAACTCAAAATAAAAAGCACTGGCTTGTGGGAAATATAATTTCCAAGCTAGTGCTCATAAATAAATAACGGTATAGGAGTTTCAATTACAATATAGCCTCTTTCTTTTCAATATGTTTTGTGCCAAGCGTATTCTCAATCCAACGATTAATTTCCTTTAAATATTTCTGTTCAAAAAATCTTTCATTTGGAAAGATGTATAGAACCTCTCGTAAATAATTGGCATTAATAAAGGGCATCATCAATAAACCTTTGTATTGAATAATCAGGTAAGCAATCGAATGCGGACGAAATTCCTTCCTTTCAAAGCCTTTTTCAAAAATCTTTTGAAAATAGTACTTCTCCTTTAAGGCATAGGTAGACATAATTTCTCTAACTACCTGTGAGTCCATTGACATTTCACGGTATACGAAGCTAGTAAGTTCAATATTTTTACATTGAAAATGGAGCAAGTCAGCAGTAATTTTTTTAAAACAATCCTTGACACCTATCTCCATCAAGGAAAATTTCTCTTCAATAATACGGAGATATTGCTCAAAAAAGTAAGTAAAGCAATATTCTAATAGCCCAAGTTTATTCTCAAAATGATAGGCAATTGTTGCCGAATTCACTTTTGCTATAGATGCAATATCACGAATCGATGTTCCTGCGTATCCATTTGAATTAAAAAGCGTGATTGCCGCGTTAACGATAACTTCTTTAGAGTCCTTTTTCATCGCACCGTACACCTCCTTAATACTCGATTATCCCTTTCTATAACAATTCTTGTTATGATGATATTATCCTTTATAAAATTATCGACAAAGTATGCTTTTTTTCTTGTTAGTTTGATAAAATATATAAGGAATTCAAAAAGGGATGGGTGAAAAAACATGTTTAATGTCGAAATGTACAAAGGGACTCGCCAAGAAAATTTCCAATTGGTAAAAAAACAATTACAGGCCCTTCTCCATGGTGAGGAAAATCAAATCGCTAATCTTAGTAATACTTCTGCACTATTAAACCAGTTCCTTGATCGGATAAATTGGGTTGGTTTTTATTTACTGGATGAAAACAATGAGCTTGTATTAGGTCCTTTCCAGGGTCTGCCTGCATGTGTTCGCATCCCGCTCAATAAAGGTGTATGTGGAACAGCTGCTAAAAATCTGGAAACAATCCGGGTTGCGGACGTTCATGAATTTCCTGGACACATAGCCTGCGATGCTGCTTCCAATTCTGAAATCGTCATTCCACTTATAAAAGATGGTAAGCTACTCGGTGTTTTAGATATTGACTCACCAGAAAAAAACCGATTTGATGAGATGGACCAAGAGCAGTTGGAGGAAATTACAGCGATTCTTGTTGAACATTTGTAATCCAAAAAAACTCGCCGTGGCGAGTTTTTTATTTTGGCGTAACAAATCGTTGCGAAAACAGCTTTTATATTTTTTCTAGTGCCTGCTCTAAGTCCTCTTTTATATCCTCCCATGCTTCAAGACCGACGGACAGACGTAGTAAAGTGTCCTCTATTCCCATTTTTCTACGATCTTCTTCTGGAACGACAGCATGAGTCATTGTAGCTGGATGCTGTATTAATGTCTCAGCATCCCCTAGACTTACGGCAATTTTAATTAATTTTAAATGATTCATAAATAATTGTGCAGTCTGTTTCGTTCCTTTGATTGAAAATGAAATCAAACCACCTGGTTTTTTCATTTGTTTCTGCATGATTTCGTTATCTTCTATATGGTCGCTGTTACCTGGAAAATAGAGTATTTCAATCTTTGGATGATTTCGTAAAAATTCAACGAGTTTATTAGCATTTTCACAATGACGATCCATTCGCACTGGCAGTGTTTTTAACCCTCTTAACAAGAGCCAAGCATCAAATGGCGATATAATACCACCGATATCTTTTTGTGTAGTTTTTGATACCCTTCGGATAAAGTCGCTTGGTCCCACCACGATTCCAGCAATAACATCACCGTGTCCACAAATATATTTTGTTGCGCTATGAATAACAATATCGCAGCCGTGGGTAATGGGAGTTTGTAAATAAGGCGAGCAAAATGTATTATCGACAACAACTGGTATACCCCGCTGTTTTGCAGCATGTGCGACTAATTCTAGGTCAACTAGTTTCATGGTTGGATTGATTGGGGTTTCAATATATATGCAGGTCGTATTGGGCCGGAGATCTTTTTCTAGCATTTCCAGCGAGGTCATAGCGGAAAAATCATGCTCGATGTTATATTTTCCTTTTAACAATTGCAGTATACCAAAGGTACAGCCATATACACCTTGAGAACACAAGATATGATCCCCTGTTTTGGTTAGAGCAGTTAACACGGCAGAAACTGCTGCCATCCCTGAAGAAAATGCCAGGGCCGCTTCCCCCTGTTCAAGTGTTGCCATCCGGTCTTCAAGAATTTTTACCGTCGGATTTCCCAAACGGGAATAGATAAAACCTTCTTCTTGGCCAGCAAATCTTCTTTCACCTTGTTCAGCAGATGCAAAAGTAAAAGTCGAAGATTGATACAAGGGAGGAACAAGACTTCCTTGGTGTTCACCTGAACGATACCCAGAATGAATCGCTTCCGTCTCAAAACGAAAATTTTTATTATCCAAAGTGACCCTCCTATTTGTAAACGTTTTCATTTCTTTCCGTGTTCTATATCTTATTCATTTACGATTGGCAGGGCACTCGAATTTAACTTCCTTTGAGTGCCTACCTAGTGATTATGCTGTTTTCTGAGCAACCACCTTGTTTTTACCAGTACCCTTAGCAAGGTATAAGGCGTCGTCTGCCCGTTTGAATAAATAATTGTATGTATCCTGACTATCTTTATTCCAATAGGAAACACCGCAGGAAACAGTAATTTTCGGAAAGGTACACTCTTCAACCGTTTTTACCAGCCTTTCGGCTATCACCAAACCTTCTTCCATTGAAACTTTAGGAAGATAGATGGCTAACTCTTCTCCTCCCCAACGTGCCCCTACATCATTTCCTCGGATATTCTTTTTGATGAGGTTTGCTACTTGAATTAATACCTCATCACCTACTTGATGACCAAATATGTCATTAATCTCTTTAAAATTATCAATATCAATTAACATAAAGGTGCCTTCATTATCATCCTTCATTGAATACTGTATACTTTCATCTAAATAATTTCGGGAATGAAGCTTGGTTAAATGGTCTGTTTTGACCATATGCTCTAGTTCTTCTTGGAGCAATGAATTCATCAGGGCAAGTGATGAGTGAAATAGTAGTCCCTGTAACAGATTAAAATTCTCTTGTGAGAAGAAATTAGGATTTTGGTGCATGACAGCAGAAAATCCTCTAAGACTGTTATCTTGAATAATTGGTACTGCCATTATTGAACGGTATTTTTTAATATCATTTATAGGTTGAAGATTACAATCTCCAATAAATATAGATTCATTTTCTTTGTGTATTTTGGCTTCTAGGAGGTCAACATATGTTTTTGACGGTTTTGTTAAAAAAAACGGGGTTGTGCCTGGAAGCACTCTCACTTTTGTACGATCCCTGGAAAACAAGAAGAATCCTACTTCCTGGGCATCGAACGTTTGAATAATCTGGTTAGACATATATTCCATCGTTTCAGTTAATTGCAAATTTGAATTTAATTTTTGGGAAGTCTCATTAATTAATTGTAAGTCAGAGATAACTTGTGTGGATTGAGAGTAAAGTTTGGCATTTTCTATTGCACTGGCAATCGTAGTTGTTAATAAAGTAATGATTTCTATATCATACTCTGGAATTTCCAACGTATTTGGTGCAGTAACTTGTATTACACCGTTAACAACTTCTTTTCCTTTTAAAGGAGCATAAAGAATACAACCTTGATTTGACCTAATTTTCTCCACATAAATTTCTCCTGAAATAAATGCCTTTATTTTAGGATTGTCCTCATTCAGTTCCTGGTAAAGATCCTGAAGATGCTGTAAAGAAAACATATAGTTTGAAAAAATATCTTGAAATGTTATAATCACTTCACCTAAAATCTTTTCTTCATCCAAATAGCTATGTAATCTATTGCTTGCATAATACAATTTCTTATATTTAATTATTTCATCCTGAAACTGACTTTCACTTACTACCATAAGTTAATCACCCATTATACTTATTTCCAAATTTATACAACATATCCATTATAGTAAATAATTAGGTAAAATTGGTAGATATTTTTGAATGTTTTATTATTTTTTAATGAATTCACACACAACTTTCACAGAATTTGTAGTTTCCTAAAATTAACTTGACATATACATGAATAAAATTATATAATACTCTTTGTGTAAAATAACTGCAGCCTATGTGAACACTTGAACGGTCTCAGTTTGTTCCTCATAAGATTTATACTTATGATGGTGTATCTTGTAACCCTCTGCTGCTAGGGCGAAGGTGCATGAAAACAAAATGGCTATCACTGATGTTTCATAACGGTTTTTATTTTACCAAAATAAAAACACTAAGGAGGAGTCATTCATGGCTCGTTATACTGGCTCTAGCTGGAAAATCTCTCGTCGTCTTGGAATCTCTCTAAGCGGCACAGGTAAAGAATTAGAAAAGCGTCCTTACGCTCCTGGGCAACATGGTCCAAACCAACGTAAGAAGCTTTCAGAATACGGATTGCAATTACAAGAAAAGCAAAAACTTCGTCATATGTATGGAGTAACTGAGCGTCAATTCCGTAACTTATTTGATAAAGCTGGCAAAATTGGTGGGGTTCACGGTGAAAACTTCATGATCCTACTTGAATCACGTCTTGATAACGTAGTTTACCGTTTAGGTTTAGCTCGTACTCGTCGTGCAGCTCGTCAATTAGTTAACCACGGTCATATCTTAGTTGATGGTGCTCGTGTAGATATCCCATCATACCGTTTAGCTGCTGGTCAAACTATCAGCCTTCGTGAAAAATCACGTAATCTTGATGTTGTTAAAGAAGCAATCGAAGTAAATAACTTCGTTCCTGATTTCTTAACATTTGATGCAGACAAGCTTGAAGGTACATTCACTCGTTCACCAGAGCGTTCTGAATTACCAGCTGAAATTAACGAAACTCTTATCGTCGAGTTCTATTCTCGTTAATTGAATTGCTTATTAAACAGCAACAATAAAAACCCTAGAAGCGTTGATATAACGCCATTTCTAGGGTTTTTTCTTTTTTTCTGTTTTGTATAATCATGTATTCTCCCCTAACTATTTGGGGGAGGTTTTGGGGGCTATTTGGGGAGGATTTTTCAACAAAATCAATTCATTGGACAGACGTATTCAGCCTCTTTAAAATCCAAATAACATGTACCGTTTTCAATAAAAAGAAAAGCCCTGGTTAATACCGTGGCTTTATGTGAGCTCAACTCTTTCAAGGAAGTAAAGAGAGTCTGATTATAGCAGTTTTGTTATGGAATGCCTGATTTAATAAGATACAGTTTCCATATAGTTTGGTTAAAGCTGATTAAATTGGTAACAGAATGTTGAATTTCGCCACCAGTCTGCCACCAGGTGTTTCCACATGCCATTAGTGCACACTTGTTTTTCCTAGCTAATCAAACTCCCTTTTAACCAGGCGCGGGGACGGTATGGACCGACCGGGATTTGGATTAGGCTTGTTTTTCCTTTCGAATTGATCCCATAAAGTCCATCACATCGGTTCGAGTCAAACCCTAATAGCGGGTGCCCTCCCATTCCTAAACCACAGGATACCAAGAGCAATCGTTGCAGGAGTATGCCCGCTTCCATTTGTTGAATGCGGTATCCTCTATATCCCAATTCCTTTTTCAGATGCTCCCTGTCTCCAACAACATGCAGTACTAGCGGAACTTGAAACAGATTTACATTGGGCATTGTTAATCCATTTTGTAATAACTCTCGAAAATCTCCCCTAGTTATTCTTCGAAGTGCATGAGTGGCATTGTCATAAGAATAGGCACCATTTGGAACTCCTTCCACGTTGTAAAAACTACCATATAAAGAAACAGGACTCTCCACATTCCCATGTATACCATCAAGGTCATTCTGATACGAGAAGGAAAAGGTCTCTTTTAACAAAGTGGATAGCTGCGTTTGACGGACTTGACCCATAATAAAATCGATATCTGGAGAATGCCGCTCCCTGCAAACGGATGCAAGATCGTATGAAAAGCGCTCTGTAAAGGGAAGCAGGATCATTTCCGAATCTAAGGAAACTTTCACACTACTATCTTTCTTTATCTTCACAAACGACTCTGTTGTTTCAAACATGGATGCTTCATTAAATTTCTTCAAGGTAGGATAATCTATTACCTTCTTTGAACGGTTATAGGAGACATGCTCCAACAGCGGCACTTCCCGGCACAATTCAGTGGCAGAAACAATTTCCATTCTATTATGATTGTTGCCTGCACGATTAACGTTTTGATTAACGGATAAAGGAATAACGGCATATACACTTTCATCCTGATCAGACAGCCCAAGCAAATGATTAATAGACCTATCAAGAAATTGGTAGCATACCCGAGATGAATACCCTATTTGTTTGGCGACTTCTAAAGATTGCCCAATTAACACACCTGCATCTAATCCTTGGAGCCTGTAGGAAAAATTATTGTATTTATAGAAATTTTTCCAAAATAGCGTCGAGACAAAAACCGTACAGAAACAGTCAGATAGATCACAGCTATTTCCAAGACTTCTTGATAAGTATGAATCGTAATTTCCTTCTCGCAGCAAGAGGAGGCGATGGTGTGCCGCGTCATAATGGTAAATTCCCATTGGTGTGTCCTTTAGCTTCACATACACATATAATTCATTGGGATATAAAGCCCCGCCAGAGGGTACAAATCTGCGTAATAACTGGGCATAGCTGACAGCACCTTTTTCCTCGGTGTCATCGATGAAAGCGATTTGCGAGTATTGAGTAAGGCCGTATACATACCATAAGAAATGACCCAGCTCCTCCCGGCTGGGTTCAGCCTTAGCTTCCTGTCCGCTCAGTGTTAACGGTACATCTGCGTTCAGCGGAATCTCTGGTAAGCCCCGGTACAGTTTATAGGGAAGTGGTGCATCCTCCCAATCCACTTGCCAATCTGGAGGAGCAGCTTTTTCCGTATCAAAGTGAAGATGATGTAGAAATGTTTCTAGTTCCAATTTAACACCTCCTCCTTTTCAATTATGGGAATGGGTGGGGATCTGAATTAAGCTGTTCATACAATAACGGCTGTTCCATAAATCCAAGTTTCATTGGCACTTTAAGGACCCTCTCCAGCCCTTTTACACGGGTCAGGTGATGTCCGAATGTCATCGGTAACATACCAGGGATCAATACCTTCACACAGAATAATCCATTCCGTTTGGTTATCGGTGTCGTTTGGTCCACCACAATGACCTCCAAGTCTAACCGGTGGAACCTCTGAAGAATATCCTGAAGATCATCCTTCAAATCAGCAGTTGCAGGCGTCACCTTGAATTCTTCTGCAAATGTACGTAATGGACGTTGATCATCCAGTAAAAAATTCAGCCGTTCCTCTGCTTCCCGCAGCCCGTAGAGCAAACCATGGTCCTCCATGGTACGTACTTCGTACGGATTCCGTAACATATGTTGATATTTCTGCTCGTTTGCCTCCAATTTTTCGTCATGCACCATCATTCCCGCAAGCTCGTAAATTGCGCTTTTTACAGCCCTTACAGGATCAGGGCTGGCTCCGGCTGCACAAATGAGGTTTACACCCTTGGATCTTCTGTTTTTTGCGACTGCCCATACACTTGGGATTCCATGCTCCATCGTCGAATTGAAAAAATGCAGGTCATATCCCGCCACCTCACGCATACGGTCGACCATCAGCTGTAATTCTTTATCGTTAGCCGAACTAAGATCAAGACGTGGAAGGGGAAGTTTTGCATACCAGGTTAACAAGAAAGAATCTCGCTCGACAACCTCCATAATGGCATGAAAAATGGCTTCTTCTAAACTCCCCCCTACTGCACATCCATTGGAGGTTTCATAAACAAAGCCCTCCCCATGCCCTAAACTGTAATAGGCGAGTAACTGCGGAACCAAGACAGGACGTTCTTGTAAAAACGAATAGCCCCAGACCCAATTCATTGGAGTATCAGGATCAAACGGTTTAAAGGGAAACTGAGGCTTTGTATATTGTTCCTTTTCATGCAAACCTACTCGTTCAGGGTTTAGTGCATTTTGCTTTAAATTATGATAACTATCACGAACTACCGTCCTTTTGCCTCGAGGCTCGATTCCGCAATATCGTTCCAAACCCTCTAAAATGGCAGTCAGCTCACTCATTTCAAAAGAATTAGACCGGCCAGCGACTCCCTCGTCCGCTTCAAATAAAGGCATGTTCACATAAACATCAGCAAATGGCAGGGTAATATCCTGCATTTTTCCATTCATGATACCAGTACGGTAATCCAGATAGTCTTTGACCAGTACTGTTTTAAATTCATCCATCGAACGGCTGCGATAACCACTGCTATTAAATTTAGGACTAGATTCTAACCTAATTTGAGCTAATTCTGGTGTATCTTCCGGTAATGGACTGCAAATTGGACATGAGGGATTAGGCAAGAAATAGTGAATAAAATTTGTTAACGTTCTTAAGTTAATAATAAACACTCTTTCTTCTAAATGGCAGGGTGCTCCTTGAAGAATCCTCTGCACTTCCTTACATATCAAAGCTGCCATTTGTGATAGTCCTGTTCTTGATACCCATGCATCTTGCATGACACCTACTCCGGCTGCCATCTTTAGCTGTAGCTGCCACATTTCTTTCCGATCGGATCCAGCTATCAAGCGCCGGATGTCAGCGCAGAATGAACATCCCGGTGTATCGGGGCGAACTAAAGGACCAATGATTCCCTCTCCAAACGAAACGAAACCTCGAAGCCACGGGATCCCATTGTTCCTGTATTTTTCTTCTGCTTTTTGATGAATGGTTGGATTCCACGCATCGCGCAGCACCAGAGCTAATTCTGTTTCTTCGGGTACCTCTTCTAATAGGCTTTGACGCCTAACGAGATAATTGCCGGACAATTGATCAAAAACATAATCCGCTAATAAACCCTCTCCGTCAATGAGAATATGGGCGGCCATTAGGATTCCTCCTCTCGAACCTGCACACCATACACCCCTGCTAATTCCTGTTTTAAAAAAGGTTCAAACGCAAGATCATAAACGATTAAACGTTTGCTGTTTTGGTTCAAAACCCGAATGGAAGATTGTAATAGCTCCAATTGTGTTATTTCTTCACAAGAAGGGACGTCGAGTTTAAATTCCTTTTCTTTCAAAAAAACAGCTGACTCCGATATTCCTTCGGTTGCATGCACCTGATTTTGTTCATCCAAAAGCGCTTGTTGTAATGCATTCCGTAAAGCCATCGTTGTATTTAAACCTGTACAAGTGTACCGACGCCCCTCTGACTTTACCCAAATTACGGGGAAGCCTAGTATTTCATTTTCTAAACCGATGGTCGGTGTACCATTTAAGGTAGTCAGGGCATTTAAATAAAATCTGCAGCGTTGATCCTCAATTTCTCCCAATTGTACCTGAAAAACAGGATTCAGTGGATCGTCCTTTTTATTTCTCAATTCTTTCTCTAAATAGGCTTGCAAGCCGCGACAAACTGCCTCTTCAATTGTTTCCCCTGCACCAATGCTGATCAAATCCCTTGCTATGTTTTTACCAGCCTTATCTTTTAGGTCACTACATTCCTTGAACATTTGTAAAACATACATTTCAATACCAGTCAGTCCCGCTTCCCTCTTTGCCTCCTCATGTGTAAAACCCGAACAGATAACCTCTGGCAGTAGGTCTGCCGGCCCCTCTGACACTGGATTAGCCGCTTGAACATAGCACTGCGAAAGAGGAAGCTGTGTCAAGTTTCGCTCCTCCCAGGTATGGAAAATTCCTGTTTCTTCCGAAGTTAATAGACTGAAATATTCCAAGAGGTTACTCGTAGGTTCGTTTTTACCCTTTTCTTGCTTTATCCTTACATCAAGATCTTCCACCAGTTCAGAAGGGGCTGCTTTATTGGAAACCAATGGATGTGTGATGAATGAAATCCAGTCTCCTTCAAGCGTTTCAAGATCAAGTTTGTAAATTTGATTACTCTGATTTGACTCTGCAATTCCTGTAGCCTTCTTAAAAAATTCGAATACGGTGACATTGGCCAGAATGGATCCGACAGTTGTAGAGAAAGATTGGGGCTGCCGATCTAATTGCAATGAAGATTGATGGATTCGGCGCCATGCAGACTCCCAGCATCCCTCTGATTCCGGATGAACCAATGGACCAGCAAGCCCCACATGGTCTAAACATATGGCAGGAAAAAATTCTTTCTTTTGCTCTTTACAAACCATATTTAGATTCCTAAGTTCATTTACATTTCCATCCGGTGTGACATATAGAATCCAATCATACGGACGCAAAGCTTCTTGCCAGAAACTCCTTCCCTCCCTTTTTTCAAGTGGTACCTGCTCGACCTCCACTTCAGAATCAGCATAGTAGGCATTGCGCACTAACTCATTTATCCGCAATTGATTTGTTGGTACTGAATCAGTCAACATGAAATGGAATTTGGGAAGTCCCGATTCGATTAATGCGGCAGCCAATGAAACCATAAAGGCTCCAGAACCGATAGCCAGAACTTTAGTTTGACGGTATTCTTGAAAACGGTACGCACTAGAATCTACAAAATTCTCGATAAATTCAATTTGTGAAGCATACTTTGCTAGGACTTTTGGGTTTAATCCATGTGTCTTATCTTGGCTAACATCTCGAACAAAGCCATTCTTGTACAACGTTTCTCCAAGCTCATATACCCTGTTTCGATACGGCGCCGTTAATCCCTCTGTTAAATCTCCCAATGATTGCTCCCCGTTAAACAGCGGCATTAATTTTTCAATCCATTGATAGATCGTATTTCCTTCCATTCGGAATGAATTTAAGTTATTTCGAAAATACACACCACCCTTTGGATCTGGGAGATAAAATGAATCCCTTTTGACCTTCAAACGTGTGGACGAGGTAAGTTTTGTCATTCAGCTCCTCCTTCATACAAAGCAATCCTAATTATGCACTATAATTATATGTTCATTTATTTGTCCAATATGAATAGAAAAGTGGAAGCGCCCTCAGACCAAGCCAAAGTGCAGCTTTGTCCTGCGATGATTATTCAAAGGAGCTTTCCTTAGTGGTCAGCAGAGTAATGATATAAATTCTGATATTACCCCCAAAAAAGAAGTGCCTCCTGCGGCACATATCCATGCAGGGGGCACTTCCTTTTCATAAAATAACGTATTTTTTTCTGAGATTCCAAAACGACTAAATAAAACCGAAGCCAAAACAGCCAAAACCCAAACCGAAACCTAAACCAAAACAGCCAAAACCGAAGCAGCCGCCACAGCCTCCACAGCCTCCACAACGGAAGCCTCCACAACGGAAACCGCATCCTCCGCAACGGAAACCGCATCCCCCGCAACGACCAAATATACGCATATCTTGGCTTTGAGTATCTATAGGCATTAATTGACCAACTTGGTAATGGTCCATTCCTAATGATTGTAAGCTATTCTGAAAATTATGCATCTTTTTCCTCCCCTTTCTATTTATTCAACAGGATGCACCTGAATAGAGAGTGGAAACGAAGGTAATTATGTCAGTTTGATGTAAATCAAGCTTTAAAGTACCACGAGTACTCTCTTTATCAAATTATGATTTTTATAGGTTGTTGCCACTGATTTAACAGCCTATTTTTACGTTGAAGGTGTAAATAGAATGCCTAATTACAACTCTGATTGGGGATTATTTGCCTTGATAACTCAACGTTACCAAGGCTTTGTTTTATGACCTGTTAGGGATTCGAACCCACGACCCCTTCCCTGTCAAGGAAGTGAAATGAATCCGATTATAACAGGTTAGTTATGAAAAGCCTGATTTAGTAGGCTAAAGTTTGCGCTTAATTAGGTTAAGACTGATTAAATTGGTGGCAGGATGTTGGATTTTGCCACCACCATGCCACCAACTCACCACCATAGAGTTTCCACATTCGATATGTCTGGACTGCTGATTGTAGACATTAATCTTTATTATTAATGATGTAGCCTTGTTCACCTTACTTATATCTAATTACAAGCAGTTTTGAAGTTTGCTGACACCTGTTTTTATGGTATCTTCATGTACCTTGAAATACTGTTAAATCAACGTTTCTTTCTAACAAGTGTTTTCTTGTAAAAGTTATTCTAACTCCTTCTATCAAACACCATGAAATAATAAAATTTAGCGATAAATATCTACGCAAAGTTGCCAATCAGCTAACTGGATCTAGGGCATCTGCAGTAAAGAAGGCAAAACAAAATGCAAGGGATACAATAAAGAAAGTAAGACCATGGAATCAATTCAACTATGATACTTATGTAAAAGAATCCTTTGTGAAACAAGTGGAAAGATTAAGAAAAGAAAAGGAATTAGAGATTGAAAAGCAATTATATGAAATTTCAAATAGGCAGAAACAAGTGCTAAAACAAAAGAACTCAAAAATGAATAGTTGGTTTACAAAAATGGGAAAAGCGATAGCAAAATCTCCAATAGGACAATATGTAAAAGATAACAAGCTGAAATAATTATTTCTGCTGCAATGCGCATTTCTTCCACTATCATTAATACCAGAACTAGTAAAAAGCCAAAAAATAAAGATTCTGGAATAATTCAGCAATCTCCCGAACCTACACCGAATATACAAATTAAAGATGAATATACCCGTATATCACCTATTAATGAAGATGACTATACTCGTAAGTCACCAATTAAGCATCAGGTTCCCTCTTACTTAAGAAAGGATGGAACCCCAGTAAGAGGATATACAAGAGGGAAAGATTAATTTAAAGGTCAATAAACTCAAGTTTGTAATCTGCAAGCCTATTGCTTAACTATATGGTTTTTTTATATTAATAGTTGAGTTCTACTCACGTTAATAGATTTGCCATTTTAAGAGTAATCATAAAAACCCTAGAAGCGTTATATCAACGCTTCTAGGGTTTTTTATTTTTAGATGAATACAGGTTTATGGTTTAACTAGTGCATTGCATTTAGTAAAACCATTTCTTCCTTTTTTAAAAATTCAATAACTTGGCCGGCAAATTCCTTTGTTTTTTCAATTTGAACCCAATGGCCGCACTCTGGGAAGACATGAAGCTGTGCATTGGGTAATGCTAGTACTAGTTTATAGCTTGTATCTTGTATTGGAATGACACGATCATCTCTTCCATGGATTAATAATACAGGGAAATTGATTTTTCCAAGTTCCTCAATAGATAGAGCCATGTCACTTACATGTTTTTGTCTAGGTTCAGGAAACATCGATGAAAATGATTCTTGGAAGCCTTCCTGTATACTTGATTTAAAACGCATTTCTACTAAGTCATCATTTTCGGCGATTGATTGGTCGAAAGTAAAGAGTTTGATCAGGTCTTTCATATTTTCAAAGCTTGGTGTATATCCCCAAACTCGGTCTAATCCAATGGAAATGTGGTGGTCAATTCCCATACTACCCATTAAGATAAGTCGTTTGATAAGTTCAGGGCGTTTTTTAGCAATGTGGAGGGCAATTGCCCCACCGAATGAGTTACCAATGATTGAAATTTTTGTTTCGCCTAGGGTTTCAACGAAGTCAATCATATGATCTGCCCAAACATCAATTGAATAGTGAATTCCCTCTGGTCGTTCTGTGTAGCCAAATCCAACGACATCTGGTGCGTAAAGATGAAAATGCTCTGAAAGAATCGGGAACACTAAACGCCAGTTAGCCCATGCTGAAACACCAGGTCCAGAACCATGGATAAGTAAAATCACTTCCCCTTGTCCATCCTCATGATAATGTGTTTTAACTCCCTTTACGTCAATGTACTTTCCTGCCTCAATTGACACAAAAATCTCCTCCAATCAAGCATTTAAAAATTATCGTATTTAGCATCCAAAGATATACGCGGTTATTCAATTAGTTTAAGAGCAGCTTTACAGCACAATTCATCTTGTTCTGCACTGCCACCACTAACCCCAATTCCACCGATTACTTTTCCATCTACTTCAATTGGAAACCCACCACCAAAAATGACTAGCTTCGGAGTATGGACGATTCCATTTAATAATGCAGGTTCATCTTTTATCATTGGATACCACTCTGAGGTCGGTTTTCCAAACGCAATCGCACTGTATGCTTTATTTTGGGAAATCCCAACACTCAACAATGGAGCATAGTCCATTCGTGAAAAGCTAACTAAATTTCCACCATCATCAACAATGGTTATATTGACAGCAATTTCTAATTCTTTTGCTTTTTCTTCAGCAGCATTAATCATTTTTTTTGCAAGATCATTCGTGATGGCGTACTTTTCTAAATACTTCATGATCTCCACTCCTCGTCACATCTAGTCAAATGACGTTTTTTACTGAAATAATAACTACTTTAAATAGCCTAGCATCAGATGGGAAAGATGCCCCTGATGCTAGGTTACTTATCTTAATACTTTATTTCGTTCCCTAGTAGTTTGAATACTCATGTCTGTTACTGGCTTACTTTGACAAGCTAGTCGATATCCAGAAACATATTCCTCATCAGGTAAAGCAGATTTTGAATAAATCCCATCTACCGTTTCACCAGTGGTAATTTTAATCTTGCACATCCCACATGCGCCGCCTTTACAACCGACAAAAATGTCACCTATTTGACGTATAGAGGCATTTAAGATCGTTTCATTTTCCTTAACTAAAATTTCTTTTCCGTTCACCTCGATTTTAAATGTCTCCATGGTTACCATCTCCTTAAATATCCATCACTTTATTTGAAGGAAGCCTCTTTAATAGTATGTAACCGCTTACAACAAAGATAAAGGAAAATTCCTTGACAGTTACTTCTGTTTTAGGAAACTACTGTTGTGAATCTTTCATTTAATTCTCTTTCAAAATAGAAAATTGCTTTACCGATTGTATCCTCTGTCCATGTGATGGTTGCTGAATCAGGGTATGTGATATAGCCGCCACAGAACACTTCATTACGGTTTCCAGAAGGGTCGAAGAAGTAAATCGTTGTCCCTCTTGTAATTCCATGACGAGTTGGCCCGGCGTCGATCATGACATCATTTTTCGCCATGATATCGGCAGCATTTCGAAGTTCTACCCATTCATCTAACCAGAATGCAAAGTGATGAAGTTTATTTTGTGGTCCTTTAATAATAGCGATATCGTGGGCAGTATTTGTCTTGAATAACCATTTAGCAATCGTTTGATCATTCTTTTCCCCAGCCACTAATTGCTCACTTACGTGGAAGTCAAAAATGTCTGTAAATATTTTTGTTGCTCCATCAACGTCTTCCCCAGCAATTAAAAGATGGTCAAGACGTGTCGGATGCATTCCTAGTAATCCATCTGGCCATGGGTCAGGATTGAAAAGAGGTAATCCATTACCAACTACTTCAATTTCGTTGTATAGTTCAACGATTTGTCCAGTAGGCAAAGTGAAACGAACTGCTTCTCCTTCTGCTATTCGAACTCCGGCTGATACACGTTCTGTATAAATCCCAATATTGTTTAATTTTTCTTCATAAAGGTCTAAATCCGATTTAAATTCACACTTAAATGCTAAATGCTCCAAACCGGCACTGTCAGCTTTTTTCAAAATGACACTATGATGGTCATGTTCATCCCATGCCTTCAGATAAACTCGGTCCTCTTCACGGGCAGTTTCAATTAAACCGATAACTCTTTTGTAGTAATCAATTGATTTCTCCCAGTTTGGACAACGTACTTCAACTCTTCCTAGACGCATGATTGCCATAAATTAATGCCTCCTTAAGTATTGTTAATTTATAGATTAAAATATTTCAGAAGTAGTCCCACCAGTGAAATACTCTAATTTAAATTATTTCTGGGAATAAATTTGTGCCCTACAAGATTAAGGCTTTTAAAAAGAACAATGGTTACTTGAAAAAGCAAAAAATGATGTAAATCTATGAAATTGAACAGTGGAGTATCTAGGTGAAAGAAGAAGGAAAAAGTGTTTTTTTAAAGTCAGATAAAAAGGTCATATAGCAATTGGAGTTACACAGAATTCAACTCCATAAAAAACTAAAATACATTAAAATCTTCACATAATAAAAGTACCATAGGGTGGATGGTTGTTTATGTTGAATTTGTGAACACTTTTTGAATATTTTACCTTTTGAAAAAATAATGAATATTTATTATTCTTATTTGTATTGGTTGAATTCTCCTCCCGCTTATAGGCTCAAAAAAAACCGTTCCATTGCTGGCACGGCATTTTTATTTCTTATTGATCCACTTGATCGCTCTTGAATATAAGAACGCAAGTAGTGCATAGAGTGCGACAACTACCGCTGCCGTCCAAAGTCTCTCTTGTATAACACCGTCGGCATACAGTACTGGTCCTAGTCCAAAGAAAGTTAGTAGGAGGAAAAGGATGATAAAAATAGCATGGATGAGAAACTTCATAAGTGTACCCCCTAAAGTGTGGCTTATTATATGTTAGACGTTGATAAAATTCTCACCATTAATGCCCACTACCTACAATTATATAAAAACCGGCCAAGGCCGGTTTTCTTAATGAATTAGTATCTAATCAACGAATACTTCTTTTTCCCTCGTCTTATAATCGTGAACTGACCTTCTATCCGATCAGATTCCTCTAATACATAGGATGGATCTGTAATGCGTTCACCATTCACTGTTACCGCACCATTGGCGATGTCTTCTCGAGCCTGGCGCTTAGATGGAGAAATTTTTGCAGCTACTAATAAATCAACCAAGTTGCCATCTGTATCAACAGCAGTAAAGGAAGGAACGTCTTTGAAACCCTGCTCAATCTCTGAAGCAGATAGGCTTCTAACATCGCCGCTAAATAAGGCTTCTGTTATTTTAATCGCCTGCTTCAGCGAATCTTCACCATGAATCAGACGTGTCATTTCCTCTGCCAAAGCCTTTTGTGCCTTACGTAAATGCGGTTCTTCTTGTACTGACTTTTCTAGTCCTTCAATTTCTTCATGTGATAAGAAAGTAAAGTACTTCAAGTATTTAACAACATCTGCATCTCCACTATTAATCCAGAATTGGTAGAATTCATAAGGTGTTGTCTTCTTAGCGTCAAGCCAAACTGCTCCACCTTCTGTTTTTCCAAATTTTGTTCCGTCTGCTTTTGTAACAAGCGGGATCGTTAAGCCAAATGCCTTCGAACCCTCCGGCTGCATTTTACGAATTAATTCTAGTCCAGAAGTAATATTTCCCCATTGGTCACTGCCGCCAACTTGTAATTTACAGTTAAAATTCTCGTATAGGTGATTGAAATCCATTGCCTGCAGGATTGTATAAGTGAACTCCGTAAACGATATGCCTGAATCAAGTCTTGAAGCAATGGTATCCTTTGCCAGCATATAATTGACTCCAATATGTTTACCAATGTCACGTAAGAACGAAACAATATCCATCGATCCAGCCCAGTCATAGTTATTGACCATGACAGCACCATTGTCTCCATTGAAATCAAAAATAGCTTCTAATTGTTTTTGTATACCCTCAACATTTTTTTGTACGGCTTCAAGTGTTTGAAGATTACGCTCCTCACTCTTTCCACTCGGGTCACCGATTAGTCCTGTCGCTCCGCCTACCAATACGATCGGACGATGGCCATGCTGTTGAAATCTTCTAAGCGTTAAAAACGGTACCAAGTGACCAATATGCAAGCTGTCTGCAGTTGGGTCTGCTCCACAGTAAAGGGATATTTGCTCCTTGCCAATCAAATCCTTAAGACTTTCTTCATCTGTTTGCTGGTAAATGAGTCCACGCCATGATAAATCTTGCAATAAATCCATTTCGATTTCCTCCATTTTTTAATATTCATACTGTTGCTGGTTTATTTTCCATCAACACTCATTTCGTTGATGACACTTCCCCCGCGTTTTATCGGGGGTCAGGTCTTCTACTGCCTTAAAGCCAAAACAACAAAAAGCGCCCCTGCAAAAAATGCAGGGACGCATATACGCGCGGTACCACCCGGCTTGAGGAAAAATCCTCCAACTCGAAAAATTAACGGTTTTTACCGTTCTCCGTTACTTCTATTTTCACGGGGAAAGCTCTGGGACGTAATTCACTCTTCTATTTGTGTCAGCTTTCACCAGCCGCTGACTCTCTAAAAACAGGGATAGAAGACCTACAGTAGATTCCCTTCATAGCTTGATTATTAAATTTATAACTTATAAGATTTTTACCATAATTTATACCAGCTGTCAAACAAGAACTGGTAATAACAGAAAAATGTAGAAGTTTGTCAATTTTACATATATCATTATGCTATAATATATTTGATTTTAAAAGAGGTGATTCTATGAATGATAAAGTGCAAGCGTGGATTGAGAAATTAAAGTCCATAACTAACTTGTTTACCCATAAAAAAACAGTAAAAAGTGCACGTATTACATACCAGGTATTTTGGAACCTTATACTGCTTCTAATGACTGTTATCATCCTTGGGGGAGCATTTGCAACAGGTGTGGGAGCGGGCTATTTCGCTTCGCTCGTTAAGGACGAACCTGTTCGCTCATATGATAGCATGAAAAAAGATATTTATAATTATACGGAAACATCGGACTTATACTTTTCTGACAATGTCTATCTAGGTAAGCTAAGGACAGATCTCGAACGTGAAGAAGTGAAAATTGATCAAGTTTCGGATTACCTAGTAAAAGCCGTTATTGCAACAGAAGATGAATATTTTTATGAACACAAAGGTGTTGTGCCGAAAGCTGTTTTTCGTGCAGTATTCCAAGAAGTCACAAACTCAGCAAATCAAACAGGCGGAAGTACCTTAACACAACAATTAATCAAAAACCAAATTTTAACAAATGAAGTTTCCTTTGAAAGAAAAGCAAATGAAATCTTGCTTGCCCTCCGTTTAGAGAAGTTTTTTAGCAAAAAGGAAATTCTAGAAGCTTACTTAAACGTTTCTACATTTGGAAGAAATTCATCTGGTAAAAATATCGGTGGTGTTCAAGCAGCAGCCAAAGGAATATTCGGGAAAAATGCCGGCGAATTAACCCTTCCACAAGCAGCGTTTATTGCAGGGTTACCTCAAAGTCCCTTCGGCTATACACCTTTTACGAGAGAAGGTACGGTGAAGAACAATTTAGAACCTGGTCTGACTCGAATGAAAACGGTTTTAAAAAGAATGTATGATGGCGGCCACATTGACGAAACCCAGTATGCTGAAGCCACAGCCTATGATATTACAAAGGATTTTATTCCTGCTGGGGTTAACCCTATCGAAAAATATCCTTACTTAACCTTTGAAGTTGAAAAGCGGGCGATCGAAGTTTTAACCAATGTATTGGCGAAAAATGATGGCTATGAAGAAAAGGATTTAAAAGAAGATGAAAACCTTTTTTATCAATACCGAACATTAGCCAACCAAAATTTACGCCAAAATGGATACGAGATTCATACAACCATTAACAAAGAAATATATGAAGTATTCCAAGATGTAAAGAATAACTACAAAAACTATGGACCTGAAAAGAACCAAGAGAAACAGGACCCTGAAACAGGTGAAACCATCATCGTTAAGGAACCTGTTGAAGTAGGAGCTATGCTGATTGAAAATAAAACGGGTAAAATCATTAGTTTTGTAGGTGGAAGAGACCACAATAAACAGGAGCTTAATCATGCGACTAGCGCTGTCCGCCAAAATGGATCGACGATGAAGCCCTTACTCGTTTATGCACCAGCCATTGAATTGGGGAAAGCATCACCAGGTACACCTTTACCGGATGTAGCCTTAAGGCTCGAGCCTTCCATTTCCAGACCTTGGCCAAACAACTATGACAAGAGGTACAGCGGGATTACCTCAGCAAGATATGCCCTAAAAAAATCTTATAACGTACCTGCAGTCAAGCTATATAAAGATATAATTGGTCAGCAGCCTGCAAAATATCTAGAGAAAATGGGCTTTACCTCTCTAAGAAGTGAAGATTATACCAATCTCTCAACATCTATTGGATCAATGAAAAATGGGGTAACAGTCGAAGAAAATACCAATGCCTTTGGCACCTTTGCCAATGAGGGTAAATTTATTGATGCTTACATGATTGAAAAAATAGTCGATAAAGATGGCAATGTTATCTACCAACATGAAGTAAAACCAGTTGATGTTTTCAAACCGCAGACAGCGTTTTTAACGCTTGATATGATGCGTGATGTAATCAATAGCGGTACAGCTCAAGGTATCACAAGTAAATTAAAATTTAAAGCAGATTGGGCAGGTAAAACAGGGACTGGACATGAATATAATGACAATTGGTTTGTGGCTACCAATCCAAGTGTAACTTTTGGAATTTGGAATGGCTATGATACGCCAAAGTCATTATTGACTGGTGGTATGTCCTATTCACAGAGAACGAACAATCTATGGGCAGAGTTAATTAATGCAGCTTATGATATTAAACCTGAATTGATTAGCCCACAAGAATCCTTTAAGGCACCATCAGGTATTGTGAAGCGCTCGTTTTGCGTTGTTTCAGGTTTATTACCTTCAGATGCGTGCTCACAGGCAGGTTTAGTTGAAAGTGATTACTTTAATGTTGAAAATGTTCCAACGAAGCAAGATGATAGTTTGATTTCAGGAAACTATGTACAAATTGGCGATAAAAAGTATTTAGCTTTAGATACAACGCCAGCTGAATTTGCCCAAAAAGGGGTCATTCTTAATCCTGACTTCATTACACAAATGGTAGGTAAGAATTTTAGTGATACGAATCAACTAATACCAAAAAAGGAACGTTGGGGAAATATCCTTGTTCCTGATGATAAAATGGTCGATAACGGAAAACGGCCTGATACTGTGACGCTTTCACTATCAGGTAATAATCTTATTTGGTCTGCTCCAGCTGATAATGATATTGTTGGCTATCGGGTTTATGAAGACGGATCAAAGATCACAAGTATAATGAGCGGTTCTAATCTTTCCTTAACAGTATCAATTGGCAGCTATTATGTAACTGCCGTTGATATCGCAGGGAATGAGTCTGCACCATCTAATATCGTGGATGTTGGCTTTACACCTTAATTAAAGATAACAAAAGGAGCATGGATTAAATTCCATGCTCCTTTTGTTTATAGGCGTTAACTATGCTATACGCCAGTATTTCTCCCTATACGAGAGTAAATCCTGCTATACGAGAGTAAATCCCCGCCATCCGCCAGTATTT
>NZ_JBALNQ010000069.1:24734-63586 GCF_036961885.1 Neobacillus niacini | reverse complement strand
GCTATCCGCCAGTATTTCTGCCCATACGCCAGTATTTCTGCCTATACGCCAGTATTTCTGCCCATACGCCAGTATTTCTGCCCATACGCCAGTATTTCCGCCTATACGCCAGTATTTGCAACTTTATGACGATTCACTTTTTTGATGATTTCTGATTGGATAGAGTGCTTTTTCAAGAGTAAGTAAATTCTTTTCGGTTATTTCAGCCTTCCTAGGGATCGGCTTGTACATATCATTTGGGTCATCCCAATTCATAGGAAGAGTAAAAGGTGCCTTATCCTGCCAGTGGTTAAGCCAATCCTGCGGTAAACTTCCACAACAGTTTGAGTTTTCAGTCATTTCCATCCAGATAAGTGCCCAAGCCCTTGGAACAACCCGCCAAATATCATAGCCACCGCCGCCAACGGCAATCCATTTACCTCCACAATATTGATGGGCAATTTCATGTGCGAGTTTTGGAATTTCACGATAGATCTTCATGGTGGCTGATAAATGTGTAAGGGGATCATAATAATGGGAGTCTGCTCCATTTTGAGTCAGAATAATATCAGGTTTAAAAAATTCAGCTACTTCCCTTAGTGATTGAGTATAAGCATGCAGCCATGAGTCATCCTCAGTAAATGCATCCACTGGAATATTAAAGGAATAACCATAACCCTCTCCCTGCCCTCTTTCGTTAACATTACCTGTTCCAGGAAACAAGTATCTCCCTGTTTCATGAATGGATAAGGTACAGACATTGGGATCATCGTAAAAGGACCATTGGACACCATCTCCGTGATGGGCATCTGTATCTACATAAAGAACCCTTGCATGATATTTATTCTGCAAATATTTAATAGCTACTGAACTATCATTGTAAATGCAAAATCCAGAAGCTTTTCCCCGAAAACCATGGTGCAATCCACCTCCAAGATGAAGGGAGTGAAGAGACTGGCCAGTCATTACTTGATCGACAGCCGTTAATGTCCCTCCCACCAAAAGAGCGCTTGCTTCATGCATATTAGGGAAAATAGGTGTATCTTCCGTTCCTAATCCATAGTTTTCGGCCACTGTTTGTGAAAGCTGTCCATGCCCTGCCATTTTTACAGCTTCAATATAGCTAGGGTCATGAATAAGGCTAAGTTCTTCCTCTGTTGCCATTCTCGGAGGAACCACATGCCTTTGGTCAAGAGCATTTAATCTATGTAACAAATCTACAGTTAGCTTAAGTCGAAACTGATTAAATGGATGATCACTGTTGAATTTATATTTTAATAGCTCTTCTGAAAAGATAAATGAACATTGGTTAATCATTGGGGAACACCTGGCAGATTGGGCCATAAAACATCATGACCAGATTGTTTTAAATCCTGAATAAGAGCAATTGGATTCATCGTTTGCAGCCTTATAACAAGTATTTTAAATTGATCATCTTTTTTGTCCGGGTATACAAGAACACTCAGAATATTCGCTTTCCGACCTTTGATGATGCTAGTAATCTCACTTAGCTTTCCAGCAAGATTAGGCACCCTGATTTCAATTTGGGACCCAGGCTGGTGGGCACCAGTCAACTCGACAAGTGTTCTTAATAAATCTGTTTCTGTAACAATTCCAACAAGTTTCTGATTGTTTGTAATAGGTAAGCAGCTGATTTTATGCTCATAAAAAACAGCTGCAATTTCTTCAACAAAATCAAGTGGATGACCTGTGATTACGTCCTTTTTCATTATGGTTTCAACAGGTTTTTGTAAATCATCCAAATGTTCGTCAGCTCGAAATATAGAAGGTGCAGCATCACGAATATCCGATAACGTTACAATACCAACAAGCTGTTGATCTGCATTAATAACAGGTATATGACGAATTCTTTTTATTTCCATTAATCTCATTGTATCAGCAATTGAAACGTTAGGAGTAACCGTAATAATCTCGGTTTTCATTATCTCTTCCACTATCATCCAAAATGCCCCCTCAAATTTAATCGTTACATCTCAGGTGAGTTTTGTATTAATTGCTGCTTTTGTAACGATTGTTGTTAAAATCCTAAAGCCGATTTTAACGTGGAAATAGTTATTTTGCACCATTGAAATTAGTTTGCTAGCTCTTTTCTTATTAGATTTTTTCTGTTTTCGGTGAAAACACAGAAAAATCATTATTTCATTATAAAAAGCAACAAAGCTTAAGAAAAGAGCCTTATTAATACATAAAACGGTTCATAAAACGAAGACGATCGAATCTTTGAATGGTTTCTACATCTACCCTTTTTCCGATTTTCGCCATCAAACAGTTAGCTGGATGTGAACAAATCTCTGGGTCATCCGTTGCATACCACTCCAGACCGCCAGCATTCATCATTTTTTCCATGATTTTTCGATACTCCCAAACATTTAAACCTGTTCCCTTTAAATCCCAATGCCAATAATATTCTGTTGTTATAATTAAATAATCCTCCATAGCATCATCCATCATCGATACTGTAAGCAAATTTTTCCCCACCGCACAGCCTCTAAATTGAGGAATCACTTCAATGGCACCTAATTCAATTAAATTATCCATTTTGTCTTCCGACCATCTTTCAAGCGGGTCCGGAAATAGGTAGGTCACATAACCAACGATGGTATGGTGATGTCTTGCGATAATAATCCGCCCTTCTTCGAGTTGTGCGATCCCAACCAAAGCTTGATGCTGCTGTTCTGGGGGACGAAAAGCGGTAAGATGTTCATGAAATTCATAACCAGCAAGTTTATCCGAAGAAATCGGACCTTCAATAATTAAATTTCCATGGGGCGTTTTCAATTCTTTAGCATTATACGTTTTTTTATGTTCCATTACTTCACCGCCTGAAAAATCTTCGCATACCAATTCCATTATACAGAATTTTTGTCATTTTTTATGTGTCAGAAACAAATTTATTAAAAAGATTTTTAAAATTGAGAATAGTATATATTTGTACTATAATTATCTCATACTAGCACAAGGGGGAAATGGAATGAAAGTGGAGAAACTGCCAGTTATGCAAGGGGAGCATAATTTAGCTAATTATGAAGAAAAGTATAAGACCTTCAATTGGGAGGAAACGGAGAAGGAATTCTCTTGGTATGAAACAGGTCTTGTGAATATGGCATATGAGGCAATCGACCGCCACACAGAAACTTTTCGAAAGAATAAAATAGCCCTTTATTATCGTGATAATACCAGAAATGAAAAGTACACCTACAAAGAAATGAAAGAGCTTTCAAATAAAGCTGGAAATGTCCTAAAAACATATGGAGATGTAGAAAAGGGAGACCGCGTTTTTATTTTTATGCCACGATCCCCTGAGTTATATTTTACTGTTTTGGGAGCTATTAAGCTTGGAGCGATTGTCGGTCCATTATTCGAGGCCTTCATGGAAGGGGCAGTAAGAGATCGTTTACAGGATAGTGAAGCAAAAGTTCTAGTGACCACTCCTGAACTGTTAGAACGTGTACCTGTTGATGAGCTGCCGTCATTAAAACATATTTTCCTTATCGGCCAAAATGTCGAAGAAAAAGGACTTTATGTTGACTTTTTGAAAAGGTTTGAAGGAGCAAGCAACCAATTAAGAATTGAATGGGTTGATCGCACAGATGGTCTCATTCTTCATTATACTTCTGGTTCAACTGGTAAACCTAAAGGGGTACTGCATGTACATAATGCAATGATTCAACAATATCAAACAGCTAAATGGGTATTGGATTTAAAAGAAGAAGATGTTTATTGGTGTACGGCTGACCCAGGCTGGGTTACAGGGACGTCTTACGGTATTTTTGGACCATGGTTAACTGGAACATCAAATGTCATTGTCGGTGGTCGCTTTAGCCCTGATACTTGGTACAAAATGATTGAAGACTTCGGAGTAACTGTTTGGTACAGTGCCCCAACTGCTTTCCGAATGTTAATGGGTGCAGGAGATGAAATTGTAAAGAAATACAATCTAAGCAGCCTTCGCCATGTTTTAAGTGTTGGTGAGCCTTTAAATCCTGAGGTAGTAAAATGGGGTGTAAAAGTTTTTAACAAAAGAATTCACGATAATTGGTGGATGACTGAGACTGGAGCACAGCTTATAAGTAACTATGCATGTATGGAAATTAAACCTGGTTCAATGGGTAAACCGATTCCTGGTGTCGTAGCTGCAATCGTCGATGACCAAGGGAATGAACTTCCACCATATCGTATGGGAAATCTTGCGATTAAAAAGGGGTGGCCATCGATGATGTATTCGATTTGGAACAACCCTGCAAAGTATGATTCTTATTTTATGCCAAGCGGCTGGTATTTCTCTGGCGATTCAGCATACATGGATGAAGATGGATACTTCTGGTTCCAAGGTCGTGTCGATGATGTTATTATGACCGCTGGTGAACGCGTTGGACCATTTGAAGTAGAAAGTAAGCTAATTGAGCATCCGGCTATTGCAGAGGCTGGTGTTATCGGTAAGCCCGACCCAGTTCGCGGGGAAATTATTAAAGCATTTATTGCCCTAAGAGAGGGCTATGTCGCATCTGATGAACTTAAGGAAGAAATCAGACTGTTTGTCAAAAAAGGACTAGCAGCTCATGCAGCTCCAAGAGAAATTGACTTCCGTGATAAATTGCCAAAAACAAGAAGTGGTAAAATTATGAGACGTGTCCTAAAGGCATGGGAGCTCAACTTACCAACAGGTGACCTTTCAACAATGGAGGATTAAATAACGAAAGGAAGCGTCCATTAGGCGCTTCCTTTTTTATCTTTTATTTAGTTGAATTACGGTGTTCAATACGATGTGGCAATATGACAGTTTGCTCTTCTACCTCTTCTTTGTTCATAAGTTTAGTTAGCAAACGCATGGCGACAGCACCAATATCGTATAATGGCTGAACCACTGTGGTCAATTGAGGGCGTACCATTAGTGAAAGCCTAGTATTATCTGACGTAATTACCTCAAAGTCCTCAGGGATTTTATAGCCTTTATCCTCCGCACCATGAACGACACCAAGTGCCATTTCATCTGATCCAACTAGTATCGCAGTTGGTCTGTTAGTTGCTTCTAATAATTTTTCAAATGCCTCTAATCCAGAATCATAGGTGTAATCACCTTCTACAATAAGTTCTTCATTAAAAGCTAATCCAGCTTCAACAATAGCACGTTGATAACCCTTAAGTTTTTTGTGGATATTTTTTGGCTCTTGTAAAGGTCCAATGACAAATGCAATATTTTTATGACCTTTGTCAATAAATTCCTTCACTGATTCATATACGGCTTGCTCATAATTTATATTAACAGAAGGAATCTTACCTGATTCCTCAATTGATCCCGCTAATACAATTGGTACAGGTGACTTTTCGAATTCTACTACATGTTCGCCTGTAATGTTTCCGCTCATAAATACAATACCATCAACCTGTTTTCCTAACATGGTATTTAATAAGTGGAATTCTTTTTCTATATTCTGGTCAGAATTGCTTAAAATAATATTGTACTTATACATGGTTGCGATATCTTCAATACCGCGTGCTAGTTCTGCAAAAAAGATATTCGAAATGTCAGGAATCACTACCCCAACCGTTGTTGTCTTTTTGCTGGCCAATCCTCTTGCAACCGCATTTGGACGATAGCCGAGTCTTTCAATGACCTCTAATACTTTCTTTCGAGTAACTGGCTTTACATTTGGATTTCCATTGACTACACGTGAAACGGTTGCCATTGAAACATTTGCTTCACGAGCAACATCATAAATTGTAATATTCACGTTTAACACTCTCCTTAGACACTATACGTATTTTCTTTATTTTACAGCAATTTTCGATAATCTAGTCACTTTTTTATCTAGCTTCAGCGCCTTGTCCCCTGAGGTCGCTTCACTTTTCTATTTGTGATAAAGTATACAATCTTTAATTATGTATTTAATCATACGATAAGAACGGTCAAGTCGCAATCAAATTTGTTCTCGTTTTCAGCAATTTCAATAAAAAAGGCCTTCTGCAAACAAATACAGAAGGTCCTTTCTATCCTCTAAATTCTAACGAGGTTGGAAGCGAGTAGTTCACTATAAAAAGTATTAAACTGATCAAGGTTCATTTGTTGCTGAGAATCTGATAGTGCTACCGCTGGATCTGGATGAACTTCTGCCATAACGCCATCGGCACCAATCGCAAGTGCAGCTTTTGCACATGGAAGGAGTAAGTCTCTCCTACCTGTTGAGTGCGTAACGTCGACCATTACTGGTAAGTGTGTTTCTTGCTTAAGAATAGGGACTGCAGAAATATCAAGCGTATTTCTGGTTGCCCGTTCATATGTTCGAATTCCACGTTCACAAAGAATAATTTGCCCATTTCCTTGTGCCATAATATATTCCGCAGCATTAATAAATTCTTCAATCGTAGCTGCAATCCCACGCTTTAAAAGAACAGGCTTATTTACTGCACCTGCAGCTTTTAACAATTCAAAGTTTTGCATGTTACGGGCACCAATTTGGATAACATCAATATAATCAATCGCCATTTCAATATCTGCTGGATTTACAATCTCACTAATAACGGCCATATCATATTCAACTGCTACTCTTTTTAAGATTTTTAAGCCTTCAACACCCAAGCCTTGAAAATCATATGGAGAAGTTCTAGGTTTATAGGCACCGCCGCGAAGCAGCTTTAAACCTTTTTCTTTCATTGCTTTAGCAACAGTTGCGACCTGCTCATAAGATTCGACTGCACATGGACCAAAAACAAAATGCTGTTTTCCGTCACCGATTGTTTCACCTTTTAAATTAACAATGGTATTTTCAGGTTTCTTTTTTCTAGAGACAAGAAGTGCTTTTTGATGATCATCTTTTTGCAAATCTAGTCCAGCCTTAAAAATTTCCTTGAACAAATGGTCAATGGTTGCATTATCGAATGGTCCATCGTTGTTCTCTTTAATCACATCCAGCATTTTTCTTTCACGAACTGGGTCGTATTTATAAACACCTTGTGTTTCTTTTGCTTTCCCAATCTCTTGGACGAGTTGAGCTCTTTCATTAATCAGCTTTAACAGTTCTAAGTTAAGATTATCGACACGAGTCCTTAATTGTTCCAAATTACTATTGCCCACTTTTTTGTCCCCGTCCTTTCAATAGCTTGACAGATTATCGAATACTGCCAGCCTGCTCCCAAATTTTTAACAATTTGGCTCTTTTAAACTTAGTTGTTGATTTCCGTTCCAGGCACTTCGCTTTCCGCGGGCGACCGCCGAGCCTCCTCGACACTGCGTGTCTGCGGGGTCTCGCCTGTTTCGCTTCTCCCGCAGGAGTCTTCGTGCCTTCCACTACAATCAACAAGTGGCAAAAATCAACATTATTCTTTAACAAAGCCAACAATTTTATAATTAGGATTATTATATCTAAAAAGAACTTTATTGTCACGACTTTTTTCTTTAATGATTAAACGCTTTTAAGCACTAAAGTAAAGTGTGGTATACTAAGTCATTCTATGTGGAATTTTTACAATGTTGCCTATAAATTTTCACCTTTTGCATTTTTCAAGGACCGATTGGTAATTTTCCAGTGTGATGCATTCCAAATTGCCTCGCCTTTATTAAATAGAAGGACTTGTGGTGATTCATGTTTAATTTCAAATTTCTCGGCAATCTCATTAGAAAGTGGACGTGCATCTTGAACGGCTAAATAATACGTTGGGACACTTTCATCTTCTCCTGCGTATTTTTGATACTCCTTATAGGCCGCGTCACTAATTGGGCATGTTAAACTATGTTTTAACAGAAAAAATTGATCTTCTTGGTTCAGGACGTCCTCAAATTGTTCTAGTGTATCTATTTTTTTTAACATATTCTTACCTCCAAAAAAAGTAAATGGTGAAGTCATTTTATCACTTCACCATTTCTGTTACAAATATTAAGATTTTTTAATGGGTTACTTTATATTCTTCCTCTTCAAACGCTTTTTTAGCTTCTTCTAATTTTTTTCTTATGGCTAGTTCATCTACAGAACCTTCTCGATTTGTTTTTGGCACTTCACCGATTGGAATATAGTAATCCTCTTCTACTTCAACTGGCGTCTTTGTTTTATTCATTAATTGGACCGTTTTTTCTTTTAGTGTCCCCGCTTGGTTGTTAAGCGTGCTTCGAAGCTCCTTCCCTGTTTTGGGGGCTAAGAAGATTGCAGCTGCTGCACCTACTAAACCGCCAATCAGTGCTCCTAATAAAAAACTGCTTGAGGAGTCTTCACTTTTACTTTGATTTGTTTCTCGTGTTTCGTAATCTTTACTACTCATTATGGATTCCTCCCTTATATTATAAAAATTTTCTATCTTGACCTTACCCTTTTCATTTCTTCGAGATTACTCTCTTTTTTCGCTTCCTTCTTAGCATTCCATTTATCCTTTAGTTCAAGGAAAACATTACTCCATTGAACTATTTGAGATATTTTTTCTTTGTTTTCTTCTACCTGTATATCAAATGAATCTGTTAGATTTTTTAACGTCCCATTGAATTTAGTTACGGTCGACCCGACGTCCTTTACCGCAGTGACAACACTCGTTAAACTTTTTGACTTTTCTTGAATATCATCAGCAAGTGCGTTTGTTTTCTGTAAAAGTGCAGTTGTTTCTTGTGTGACTCCGTCCAACTGTTTTTCTACTCCTATAAGCGTTTTTGAAACACTTGACAGGGTTTCCTGGAGAGAGTTTAGAGTTCTTACTAAATAAATGACAAGCACTAAAAACGCAATCGCAATCAAAGCGATGCTTAAGTATAAAATAATTACCATTTCGTATTACCTCCGCTTATTTACCTTATGTATTACCTAACAATTGCTCGATTAAACGTAATAGGTATCATATACTACTTCAAGATGATTGTCTCATTTTCCTGCAAAGGATTACAATACGTTTTACTTTTAAATTAAAAATTTATCACAACCTGATGTAATCGGTTAAAATAGAATATGTATATTAAAAATTTCTTTTTTTGGAGGGATATGACATGAAAGATCCTCGTATTGAAAAACTAGCTAAGAATTTAATTAATTACTCGGTGGCACTGCAAAAGGGTGAAAAGGTTTTGATCGAAAACTTTGGCCTGCAGCGTGAGCTAGTAACAGCACTTGTTAAGGAAGCATATCTCGCAGGTGGATATCCTTTTGTCCTACTAAAAGATCAACAAGTAGACCGTGCTTTATTGCTTGGAGCACAGGAAGAGCAATACAATATGATTGCAGATTTTGAAGCAAATGTAATGGAAAAAATGGATGCATACATAGGGCTGCGCTCTGGTGATAACATTAACGAGCAGGCTGACGTGCCCGACGATAAGGTAAAGATTCATGGGAATACGATTGGTAAAAAGGTTCATCGTGACATCCGTGTACCGAAAACAAAATGGGTTGTCCTTCGCTATCCAACAGCAAACATGGCTCAGTTAGCGAAAATGAGTACGGAGGCGTTTGAGGACTTCTATTTTGACGTTTGTAATTTGGATTATGGAAAAATGGATAAAGCGATGGACAGCCTTGCTGAATTAATGAACCGCACTGACAAAGTACGTCTAAAAGGTCCTGGAACTGACCTTAGCTTCTCGATTAAGGATATCCCCGCAATTAAGTGTGCTGGTCTAGCGAATATCCCGGATGGCGAGGTTTATACAGCTCCTGTACGTAATTCAGTAAACGGTGTTATTACCTATAATACCCCATCCCCTTACCAAGGCTTTACGTTTGAAAATGTAAAACTAACCTTTAAGGACGGTAAAATTGCTGAGGCAATTGCCAATGATACAGAACGTATTAATAAAATATTTGATACGGATGAAGGGGCACGATATGTTGGGGAGTTTGCCATCGGTGTAAATCCATATATCTTAAACCCAATGCAGGATATTTTATTCGACGAAAAAATTGCCGGCAGCTTCCACTTTACACCAGGGCAATGCTATGATGAGGCTTTTAATGGTAATCATTCTAATATTCACTGGGATATGGTAAACATTCAGCGTCCGGAATACGGCGGGGGAGAGATTTATTTCGATGATGTGTTGATCCGTAAAGACGGTCTTTTCGTTATCCCTGAACTTGAAGGACTAAATCCTAATAACCTAAAGTAAATTCAAAAAAGGATGTCCGTATGGTTACGGACATCCTTTTTTGTTATAAGGTAAGTTGGTTTTCATAGGATTCCTGGAATTTTTGAATATCTCCCGCACCCATAAAAATGATCACACTATCTCGGTGTTTCTCAAGTATAGAAGTATTTTCTTCAGACAAAATTTCTGCACCTTCAATTTTATTTTGTAAATCATTAATCGTCAATTTACCGTGATTTTCCCGAGCAGAACCAAAAATTTCACATAAATAGGTCTTATCTGCTAACCGCAAGCTTTTTGCAAAATCCTCAAGAAATGCTTGGGTCCGCGAAAACGTATGAGGCTGAAACACAGCTACAACTTCACGATCTGGATATTTTTGATTGGCAGCATCAATGGTCGCTTTAATTTCTGTCGGATGATGTGCATAATCATCAATCAAAATTTGTGATCCAATTTTTTTCTCTGTAAATCTTCGTTTCACTCCTTGGAAACTGCTCAATTGTTCCTTAACAATCGAAACATCTATTTCCTCATAGTGACACACGCCAATGACAGCAAGCGCATTTAACACACTGTGCTCACCGAATGTAGGAATCGTAAATGTGTCGTAGAATGTATTACGAATGAATACATCAAAGGTCGTTCCACTTGTAGTTTTGACAAGATTTTTGGCTTGGTAGTCATTTTCCTCATCAAAACCATAAAACAAGACTGGGACCTTTGCTTGAATTTTTTGAAGCTGTTCATCATCCCCGTATGCGAATATCCCCTTCTTAACTTGAACGGCCATTTCCTGAAATGCAGAAAAGACATCATCAATATTGGCAAAATAATCAGGGTGATCAAAATCAATGTTAGTCATAATTGCATAGTCTGGAAAATAAGACAAAAAGTGTCTTCTATATTCACATGCTTCGAAAACAAAATATTTAGAGCCTTCCTCGCCCTTACCTGTCCCGTCACCAATTAAAAACGAAGTTGGCTTTGCACCTTGAATAACATGGGCAAGCAGACCAGTTGTAGACGTTTTACCGTGTGCACCCGTAACGGCTACACTCGTAAAACTTTGCATAAAATCGCCTAAAAATTTATGGTAACGAATAATTGGTAATCCGAGCTTCATAGCCTCTTGAATTTCCTCATGTGTATCAGGAAAAGCATTACCAGCAATAATCGTCAACCCTGGTTTAATGTTTTCCTTTTGAAAGGGGAGAATCTTTATTCCTGATTCTTCAAGGGCTAGTTGAGTAAAAAAGTGCTTTTCGACATCGGAGCCTTGTACATCGAAATTCATATTATGGAGAACTTGTGCTAATGCACTC
Organism: Neobacillus niacini; assembly: GCF_036961885.1. Lineage (GTDB taxonomy): Bacteria > Bacillota > Bacilli > Bacillales > Cytobacillaceae > Neobacillus > Neobacillus niacini_H. The sequence goes on along the minus strand of NZ_JBALNQ010000069.1, from coordinate 52,207 downwards.
ATTCCTGACCCCTTTATACCTACAAAATGGTAAATAGTCATGTAAAGAACCTCCAACCAACGTCTATCTGTAAAACAGTATATGACATCTATCTTGAAATGCTAATAACGAAAAGCAGAAGCGCCCTAGGCGCTGCAGCTAGACAAAATTTAAAACGAAACACATTGGTGCTTTAATTTGCTAACGCACAAAATTCTATACGCAAATCACATTTAAGTATTATAACATGGTTTATCAATAAAAACTATTTGATACCTTATTTTTTGTTCATTTGATCAAAACTAAACAAAAAATTAATTCATTGTACCCGACTCATGCATGGACTCCAAGTCTGATTCTGTAATCAAGACTTCTCGCGGCTTGCTGCCATTTGCACTTGTAATAAAACCATTCGATTCGAGCATATCCATAAGTCTTGCCGCACGGTTATAACCGATTTTAAATCTACGCTGTAAGCTAGAGGTTGAGGCAAGTCCCTGCTCAATAATAAATTCACAGGCTTCATAGAAGAGCTCATCTTCATCCTCTGTAATCTGTGCCTTTTTCAATAATTCCTCTTGTTCAAATAAATAATCAGGCTCTCGCTGCTCTCTGACGTGGCCAACAACAAGGTCAATTTCCTCGTCTGACACATAAGTTCCTTGGAGACGAACTGGTTTTGAAGAGCCATTCTCTAAAAAGAGCATATCTCCCCGTCCAAGTAATTTCTCAGCACCACTAATATCAATGATCGTCCGGGAATCGACCTGTGAAGAAACAGAAAAGGCAATCCGTGTAGGGATGTTCGCTTTAATTAGACCAGTAATAACGTCCACCGATGGTCTTTGGGTAGCGACAATTAAATGAATACCACATGCTCTTGCTTTTTGAGCAATCCTGCAAATCGCCTCTTCAACATCGGCGGGTGACATCATCATTAAATCTGCTAATTCATCAATAATGATGACAATAAACGGTAATTTATCAGCGTATTGTTTATGTTTAATTGCTAGTTCATTAAATCTAGTGATGTCACGAACTCCTGTATGGGCAAATAACTCGTAGCGCCTCTCCATTTCATCCACAGCCCATTTCAAGGATGCCGTAGCTGCCTTCACATCTGTAATAACTGGACTAACTAGATGCGGGATACGATTGTATGGAGCAAGTTCTACCATTTTAGGGTCGATTAATAATAACTTTAAATCATCCGGACTTGCTTTAAACAATAAACTTACTAAGATGGTGTTAATACATACACTTTTTCCGGAACCTGTAGCCCCTGCAATTAATCCATGGGGCATTTTATTTAGATCAGTAACAATCGGTTTTCCGGAAATATCTAGACCTAGGACAGCTGTTAACGGAGATGCTGACTCACGGAAAACTGCGCTCTGAATAATTTCATTGATTAAAACTGGCCGTGATTTCTGGTTAGGGACCTCAATGCCAATTGTATGTTTACCTGGAATCGGTGCTTCAATCCGTATGTCTCTTGCTGCTAGGCTTAATTTGATATCATCGCTTAAGTTTGTTATTTTGTTTACCTTGACGCCCGGCTCCGGTTGGACTTCGAAACGTGTCACCGCTGGACCTTGAGTAACATTAACAACTTTTGCTCCCACATTAAAGTTTTGCAGGGTTTGATTTAAAAGCTCTTGTTGTTGGATTAACCAATCTGTGTCAGAATCAATTTTTACCGGTGGTTTCAACAAGTTCATTTTAGGAAACTCGTATTTGTCTGAACCTAAGATAGGTTTTTCCGTTTCTATCCGTTCGATATCAATTAATTTTATGGGTGACTCAATTGGTTCCTCGATTGGTGACTCAATCGGTTCCTCTATTACCTTTTCAGGAGGTAATACTTCCGTAGCCATTGTTATTTTTCTTTTGCTGTCTTCCCATTTTAATTTATCCTGTTTTAACATCATAACATTGAAAGGAAGGTGGGATCGTTTCGGCCTAGCTCTCTCTCTAGAATCCTGTATCTCTTCTTCAACTCTTGTTTCAATCTCTGCCACATCTTCTTTTATTTCAAACTCTTCAGATATCCCACCAGCAGCTTCATCAGCAATTAAAATCTCAGGGAATGACTCCGGCTCTAATGCAGCGGGACTCAAATCCATCTGTTTTTCAAACACATCATCAATAAAATGACTTAACTCATGTTCAACAACTTTTTCAGGATCTCTAGCGGGTCTGCTAAAACCAAAGATAGGTGAAGGTACCTCTGTCAGCTGGAATGGTTTTTTCTTAATGGGTGGTGCACTTATTTTATTTTCAATAACCGTTTTCGTTTGTGAACCTTCGTGGTCAGAATGTTGCACAACCCTTTTCTGTCGATTAGGTTTTACTGTTTTTTCAATTGAAACCTCTGGTTTTACGTGAAAGAGTTTTTTACCTTTTGGATACTGATATGAAATTTTAGTATCTAGGTGTTGACCACCCTCATGTATTTTATGAGGAATCGTCCTATCCTGCTGCTTGTTATGTATGTCATATTCAGCATATTCATCTACTTTGTCCTTTATATACTTTTTAAAAAAGTTTTGGATCCAGCTCAAAACTATCACTCTTTCTACAATTTCTATCACTCTATTTTAACAGGTATTATAAATTTTTCGACAAAAAATCTAAGAATAAGTAAAAAAGACCACTTATTGTGATCCTTTTCCATTCTTGTTGCCTGTTTTTCCTAAAATAAAAATCGGTTCTAGTTCGCCATCTTCATATAAAAATGATAAGGCTGTTATAGGTACACGGCCATTAGCGAAAAAGCTCATTGCCATTTGTGCGAGTACATCATAGCCCGTATTGTTTTGAATATCGGCAATGATTAAAACATCCTGATGGGGAACGGCAAGGACCATTGTTCCGGAAATTCTTTTTTGCATATCATTTAAAAAACCTTTATTTAATATTCTGCTTGCATCATAGCCATCGTTTGAATTTAGAAAATAAAACGTATTACCAGCAACTTGGTCTTCTTTCAAAGTTGTCTTCAATGACCTGACATTAAACAAGGCAATTTCTTTAATCCTGCTCGCCTGCCAACCTTCTTTTTCCATAATTCGTGCATCAATTAAACGGTAAGTTGTCCCCATATCAAAAGCGTAATATATTTTTGTTTCCGCTGTGTGTTCTTCTGTTAAAAAAGCAATACCCTCTTCCGCTTCTGTTGGAAAGGAAGTGGATCGGATTACCGGGAAAATCTTTTTCTCATGGTCCGTTAACTGGACTGTGTCCGTCATGGCCCTTAGTCCTTCTTCCACATAATAAACCACTTCATCAATTGCCTTATCATTCTCAGAATGCCACTTGGCAACAATACCTGCTAATGATATGGTAATTCCTTTCCCGATGGTTTTATGTTCGATTCGTAGTTGATCCAGTTTTCGGTCATATGTGAATAGCCGATCATCTCCAGCTAAGCGTGATTCTAATTCTCTTTTCATTTTAATGCTATCCATTTTCATGTTTATCCCTCCTTAACACTCCTTCATTGTACATGAAAAAACCTCCATCTCAAAAAAAGATGGAGGAGTTAACGTAAATTATTTTAATCCATTAATAAATTCTTCGATTTCCTCTTGTGTTTTCCGATCTTTACTTACAAAACGACCGAGTTCTTTGCCATTTTCAAATGCGATAAAACTAGGGATACCGTAAACCTCTAGCTGTTGGCATAAGTCAATAAACTGATCTCGATCAACATGAATAAAAGTGAATTCACTGTAATTTGCCTCTACCTCTGGAAGAATAGGCTCAATCACTCGACAATCAGGGCACCAGTTTGCAGAGAACATAAAAATCGTTTTTCCGCCATCGCGGAGTTGTTCAAATTGATCCATGGAAGCTAAATTTTTCATATTGTACGGGCTCCTTATCTATTTTCATTTACTACTGATTTAATCATTTGTGCCATCACTACAGCTTCATTTTTCATACTGCTTGTTTTAATCAGAGTGGTAATTTTTGTTCCACCGATACCAATCGTCATTTCATTCATATCTTCTTCGAGCTTTTTAATAATTAAAAATCCAAACTGATCGCTTTCCTTAAATTGCTCATTTACTTCTATATCTTTATTTTGTGCAATGGTTGATTGATAAACGACATCACTTCGTTTGTTTTCTTGCGGATTGTTAAAAAGTATATATTGTTTTGACCCATTTTTTAAAATAATATTATTTGGAGATTCCTCTGCAACTTCATAACCAAAGGGCAAATAGAAGTTAATATCTGCACTTTTTTTGTTTGGCTTTTTTGCTTTTTCATTAAGTGCATCTTTCACAACTTCAATCGTTTCCTTACTTTCTGCTTTAAAATTTGATTTTCCACAGGCACTGAGTAAAAAAATAGATACGATTACAATTAAAATGGCATTAAAGAATTTCAGCTTATTTTCGCCTCCTAAAAATACGACTAATGTCCTATCTCTATATCATACCTTCCACAATATTTAAAAAACAAGCCTTTTGTCGATTTTCGCCGTCGAAAATAGCAGGAAATTCTTTAATTATCTGGAAATTCTACTTCTTTGATCCCTTTTGATAGTGATATTGACCTACTAGAAGATTGATTAGATGTGAAAACATCTCTGAACGGTTAATCAAACCATTCGTGAAAATTCCAACAGCCCCTTCATGTTTGCGAACATTTTCCTTTTTTGCATAATCATCCATTACCGGGCCAAGCTCTTCACCGGCTCTTAATCGGTCTGCAATTTCAACTGGGAGAAGAAATCTGGCTCCCCCGGCAATAATCGGCTCCCTATCTTTTGAAGCAAGTGCACCCCAATTACACAATAGTAAACCGTGAGCGGATTCATGTACTCCTCCCTCCAGTCCGATTCCGATATCACCATTCCCCACTTGCAACGCACCAACAGCCCGGTTCATTGCGCCCTTAATCGTCTCTTCATCCGAAAAAGGCTGATCACTTACTCCTGAAGGGATGTCTAAACTAAGAAACTCCGTTTGTTGATAATGAAAAGTATTTTTAACCGCAGCAACTTTTGCTGGATTCGTTGAGCCAATAATTATTTTCATTTTTGACACTCCTTTTTACATATAAAAAGAAGGCAATTGAATTGCCTCCTTGTTAAAAAATTAACTGTTCGCCTTGATGGTATCTACGGTTGTTTGGTCGCAAGCTCGAACCAGCTTTACGATTAATTCCTTAGCAGCAGCGTAGTCATCGATATGAATGATGGAAGCATGTGTATGAATATAGCGTGAGCAGATGCCGATAACCCCACTTGGAATACCTTCATTGGATTGATGAACGCGTCCTGCATCCGTTCCACCTTGTGAAACAAAGTATTGGTACGGAATCTTGTTTGTTTCAGCCGTATCAAGAATAAACTCTCTCATTCCACGGTGTGTCACCATTGATCTATCGAGAATACGGAGTAACGCTCCCTTACCTAATTGACCGAATTCCGTTTTATTTCCTGACATATCATTAGCAGGGCTCGCGTCTAATGCAAAAAAGATATCTGGATTAATCATATTGGCAGCCGTTTGTGCCCCTCGGAGACCTACTTCCTCTTGGACAGTTGCCCCAGAATAAAGAATATTCGGTAGAGTTTCATCTTTTACCTCTTGTAGCAGTTCAATGGCAAGACCACAGCCATAACGATTATCCCAAGCTTTTGCGAGAATTTTCTTTTCATTCGCCATTGGAGTAAACGGACAAATCGGCAGAATGGCTTGACCTGGTCTAATCCCTATTTTTTCTGCATCCGCTCGGTCATCAGCACCAATATCAATGAGCATATTTTTGATATCCATTGGTTTATTTCGCTGAGATTCGTCTAATAGATGGGGGGGAATCGAACCGACAACACCGATAACGGGACCATTATTAGTCATTACTTGTACGCGTTGAGCTAATAGTACCTGACTCCACCAGCCACCAAGCGTTTGGAACCTTAGCATCCCATTATCCGTAATCCCGGTTACCATAAAGCCAACTTCATCCATATGACCAGCAACCATAATCGTTGGGCCTGTTTGGTTCCCTTTTTTGACACCAAAAATACTGCCTAACTTATCTTGAACGATTTCATCTGCATATTGTGATAACTGTTCTTTCATAAAATTTCTAACCAAGTGCTCATTGCCAGGTGCTCCTGGGAGTTCTGTTAACGTTTTAAAAAGGTTCAATGTCTGTTCATTCAAAGTAATTCCCCCTCAACTGTGTATGCAAAACAATATGTATATATTTATCTTACTGAAATTTTGAATGGCTTACCATCGATTTGTTATATTCTTTATCCTAAATGAGATATACTGGAAATAAGAGCAAAAAATGAAATCTTGGAGGTGCCCTATGAACTGGAAATCATTTATCCTTGGAGCAGCTGTCGGTGTGATCAGCGGCTATGCGGTGAAGGAAATCATTTCACAAAAAACATATGTTTCACCTGAAAAAGTATTAGAAAACGTAAAAAAGCAATTTAGCCAAAATGGACCGATTAACGGCTCGTGGATACATATGGTAACAGAGCCTTTTGAGAAGCATCAAATTAACTATCAAGTTTATAAAGGCGGTATCTCAAAAAATCATAATGGAGTTAATGAACAATTTGAATTTATTGCAGATGCGCAGACTGGATCGCTTTTAGACGTGAAAGCCACAACAGAGCCCGCCCTATAAAAGACGCAAAGCCGTATCCATAGTAGGTACGGCTGTACTATTTATATCGTTCCTTATTTTACTCGCTTTATGCTGTCTTGTATTTGCCCATCTGTATCCCATTTGACTGCTCGATAAAATGCATCATGATAAAAAGTGAACCAAACGTTTTTATCCTGTGCATATGCACCCCATTTTTCTTTTGCGGCGATAGAATCCATTGGATAATCATCATAGGCCATTACCCATAATGGATTTTTATGAGCATGTGTCGGCATTAAATCTGCCATATGAAGAGCGATTTCACCTTCATCTTCAATAAGCAGGATAGAATGGCCATTGCTGTGACCGCCTGTATGGTACATCGTTATTGGACCTAAACTCCACTTTTCATCAAAAGGAATGACTTGAGATTCAATTGCTTCCCAATTTTCCTTCCAATATGTACTTTTCGAACGGATATTCGGATTTCTCATTTCATCCCATTCAATGGTTGAAGTAATAATTTTCGCTCTAGGGAAGGTCGATCTATAAACACCGTTTTCTAACTTCGTCAGGCCGCCAACGTGATCATTATGCAAATGCGTCATCAAAACATAATCGATATCCTCAGGAACTAAATCCAATTTTTGCAAGGAACCTTCTACGTCAGATTCCGCGGTTACTCCAAAGTTTCTAAGTTGTTTTTCCGATAATTTCCCTTTTCCCAGTCCTGCTTCTACTAGAATATTCTTACCATCCATTTGGATTAGGATCGGATCTGTCGGAAGTTCAATTAGGTTCTTATCATTAGGTGGGTACCTTTTTGACCATAACGCTTTGGGAACGACCCCAAACATTGCTCCACCATCTAAGTTTGTGACGCCGCCGGATAACCAAGTAAGCTGAACTCCGCCAATTTTTAACGTTTCCATATGCTTCCCCCTTTGCCCTGTTTTTCCTATTTTATTTTACCATATACTAAAAAGGACAGTCCTTTAAAAAGACTGCCTTCCGTATTAGTTTTGATATTTTACTTCACAACGGTAAATGCGATTTCCAGCTTCAGAAAACTTTTGTTCATATTCTGTCATGATATTTCCTTCATAATCACTTTTATGAAGGTCAAGACTTATAAAGGTTAACAGTAATCCATATTCAGAAAAACTCTTTAATGAATATTCAAATAAACCTTGATTATCCGTTTTAAAATGGATTTCTCCTTTATCGACCAATATGTTTTCATACAGCTTCAAGAAGTCCTTATAGGTTAACCTTCTTTTTTCATGTCGGGTCTTTGGCCATGGGTCAGAAAAATTTAAATAGACCCTGTCCACATCATTTTTATCAAAATATTTATTTAGATCACTGGCATTTACATTAAGTAATCTTAAGTTTGGTAAATCCGCTTCAATTAATCGTTCTAAAGCAGTAACGATGACTGAATCGTAAATTTCTATACCTATATAATTAATACCAGGATGTGCCTTTGCCATTTCTGTAATAAAGCTGCCTTTTCCCGTCCCAACTTCGATATGAAGGGGCTGCTCATTATCGAAAACTTCATGCCACTTTCCTTTACATGTTTCTGGATTAGCGACAATATATTGTGGATGATTCTCTATCATTTCCTTTGCCCAGGGTTTATTCCTAACTCTCATTTAAGCCACTCCTAAAAAATTATTGTTTTTATTATTGGTAATAATGGGGTGTCGCATGAATGTATAAACAAAAAAAGAATTCACAACCTAACTGTGAATTCTTTTTTATTTTCACTTGAAAGGGTGTATCGACATGCCATTAAGTCATCAGGATCAAGTTTCATTACTAAAAGATATTTTAAATAATCACCAAACCGATTGCTGCGGGTCTGTTTCCGAATGTGAACAATTGGAACGATTAGTGAAATCACTGATGGTTAACGCACAAATTGATCAAAATGTAAAAAACATATTGCAGGAGGTATATTATTACAGTCAGCATGGTGCCCAAACAGCTGATTTGGATGAACATATTCTTTCTAATCAGGGAAATTTGTCACAATGGGTATCAAATATTGACTCATTTTCATAATTATAAAAGGTCATCTAAAAATGTAATCCATTGGTTCATTTCCTGAATCCTATCTTTATTTTTGTACCATTGTATCGAAGATAGGGTTTGAAGTGCGACATACCATTTCATTCTTAGTTTTAAGTTTTCTGTTAATGGCTTCCCATACATGGCTAACCAGCTATTCCAGTTTTCTTCCGGAATATACCAATAGAGGAGCATACCGAGGTCAATGGCAGGGTCAGCAATCATTGCACCATCCCAGTCAATTAAATACAACTGGTTGTCTTCTGTTAGCAGCCAGTTGTTATGGTTGACGTCACCATGACAGACCACTTTTTCTTTACAAGTGACATTTGCAGCCTCATTTAGAAGGAAATTCAACGTGTTCTTTACAGCAGGTAATGATAGCACTTCTTCATCCAATTCCGCTACAATTGATTGAAAAATCGTATCTGGCTGTAAAGGCTGCTTTTCAAGTCTGCTTAACATTCCTACCATTGGTTCGGAGCGGTGAATCTTTCGCAGCATCCGTGCAACATTTTCATGGTCCATGTCAGATGGCTTTAATTCACGTCCAGGCAGCCACTGTTGTGCTGTAATCACATCTCCGTTTTCCAATCGTCTTGTCCAAACAAGCTTTGGGACGATCCCTTCAGCAGATAATACCGCTAGAAATGGAGAGGAATTGCGTTTTAAAAAAAGTCTTTGATCTTGATAGCAAGCAAAAAAAGCCTCTCCCGTTTTACCCCCGGCAGGGACAATCTCCCATTCTTGTCCTAACATATAATCCAATTTTGTTCACCTTCAATGTATGCCGTTCTTAATGGGCTAACACACCCATTTAGTAGTTAAAGTAGTACACTTTATTTTAGAAAAGTAAAAAAGCTATTGGATCATCACACACAATAGCCATTATACTAAATTTTATCTCCTATTAGCTTTTGTAGTCAAGTAAATCTGAACAAACTATTTTTTTGCTAAAATAGTTAGACAAACTGGTTCCAGTACCAATTCATTGTTCGAAAGATTTTGTATCGAATAAATTCTCGCTTTTTGACCATTGGCAATCAAGGTCCAGTTACCCTCTGGAATTTGAATGGTTTGTTTACTCCTTAAAGGATTAATGAGTAAATGAACCTCATGAAATTCATGACTTTTGTTCTGAAGGGAAAAACCAATAATCGGCTTTGGCAACGGTAAAATATGTGTATTCGACCTTATTTCTTCCGCTGATTTGAATCGAAAACATGGTAACTCTTTTCGGATTTGAATCAATCCTTTAATATAATTTACGTTCTCTAAATACAGATCCTTTCGATCCCAATCGAGCTGATTAATATGATTGGGTGATTTATAGCTATTCCCATCCCCACGCTTAGTTCGAAAGAATTCCTGTCCACTGTGAAGAAATGGAATCCCCTGCGATAATAGTACAAGACCCGTAGCAAGCCGGTGATACTTGATATGGTACAGATGATCTAAATCAGGAAGACAATAAACAAGTTTATCCCACAAGGTATGATTATCATGACATTCAACATAATTCACCGATTGTGTAGGCTCATTAAAGAGACGGCTGTCTTTTTTAATTAATCCAATACTGCCAGTAATTACATCCATTGCTCCTTCGTGGTAATGCTCATTTCCAAGAACGTAACCTTTGTCATACAAATTAAAGGTATTCCCCTTTATCGTATCACGGAATTTATCATTAAATTGGAAAATATCTAGGAACTTCGATTGATTGCGAATGATTGCTTTTTTTTCAATGGGAAGTGGAGTATTTAAATTCCAGCCCTCACCAATAATCAGGGTTCCTTTTTGTATACTGTCACATGTTTTTCTAACTTCCCTCATTGTCTCAACATCTAAAATCCCCATTAAATCAAAACGAAAACCATCAATATGATATTCTTCCATCCAAAAACGAATGGAATCAATGATAAATTTTTTCACCATTTTTCTCTCGGAGGCAATATCGTTGCCGACTCCTGTTCCATTTGATGGAAAACCAAGCTCATTATGACGGAAGTAATAACCAGGAACTACTTTTTCAAAAGAAGAAGTTTCGCGAACAAATACATGATTATAAACAACATCCATCATCACTCTTATTCCTTGACTATGAATACTATCAATTAATTGCTTGAGTTCAAGGATTCTAGCATAGGGATCGGAGGGATTTGTGGAATATGAGCCCTCCGGTACATTGAAGTGAAGTGGGTTATACCCCCAGTTGTATTCTATAGCAGGGTCTAATTCATCGACTCCTGCAAAATCATTAAAAGGTAGAAATTCGATATGCGTTATACCTAGATCCTTTACATAAGAAAGCCCAGTGGGTTCACCGTCTTTTCCTGTTGTGTTTAGTTCACCTGCACCAAGATAGAGTCCTTTGTGTTCCGCACCGCTATTTGGATGGATGGTGAAATCCCTAATATGCGTTTCATATATGATGGCGTCTACTGGATTTTCAAAAGGTGGTAACACCGGTTTCTCCCTGTGTGTTTTCTCTAACTTTACAATTACTCCGCGCTCTCCATTCGCAGTAACTGCTACAGCATAAGGATCAACTGATTCCTGCCATTCTTGATTCACTAAGACTAGAAACGTGTATTGATAAAGTTCTAAGTCAGAGTTAACAACAGATGACCAAACACCTTTTTCCTTGCGTTTCATCTTAATTATTTCGGAAAATGAGCTATTGGGATTTCTTAATTTTATTTTTACTTGCGTTGCAGTTGGTGCCCAGATCTTAAATTGTGTTTGATTGTCCTTACAACTCACTCCTAGGTCATTACCATCATAGAAAAAACGTTCATCAAATACCTCTGTCCGAATGACTGCTCCTATTTGAAGATCTGTTTTTCCACCATGCTCATCAAAAATCCAGTAGGGATGGCCAAAAGAGATTTCCTCTGAAAGTCGACAAATATATTTATTATACTTCTCTATTTGTTGTTGTTTGATAATTTGTATAGACTTAACCTTATTTGATTCATCTGTAATCGAGAAAGTGGATGACAACCCATGATGATACGAAAGCGGCAGAAGAATCGTAATGATGTCCATCTCATCGATATAGGCTAGGAAATTACGTTCATTGGAGTTCATTCGAATCCCTCTCTTTCAAATCAGTTTCCCGAACCTTCACAACCTTGTTAACACCTTCATGGTTTTTGTTTTTACATGAATATCTAAAGGAGTAAATCCAATATTTTCACCATCAGCATGGACATATAAGGAGGATGAGGATTGAATGGAAACCGACTTGCCTTTAAAAGTTTTAACTTCTTTAAAATGAACATGCTTTCCCCAAAATACACTAATAAAAACCAATAATAGCTTCACCCTTGATAAATTATGAACGATTGTAATATCTAAAAGTCCATCATCTGGAACTGCCTCTGGAGCAATTTTCATGCCTCCGCCGTAATAGGGTTGATTGGAAACAGTCACAAACCATGTTTGTTCAAGTATATGCCTACTCCCGTCAATTGATATATCAATTGTTGAGCATTTATAAGAAAAGAGTTTTTTTAGTAAAAAATATACATATACAAGCCGGCCTAATGATAGTTTATTGAGCCAAGCTTTTACACTTGAATGGTTTACTTCATAGGAGATTAATGCATCAAACCCAGCACCCATATTATTAATGAAATAATGCTCTGAGTCATCCTTCATGGTAACCTTACCTATATCAATTACAGGAGTTTCTTTTTTCATGAGGCGAAGAATGACCTCTAATGATTCATCTGGATTTGTAGGAATTTGAAATCCTCTTGAAAAATCATTTCCGGACCCTCCAGGGACGAATCCGAGAGTGATATTATCATAGTTTACAAATCCATTCATGACTTCGCTTATTGTCCCGTCTCCGCCAACAGCAATAATGACTTTTTGCTCATCATTCTGCTGAGCAATTTGTTCTGCTAGTTTGATTGCATGTCCCTGGTATTCTGAATAGAAAGACTGGTATGGGATCTGATCATTCATTAGTTTTGTTTCAACCTTTTTCCAGATGTTTAAACAGTGCCCATTTCCAGCCTTTGGATTGATAATAAAATAAATTTGTTTCATACAACCAACCTTTAATGTTTAATTTCTCACTTTACTGCAATGGGAATGTTGTTTTCACCTCGTATTTCGGTGTTTTATCCAAATGTGTTTGGTATACGACTACCTCGTCCACTTTAAATCTAAGCGGTTCTGGCTGAATCTCCTCCCAAACTTCAAGGAGTTTTTCATGAAACTGCTGATTTCCTGTCCACTTCCTGGCAAGGGTAACATGGGATTTAAAAGGTCTTGTTTCTAGTTGAAAACCAGCTTCTAAGCAGGCCGAGAACACTTTTTCCCTAACCATCTGCAGCTCAATACTATCCTTTGTATCCACCCAAAAAATTCGTGGTGATTCCACCTTTCCAAAGGTTCCAAGCTTGTTCATTTCTAAAAAAAATCCCTTTGCTTCACGTAATTCCCTATGAACATTTTCCACAGCTCGGGAGAGATTCTCAGAAGACGCATTGCCTAGAAAGGCAAGTGTAATATGTAAGTCTTCATGATGAACCCAGCGATTAAATGGAAAAAGCTCTTTTAGCTTCTCACTATTTTTTTTCATCATCAGTTTTGTTTCTTCAGGAATTTTTATTGCAAAGAAATAATGTGTATGTTGATTCATCGTTATCATTCCTTTTTATTATTTTAGACTATTTTTTACAACTTGTATGTATTTTAAAGCTTGCGGAATGCAACGTTTTTTATACAAAATGGCTGTTGATTTGTGCTCCACTAAGGAAAGCTTCTTGGAATATTCACCGCAGTGACAGGCCGTCTTTGCCTGTCACGAGGCACTTCGCTTTCCGCAGGCGGTTCGGGAAGCCTCCTCGGCGCTAAAGCGCCTGCGGGGTCTCCCCCGCCCCGTACTCCTGCAGGAGTCTCGTGCCTTCCGCACAAATCAACAGGTTCTAAAATCAATAGGATTTGTTTACACAGCCTATAAAAAATGTGCACCAGACTATTTTATCTGCTGCACATTTTACAATTACTTAGCTAACAAGTACGCCACATTGTTTCTCGATTTCTTTTTGGAATAAATCTTGTAATTTTCGTGTGACCTTACCTGGAACTCCCGCTTTCATTATCTTTCCATTTATTTCAATAACCGGCATTACTTCGGCCGTTGTACTTGATAGAAATACTTCATCTGCGTCGTCCAGCTCAGTTAAGGAAAAAGTCCGCTCAATAACAGGGATATTATTTTTTCTACAAAGGTCTAAAATAACATCTTTTGTAATGCCTTTTAAGATTAGGTTATTTGATTCATGAGTGATGACCGTTCCATCTTTAACAATAAAGATATTCGAGGAGCTGCCTTCTGTAACATCCTGACCACGGTGCTGAATGGCCTCAAAACAGCCCTTCTCGCTTGCTTTTTGTTTAGCCAATAAATTTCCTAGTAAATTTAGGCTCTTAATATCACAGCGGAGCCAGCGAATATCCTCTGTTAGAATGGCCTTCACACCTGATTTCAGGTTGTCAATCGGTCTACTACTTTTAATGGTATAAGCGACAAGTGTTGGAGTAACATTGCTTGCTGGAAAAACATGATTCCGTGGTGCGATCCCCCTCGTAACCTGCATATAAATGTTGCCTGTTTCAAGGTTATTTTTTTTAAGTAGTTCCTCTACCATTTCTAATAATTGCTTACTACTAAATTGCAACGAAATCCCTATACTTTCCGCACTTTTACTGAACCTTTTTAGATGTTCAGCTGCCGTAAACAATTTTCCATTATAAACACGAATCACTTCGTAAACACCATCACCAAACTGATAGCCACGGTCCTCCACGTCTACCTTAGCTTCTGACCGCTCGATTATTTCCCCGTTTAATAAAGCAAATCCCATGCTTTCACTCCCCTGATCATCTATTCTTACTGAGCCAATTCATTAATCGCCTGTGCATATATAGCGATTGTATATTTTTACATCTTTGCAAATATCTTATCAATTTCCGAACAAAAACGAAATGATTTATATCTCTTGTTCTATAATAAATTTACGAAAAATTCAATTAATTCGTCATATTCTAATCAACTACATCCATAGACTATAGTAAGAATCATGAAAGCGAGGGGAAAAAGCGAACAATTATTGTTACTAAGTTATGATTTTTATGTAAATTATTCGTTAATTGGTGGAAATTTTCAGAAATTCTGGGTACAATATATTTAAGTCATCATGGTATCCACTGCAACTATCTATTAATTAAAGGAGTTGTCTGCGGGAGAAAATTACATACAAATCAAAAATACTGTCGGTAAAGGGATTAAGCCATAGGTTTGAAATTAGGATAGGGAGTGGTTCTTTGAAACCTTCGACTAACCGGATGTTAAACCGCATCAAATGCATCTACATGTTTATTCGTAACAAAGGCACAGTCACGACGCAAGAACTTGTAGAGGAATTTGGTATCACTCCTCGCACCATACAACGAGATTTAAATGTTTTAGCCTATAATGACTTGGTAATAAGCCCAAGCCGCGGAAAATGGACGATAACACAAAAGAAAGTTAAAATGTCGTCATAAAAATAGAATAAACACAGCAAACTAGTCCAACGGGCTAGTTTTTTTGATATTTTTTCGTTTGAATCCCTACTACAATATGATATATTGATATAACACTTTAATGCAAAAAAGCGTTTGAGCATAAAAGAACTCTCTTATAAGGGTAGGAAAATATGGAAAATAATCAAGAATTAAAAAAAGGATTACTGCCAAGACATGTCCAGTTTATTGCGTTAGCTGGAATGATTGGTACAGGAATTTTCAAAGGAAGTTCCGATACGTTAAATATTGCGGGACCTAGTGTTATTTTTACGTATTTAATTGGCGGACTATTATTATTTATCGTTATGGCCGCTTTAGGTGAGATGGCTATCGCTTTTCCTAATCATAATGTGCAGCTGCTGCTTTATAAAGCATTTGGTTTTCAGCTATCATATATAACTGGTTGGCTGTATTGGATAAACTGGACCATCGTAATTACAGTTGAACTAATAGCCGCCGGAAGTTTTCTGCAATTTTGGTATCCTTCTATGCCTTTATGGCTCCTTAGCCTGTTCTGTGCAGCAGTCATCATTGGGATTAACTTATTCCCGGTAAAATACTATGGTGAGATGGAATTTTGGTTTGCGGGAATAAAAATAGTTGCACTAGTTGCATTTATTCTATTAGGTGCTCTCATTATATTTGGTCTAATTCCAAGTAATATTGAGGAGCCGCTTGCAAATTATACGGCGCATGGCGGGTTTTTCCCACATGGATGGGGCGGAATGCTTAGTGCCTTTCTTGTCGTAATGTTTTCATATGGCGGCGCTGAATTAATTGGGGTTGCGGTAACCGAAACAAAGGATGCGGAGCGCGTCATGCCAAGTATTATTAAGGGGGCTGTTTGGCGGGTTATTATTTTTTATGTCTTCCCAATCTTAATTATTTGCGGGATTATGCCTTGGAATCAAGTAACAGGTCAAGACAGTCCTTTTGTTCAGGTTTTTAATATGACCGGCTTGCCAGGCGCAGCACATGTGATGAATTTCATTCTTTTAACCGCTGTATTGTCAGCAGCAAACTCGGGGATATATGCAACATCAAGAACACTGTTTTCAATGGCCAAAAGCGGTGTGGCTCCGAAAAGCTTGATGAAAACTTCTAACACCGGGATTCCAATAATTGGACTTATGATTACAACCATTTTTATTTTAGTTGGTGTTTTCTTAGCTTATATTAGTCCTGGTGAAATCATTAGTTATCTTATGACTATCCCAGGTTTTACGATCATGCTGGTTTGGATAGGTATTTGTTCGGCCCATTTAAAACTTAGACCGCACTATAAAGCAAAACCATCCTTTCAAGTAAAATGGTTCCCATTTACTACCATCATTGCAGTTGTTTCATTATCTTTGATTTTTATTGGATTTATTTTCAGTCCAAACAACTTAATCGGCTCAACCGTATCTTTAGTCATTGTGGGAGTCCTAATTATCCTTTCATTTATAGCAAAAAAGAAGAAGTGATCTCCTTAAAGGGGTATCACTTCTTCTTTTGAGTTTTTGAGCAATTAACCCGTAATTATGTGACCGTAATTTTGCCTTTTTAAATTTATGGGCACTATCTACCCTTTATTGTGACCGTATTTTTGCCTTCTTTAATTTATGGGCACTATCCACCCTGTATATATGCAAAAGCAGCTTTACTTTTTAGTAAAGCTGCGCACTTTCCGTTTGGCAACTATTCGACAGATAAACGCAATGAGTAGGATTGTCATGCCTTACACCATGTTCTTGCCATAAAAAATTTCATCCATCTCCAGCTTAATTCTCTCGGTGATTTCAATTAAATCTTCAGGATGCAGGGCTTCTTTCTTATAGCCAAATAAATAGTTGTTTAAATCAAATTCACGGAGTTTACATTTGGTATGGAAAATATTTTCTTGATATACATTGACATCAATCATATCAAATAGCTCGCCAACATCTTCAGGAATATAATTTTGAATTGAGCTAATTTCATGGTCAATAAATAATTTATAACCATCCTTATCTCTAGTGAAACCTCGAACTCGATAATCGATTGTCATGACGTCTGTTTCAAATGAACGAATGAGATAATGAAGTGCCTTAAGTGGTGAAATTTCACCGCACGTGGATACATCAATGTCTGCCCGGAACGTACTGATTCCTTCATCTGGATGATACTCAGGGTATGTATGAACCGTGATATGACTTTTATCTAACTGGATCACGACAGATTCAGGCAATGGTCCAGGTGACTCTTCAAAGTGCTCAGAAGGTGCATTTTCAACTGGTCCCTCTGAAACGAGAAGCGTTACACTTGCCCCTGCTGGCTCAAAGTCCTGGCTGGCAACATTTAATACGTGTGCACCAATAATATCAGATACATGCGTTAATATCTTTTGTAATCTATCAGCACTATATTGCTCATCAATATATTTTACATAAGCTTCTCGTTCTTCCTTCGATCGTGTATAACAAATATCATACATATTGAAACTAAGCGACTTGGTCAAGTTATTAAAGCCATGTAATTCAATGGTTTCTTTGTGTGTAAGCTTCATGCTGCTTCCCCCTTTTCGATTTTCAAAATGCAGGAGACTGTCGTAAATACTTTTAGATTACCCATTTTACTAAATTGTTAACTACAATTATTGAACTTAACCTTATTTATAATAATTATTATTTAATATTTACTTTTAATTAATATATGTTATAATAAAGATAGTTAAGAAATTAGGAGGTATGGAAAATGACTCAAACATTAACCCTTGAACAAGCAATGAACCAACAACTCGCAAACTGGAACGTATTATACACAAAACTCCATCGTTTCCACTGGTATGTAAAAGGACCACACTTCTTTACCTTACATGCAAAATTTGAAGAATTATATGAAGAAGCAGCCGGAACAATGGACGAGTTGGCCGAAAGATTATTAATTACAGGTGGAAAACCAGTTTCCACATTAAAAGAATACCTGCAATTTGCAACGATCGAAGAAACTTCTGAAGTTTTAACAGCCGAAGAAATGGTACAAAACGTTGTAAATGATTTTTCACAGCTTATTTCAGAATTGAAAGAAGGAAAAAATGCTGCAGAACAGGTTGATGATGAAGTAACAAGCGATATGTTTACCGAATTAATCGAAAAACTAAGCAAGCATAATTGGATGTTAACATCCTTCCTAAAATAATTAAGAAACGCAGCTGTCCTCATGGAGATAGCTGCGTTTTTAAAGTTATTAACTTTTGAATTAAATCAGCCCAGTTAAGGTATAAACTCCAATGACAAAGAATACTGCTATGGATTTAATTTTTCAAATCACCTAGAAAGCCAGCTTTCAATTCTTAATAACGTGCAGTTAACATTTTTTTACGAGTATAGAATTCAACCCCGTCACGGCCATTGGCATGTAAATCACCATAGAATGACTTTTTGTATCCTGAGAACGGGAAGAAGGCCATTGGTGCTGGAACTCCCATGTTTACTCCAAGCATCCCCGCATCGATGTTATCACGGAACTGACTGACTGCTTTGGCACTATCTGTGTACAAGCAGGCACCATTAGCAAATTCGGATTTATTGGTAAAGTTAATCGCTTCAGATAAATTAGTAACGCGAACAATGGACAGAACCGGCGCAAAAATTTCATCCTGCCATATTTTCATCTCTTGAGTCACATGATCGAAAATGGTCGGTCCAACGAAGTAACCTTTATCTGATGCTTCCGCATCTTTACGACCGTCGCGAAGAAGGACTGCTCCCTCTTGTTCACCGATTTCAATATATTTCACAGTTCGATCTTTATGAGAATCACGAATGACAGGCCCTAAGAATACACCTTCTTCCAGGCCGTTGCCAATCTTGATCTCATTTGCTGCTTTAACAAGACGTTCTACAAGCTCATCAGCAATATCTCCAACTGCTACTACAACTGCAGCGGCCATGCAGCGCTCTCCAGCAGAACCAAATGCTGCTCCAATAATATTGGTGACCGCATTATCAAGGTCCGCATCAGGTAGCACGATAGAATGGTTTTTTGCTCCAGCTAGTGCTTGAACACGTTTACCGTTTGCTGCAGCTGTTTTGTAAATATATTCAGCAACCGGCTGGGAGCCGACAAAGGAAACAGCCTTAATATCCTGATGATCAAGAATGCCATTTACCACATCATGGGCACCATGGACTATATTCAGAACCCCGTCAGGAAGGCCAGCTTCTTTGAATAGCTCTGCCAGGCGGTTTGCAAGCAATGGAGTTCTTTCGGACGGTTTTAAAACAAAAGTATTTCCACATACAATGGCAAGTGGGAACATCCAGCACGGAACCATCATTGGAAAGTTAAATGGTGTGATGCCTCCGACTACACCAATTGGATAGCGGTACATTCCGGATTCGATTCCTGTTGCAATATCAGGAAGCTGATTTCCCATCATTAGTGTTGGTGCACCTGCAGCGAATTCAACACATTCAATGCCTCGCAGTACTTCCCCATAAGCTTCGTTATAGCTTTTTCCATTCTCTTTTGTAATCAGACGGGCAAGTTCCTCCCAATTTTCAACTAGTAGCTGCTGATAGCGGAATAAAATTCTGGCACGTTTTGGTACCGCTACATTTTTCCATGTTTGGAATGCCTCTTGCGCCACTGATACAGCCTTATCTAAATCCTCACGGCTGGATATAGGCACTTGAGCCAATGGATCACCTGTTGCTGGATTTGGGACTAGCTCAGTTACTCCAGATACAGAATCTACCCATTCACCTCCGATAAAGTTTCTTACGGTTTGTGTTTCAAAGTAAATACTCATTATCCTTACTCCCCTTTTATCTCTTATTTTATTTAATTACTGTTTCGCAAACAGAAAAATCATAGACAAAACATTTATGGTAAAGCTCCACAATCTCTTCTTGGCTTGGTACACGCGGATTGTTGCTAGGACTTCCGCTAGCTAGCGCATCGACAGCCATTTTGGAAGCAACCTGATTGAATTTTTCTTCATCCAATCCGTATGTTTTCATGTTTGGTATATTAATATCGGTGCAAAGTTGTTTAATTTCATCAATCGTTACATCAGCCAGTTCTTCCATTGACAGCGCCTTCAAATCCGGCCTGAGAATGCTTCCTATAACGGCTAAACGCTTCAAGGCGCTCTCTTTTGTAAATTCAAGAACCGCAGGAAGCAGCATTGCATTTGAAATACCATGAGGAACATGGAATAATGCGCCAATGGGCCGTGACATTCCATGCACAAGCGTGACTGACGCATTCGTAAAGGCTATACCAGCCTGCATAGAAGCCAACGCCATTTTTCCCCTTGCTTCTTTGTCCTCACCATTTATGTAGGCACCTCTTAGGTTTTTAATTATCAGTTCAATTGCAGATAGGGCAAGATTATCGGTCAGCGGTTGTGCTAAACGTGAAATATACGCTTCGATTGCATGACACAATGCATCAACTCCAGTAGCTGCTGTAACGTTTGGTGGTGTAGAATAAGTTAAAACTGGATCTACTATAGCGATTGCTGGAATAAGGCAAGGATGCTTGACCATCATTTTTATATCATCTTTTGTATTGGTGATGACCGTAACCGATGTTACTTCCGACCCTGTACCGGCTGTTGTTGGAATGGCAATCACAGGAATCGGCTCTTGTTCAACTGCCTTTTTCCCTCCCATATAATCACCAATATATCCGCCATTTGTTGCGAGTACTGAAACCGCCTTCGCCGCATCCATACAGCTTCCGCCACCAATCGCCACCAATACATCACATTGCTGCTCAAGGCAAACGGCAAGAGCTTCTGACACATGATTGTCAGTCGGTTCAGAATTTACTTCAAAATAACCAAAATGAATAACGCCTGCTTCTCCAAGAAGTTCCTGGCACTTTTTTACATTTCCGACTTGCACCATGATTTTGTCACTAATAATTAGTGCTTTTTTCCCTAATTGTGCGGCCTGCTCCCCAAGTTTTGTCAACGAACCGTTCCCATAAAAGACAGCTTGTGGCATACGAAATTCTGAAAACCCTTTCAAAAAAATCCCCTCCTTTATTTGTACACTTTTTAATATTGCAAAAAGTGTGCCAACTTAAAGAAGGGGAATGAATCGGCATTTTGATCAATTGGTGTGTATGTGCTTACATACACATATGTCCAACAAAGTGTCCGAACTTTGTATGATTAGTCGGACACTTTGTTGTATAAGCCATGTTTTTTTAATTTTTCATACAACGTAGATCGTTGAATCCCAAGTTTTCTGGCTGCGCCTGCTTTATTTCCATTTGTTTCAATAATTGTTTTCACAATAAGTTCTTTTTCACACGCAAGAGCTTTATCTTTTACATCTATTAACAGACTCTTTTCAGGTTGATCCTCTTGTAATGTAAGAACAGATCGACTGCTTAACGATTGTGTCTCATAAATTTGAGGTGGCAGGTCATGTACCTGGATCACATCTGAATCAGTCAAGCTGACAAGCATTTCAACCACGTTAACCAGTTCCCTTACGTTTCCCGGCCAATGATAATTGATTAACGCGACTAGCGCATCATTGGAAAAAGACTTTTGTCTAATCCCAAATCGATTACAAATTTGATGTAGATGATACTTTAGTAGTTCAGGTATATCATCTTTCCGTTCTCTTAATGGAGGGAGATTAATCCGGATAATATTCAAACGGTAATAAAGATCCTCGCGAAATTCACCCTCCTTAACCATTAACTCAAGTCGTCGATTGGTAGCAGCAATAATTCTGACATCCACTCGATGCTTTGTGATACCGCCAATCCTTTCAACTTCCCGCTCCTGCAGAACACGAAGAATTTTCGATTGCATGATTGAGGGCATATCACCAATTTCATCAAGAAATAACGTTCCTTTATGTGCCAATTCAAACTTACCAGGTTTTCCACCCTTTTTTGCGCCTGTGAAAGCACCTTCTTCGTAGCCAAACAATTCTGCCTCAAGGAGATGCTCAGGAATCGCTGCACAGTTCACACTGATTAACGGACCCTCGGCATATGGACTTAATTTATGTATAGCAGTGGCAAACACTTCTTTTCCAGTCCCGCTATCTCCAGTAATAAGGACTGTTGATGGCGTTTTTGCAGCTTTACGGACAATACTTATTACAGCTTGGATTTTTTCACTTCTAGCAATGATATGATCAAATCTGCTTTCGTTTTTGTTTTCTGGCTCAGCAGGGAGAATGTTTTCTGCGACCTGCCGTGACAGCTCCTGCATTCGGCCAAGAATATCATAAAGCTCTGTAACTCCATGAAAAATAAGCATTCCGATCGCCCCAACCACTTTTTCGTCTTTCCATATTGGGATACGGTGGACAACCATATCCTGTCCCTGGATGCGCTGGATATATCCTCTTTCTGGCACACCTGTTTCAATTACGACATGAAGGCGTGTATTTTCGATAACTGTCGTCGCATGTTTTCCAAGTACATCTTCTCTCTTTACTCCAATAAATCGGCTGTATGCTTGATTAAATTCCACAATATTCCCATTGGAGTCGATAACAGCAATTCCTTCATAGGCACTTTCTAAAATGATTCTTAATGTTTCTACTGCGTGGAGAGATTCTTGAAGTTGTTCTAAGTTAGAGGCATATGAATGCAAAAGATCAGTATGAGTAAGAATCCCAACAATTCTCCCCTCTCCGTCCACGACTGGGAGCAGCTCGGCGGTAATTCCATACGCATTCATAATCGATTCGTTTTTTCCAATTGTGATTACTGACTGAATCATTACGTCTTCCACAAGGATTTCAGGAGAAAGCCCTTCCATGAAACAATTGATTATAGTTGATTTTGTAATTATGCCTATTACCTTACGCGCTTCATCCACCACAGGCAGACCATTAATTTGATAGGACTCAAGCAGCGACACAACTTCTCTTATTGTTTGCGAAGGTAAAACTGTACGTGGATCAGGTGTCATCCATTTCCAGATGGGGTCTGTATTTTCTATTTTTTCAAGTAGTTTTCTTTTCGTTTTATATTCTGCGATCATACCTTTCCACCACCTTATAAAAAAATTATCCTAATTTAGAAAAAATCATATAGTTTTTAAAATTAAAGCGTGCCATCTTAGATATTTAAGATGACACGCGCTCGTAAAATAGCATTTATTTTGGACTTTATGAACGCATTAGGATGCCACTCTATACCACTTGATAATTCTTAAGTAATTCTATCTCTTCATCCGTCAATTCTCGGTATTCTCCGAGCTGAAGGGTTTCATCTAATGGTAATGGACCCATGGACATCCTCTTTAGGTAAACTACTCTTTTTCCAACTGCCTCGAACATTCTTTTAACTTGATGGAACTTCCCCTCGGTTATCGTCAGCTCGATGTCAGAGCGAATGCCAGCCTTTAAAATGACTAACTCGCCTGGTTTGGTTTCGTATCCATCGTCAAGCGTTACACCGTCTGAAAATGCTCTAATATCTTCCTCGGTTACTTCTCCATCAATCACCGCAAAATAGGTCTTAGGAACATGTTTTTTTGGTGACAACAATTTGTGAGCCAATTGGCCATCATTGGTAATTAGCAATAAGCCTTCTGTATCCTTGTCCAATCTTCCAACCGGAAATGGTTCATACACCTGATCACCGAGTTCCAATAAATCAATGACCGTTTCCCCAACACTGTCCTCGGTAGCAGACAACACGCCTTGAGGTTTGTTCATCATTAAATAGATAAACTCTCTGTATTCAATAACTTCGCCATTTAACGTAACCATTTGTTTATTTGTATCTACGTGCTGTTTTGCATCTTTCACAATCACATCATCAATTTTGACAGCCCCGCTTTTTAGAAGCTGTTTGACTTCTTTTCGGCTTCCGTAGCCAAGATTGGCTAGCATTTTATCAATTCTCAAGATAGTCCTCCTCTCTTTTTGGGATTTAATGTATTCTCAATTTCCTCTTTATACGATCCACCCTATCACCAAATAGTCTGTTGACTAGGCCGGATTTTAATCCCAGGTAAAAATAGATAACGGCTCCTACGGCTGCACAAACAATAATCATCAAAAGTGATTGAAACTTAGATGCTGGAGTGAGAAATAACAAGAGAAACTGGTAAACGATTTCAGTTCCAGCCCACATGATTCCAGCAAAGATAACGATTAACAAGCTCCTTCTCCAAACAAATAAGAAAGGATATTTTGCATAATTTTTTATGACAAATAATTGAATCAATATCGCTCCGATATATCCAAGTGCCGTTGCATACACCGCGCCTTTTGTTTCAAACATAGTAATAAAAGAAATATTTAGCGACAATTTAATTAATAATCCTACTAACAAGCTTAATACTGTCCATCGTTGTTCATTGATTCCCTGCAGAATGGAACTCGTTACTAAAAATAAAGAGAACAGAATTCCAACTGGGGCATAGGTTCTCAGCACTTCAAACCCTATCTGTTTATGCTCATAAAATACAGTATAGATGGGCTCAGCCAATAGAGAAAGACCGATAGCAGCTGGCAAAGTTAAAAACAATAATACTTGAAAGGTTTGATTTAACTGTAATTTTAACCCTTTGCGGTCATTTTCTATAAAAGCTTTGGTGATACTGGGAACCAAAGCGAGTGAGAAGCCCGTTGCAAGTGAAACAGGTATAATCACAATTTTATGTGATTCAAAGTTCAGGATTGAGAATGCCGCTTCGGCCGCGTTATAACTGTGACCAATTTCCTCCATAGCCCTAGTAAAAGTCACTTGATCGATTGCCTGAAATAGGGGATTAGCAATACCGACAAATACAAAAGGTGCTGCATATATGATAATTTCTTTATAGATTTCCTTTAACGAAACCTGTGCTGTTCCTTTATCATGTTCGAGAAGCTGGTCTAGGTATGGTTTCCGTTTATACCAGTACCAAAATAAAATGACAAGACTCCCAAGTGCCCCTACAAAGGCTGCAAAGGTCGCCACGCTTACTGCAGTTACAATACTTCCATTTAAGAAGTTTATAACAATAAATGCCCCAGCAAGTGTGAAGGCAATACGGACAATTTGTTCCACCACTTGGGAAACCGCAGACGGTCCCATCGATTGATGTCCTTGGAAGAATCCTCTAATTAAACTCATAAACGGGATAACAATCAGGGCAAAACTTACAGCGCGGATTACCGTTATGATATCCTCTGCTCTTGATCCGACATCGTCTTTTTTTGTAATAATCATGTCAGCTATAAGTGGTGCCGAAAAGTACAAAATTAAAAATGCAGCTATCCCGGTCAATAACATCATGACTAGTCCCGATTTAAATAATCTCCGGCCAACCGCATATTCTTCGAGTGCATTATACTTTGATATAAATTTTGAAACTGCCAGCGGCACCCCTGCTGTGGCAATACTTATAAAAATCGTGTAGGGTATGTATGAATATTGATACAACGCTGTTCCTTCTGACCCTACAATTTGATAAAAAGGTATAACATAAAGTAAACCAAGAACCTTGGAAATAATCGTTCCCAATGTTAAAATAAATGTTCCTCTTATAAGCTTAGACGACATAAGATTAGAATCCCTTCCTAGTGAAGAAAAGTTCGTGCGCAGGTGAGCAAGTAAATTCGACTATATTTGCACACTATTAGTAGTTTACATCTCTTTTTGCTGGGATGCTACTAACAACCTAAGGAAATTTCTTAAAAACGGGTAACTTGTCGTTTCCTTTTCTAGAAGAGTGTTTATAATGGTATAATGCGAGGATTCAATTAAATGAATTTTACATAAAGTTGGTGGAAGTATGCAATACGATGTTGTTGTTATTGGCGGCGGTCCTTCGGGCTTAATGGCTGCGATTGCTGCTGGTGAAAAGGGCTTAAAAGTCCTGCTAATTGATAAAGGAGAAAAACTCGGCAGAAAGCTGGCCATTTCTGGCGGCGGGCGCTGCAATGTCACCAATCGACTACCGGTTGAGGAAATCATTAAACACTTGCCTGGTAATGGAAAATTTTTATACAGTGCCTTTTCAATTTTTAGTAATGAAGATATTATCAAGTTCTTTGAAAAGTTAGGGATTGAATTAAAAGAAGAGGACCATGGGCGAATGTTCCCTGTATCTAATAAAGCGCAATCCGTTGTAGATGCACTTTTGAATCAGTTAGAAAAGCTTAAAGTGAAGGTATATACAAATAGCCCCGTTGCTGATATTTTTTACCGTGACGGTCATGTTTCTTCCGTTAAATTAAAAAATGGAACAGAATTTGAAGCAAAATCAGTAGTCATTGCTGTCGGTGGTAAATCTGTTCCCCATACTGGCTCCACGGGTGATGGCTATGCCTGGGCAAAGAAAGCCGGTCACACGATTACTGAGTTGTTTCCAACTGAGGTGCCTGTCACCTCAAATGAACCATTTATCAAAAATAAATCTCTTCAAGGTCTGTCACTAAGGGAAATTGAGCTAAGTGTTTTGAATCCAAAAGGGAAAGCCATTATTACTCATCGAATGGATATGATTTTTACTCATTTTGGTTTAAGTGGTCCTGCTGTTCTTCGCTGCAGTCAATTCGTTGTGAAAGCGATGAAAAAGTGGAAATTAGCTGAGGTCGTAATGAGTTTGGATGTTATTCCGGATAAAAAAGAGGAAGCGTTTTTCCAAGAAATTGTGAAATTGGTTAAGAGCGAACCGAAGAAAATTATTAAGAACACATTAAAAGGTTTAGTCCCTGAACGATATCTATTGTTCCTGTTAGAATACAATGAGATTGATCCTTCCGAGCAGGGCGCTACGATTTCAAATGAAAAAATCCGTGCCTTTGCAATAAGCTGTAAACAATTCTTGATTAAGGTTAATGGTACCTTGCCGCTTGAAAAAGCTTTTGTAACCGGAGGCGGTGTCTCTGTAAAAGAAGTTGAACCACAGACAATGGCTTCAAAATTGATGGAGGGGCTCTATTTTTGCGGAGAAATTCTTGATGTTCATGGGTACACTGGTGGTTATAACATCACTTCTGCACTGGTTACAGGCAGACTTGCCGGAACCAATGCGGCCCTATCAGCAAAAAAACAATATCAGGCCTGATACCTTTATCAGGCCTTGTATATAATCATTGCAGAAAAACAATAGATTTGTTCTTCCTCTTCTTCCTCAGACATTGCTGCAACATTATATTTAATATCTACTAATTTCTGTTCTTCAATGCTTTTTAAAAATCGGTTCATTTCCTTTTCTAAATCCTTTTCATGCTCACGATCAAACAACTTTACCTGGA
>NZ_JBALNQ010000069.1:15952-24722 GCF_036961885.1 Neobacillus niacini | reverse complement strand
CATATGTATTCTCCTTTCTCTTTTACTCACAGTATTTCCATTTTTTCAGAAAATTAAAAATAAGACACGCAAAAAAAAAAAAAAAACGATTCCGCTAGGGAATCGTTTATTCTGTCTCTCCTGGCCATGCGAGCATGCCGCCAATCATATTGCGGACTTTATAGCCCTGTTCTTGCAAGTAGTAACAGACATTACCACTACGCGCACTGGAACGGCAAATGAAGATGTATTCTTTATCTTTATTAAAGTAATCAAGGTTAGCAGGAATCTCACCCATCCGGATATGTTTTGCCCCCGGTATCATTCCTCGTGCAACCTCTTCGTCTTCCCTTACATCAATAAGCTCAAGTTTCTCCCCTTCTTCGAGCTTTTTCTTTAATTCTTCTGGTGTAATAATCTGAATTTCTTCCATCTTTCCCACCCCTAGGAAAGGATTCCCCCCCAAAAGGGGAAATCCAAAATTAGTTTGCTACAATGTTTACTAACTTACCAGGAACAGTAATGACTTTTCGAATCGTTTTTCCTTCGATTTGTTCCTTCACTCTTTCATCATCCATTGCAATACCTTCTAGAGCTTCTTTACTCGCGTCAGTTGGCACCAATAGCTTTGTCTTCACTTTTCCGTTAACTTGAATCACAATTTCTACTTCATCGTCCACTAATTTAGCTTCATCATATGCTGGCCACGTTTCATAAGAAATGGTTGCGCCTGTATGACCAAGCTTCTCCCATAGTTCCTCTGCAACATGCGGTGCAACTGGAGCAAGCATTTTCACAAATCCTTCCATAAAATGCTTTGGAAGAACAGTAGCTTTATAAGCTTCATTGATAAAAACCATCATTTGTGAAATCGCGGTATTAAATCGCAATCCTTCATAGTCCTCTGTTACCTTTTTAACTGTTTGATGATAAACCTTTTCTAAGGTAGAAGATTCTTCATCTGCCTGAATTTTTGGATTTAATTCGCCATTATCTTCAACCATTAAACGCCAGATACGATCTAAGAAACGGCGAGATCCGTCAAGGCCATTTGTTGACCAAGCAATCGAAGCATCAAGTGGGCCCATAAACATTTCATATAAGCGAAGTGTGTCTGCACCATGGCTGTCAACAATATCATCAGGATTGACAACGTTGCCTTTTGATTTACTCATTTTTTCATTGTTTTCACCTAGGATCATTCCCTGGTTGAAAAGCTTTTGGAATGGTTCTTTGGTTGAAACAACTCCGATATCATAAAGGACTTTATGCCAGAAGCGTGCGTATAGTAAGTGAAGCACGGCATGCTCAGCACCACCAATGTATACATCAACTGGAAGCCAGTGCTTTAATTTTTCTGGCGACGCAAGTGCTTGATCATTGTTAGGATCAATATAGCGTAAATAATACCAGCAGCTTCCCGCCCATTGCGGCATGGTATTGGTTTCACGGCGTCCCTTCTTGCCTGTTTCTGGATCAACTATATTTACCCAGTCCTCGATCACAGCAAGAGGTGATTCTCCTGTTCCAGAAGGTTTGATATTGGTTGTTTTTGGTAAAGTTAATGGCAGCTGGTCTTCAGGAACGGCTGTCATCGTACCATCTTCCCAATGGATAATTGGAATTGGCTCTCCCCAATAACGCTGACGGCTGAACAGCCAATCGCGTAAACGGAATGTTACCTTTTTCGTACCAATCTCCTTCTCCTCTAACCATGAGATCATCTTACTGATTGCTTCTTCTTTATTTAAACCATTTAAGAATCCAGAGTTGATATGTTCACCATCACCTGTGTAGGCCTCTGTTTCAACATCGCCACCTGCAACAACAGGCACTATTGGAAGGTCAAACTGTTTCGCAAATTCATAGTCACGCTCATCATGAGCAGGTACTGCCATGATTGCACCTGTACCGTAACTTACTAATACATAATCGGCGATCCAGATTGGCATCTTTTCTCCATTAACCGGATTAATCGCATAGGCACCGGTAAATACACCCGTCTTCTCTTTCGCTAAGTCAGTACGCTCAAGATCACTCTTTGTCTTAACTTTGTCTAAATAAGCGTCAACTGCTGCTTGCTGTTTTGCGGTAGTAATTTTATTCACAAAAGAATGCTCTGGTGCCAGCACTGCATACGTTGCACCAAACAAAGTATCAGGACGAGTCGTAAATACGGTAAATGTTTCATCATGCCCTTCGATGTTAAAGGTTACTTCCGCACCCTCAGAACGGCCGATCCAGTTGCGTTGCATTTCCTTTAGACTCTCTGGCCAGTCAAGCTCTTCTAGGTCCTCAAGTAAACGATCACCGTAGGCAGTAATTTTTAACATCCACTGCTTCATCGGTCTGCGTTCAACCGGATGCCCGCCACGCTCACTCTTGCCATCAATCACTTCCTCATTTGCCAGCACGGTTCCTAGCGCAGGGCACCAGTTAACAGCAACTTCATCGATATAAGCAAGACCTTTTTCAAATAGCTTTAAGAAAATCCATTGCGTCCATTTATAGTATTCTGGGTCTGTGGTATTTACTTCCCGATCCCAATCGTATGAAAAACCGAGTGATTTTATTTGTCTCCGGAAAGTGTTAATATTTTTTTCTGTAAACTCTGCTGGATCGTTACCCGTATCTAATGCATACTGCTCAGCAGGTAGACCGAATGCATCCCAGCCAATAGGATGAAGAACATTGTATCCCTGCATCCTCTTTAAGCGTGCAAGAATATCTGTAGCGGTATAGCCTTCAGGGTGCCCAACATGCAGACCAGCCCCAGACGGATACGGAAACATATCTAAAACATAGAATTTCTGTTTATCAAATTCTTCACTCGTTTTAAATGTCTTTTCTTCTTCCCATTTCTTTTGCCACTTTTTCTCAATATGCTGATGTTCGAAACTCATTGTCTATTCCTCCTAAAACAATATAAAAAACCTCTCATCCCAAAAGGGACGAGAGGATTATCTATGTATCTTCCCGCGGTACCACCCACATTAGTGTTGTAAACACTCGCTTCATTCATCCTTAACGCGGCAAACGGCAAACATTACTACTTCTTTCATGTTTGCAACTCATAGGCGAGTTCATGATGTACCCGATTGACTTCCACCAGCCGTCAACTCTCTAAAACAGGTATGGATCACTACTATTCCTAATCAAGGTTATTAAATATAAAAAGTATTACGGTTATTGTATTAAATTTCCCTGCAGGATGCAAGTAACTTTCTCCTAAAACAGTTTGACCTTAAAAAATATTTTTTAAACATAATAATACCGGCTTCTAAGTAGGGAGCCGGTATTATTTGCTAAGTTAGTTTTATTTTAAATTGTTTTTCATTTTTCAAGATACGATCATAAGCCAGAGTAGTAATGATTGCTATTATGAATAAGCCAATTAAGATAAAGAAAAGGACAGACATACTATAAAGGTCAACCAATATTCCCCCTAAAAGAGGACCAATCATTCTGCCTCCGGTTGCAGTACTATTTACAATTCCTTGATAAAACCCTTCACGCCCCTTTGGAGCTAAGTCAAAGGCGATTGTTGGTACTGCCGGCCAAATAAACATTTCCCCAATGGTTAAAATAATCATCGCTACCAGAAATCCTGAAAATGCGCTTGCATTTCCTGCTATAAGGAAAGAAACAATAAAAATAGCAATCCCGATGAGAATTTGTAGCTTTAGGGTGGCTGCCAGACGCTTAAGCACGATATTTAATAATGGCTGACCTAGAACGATTAAGGCACCATTTATCGTCCATAATAGGCTGTATTGCGATAAAGATATATTAATTTCCTGAGTATAAGAAGCAATTGTTGTCATCCATTGAACGTAGCCAACCCAACATAGCAAATAACCTGAACATAAAATCAATAAAGCATAGAGATTTTTTCTATTCTTTACAAGTGGTATATTCTGAAGGCCATTCGCTTGTTTAGCCGAAGCAGTAGAAATCCCCTTATAGCCAAAAATAGCGATTAGCAAAAAGATAATGTACATTACGGTGTTAGCAAGGAAGATTAATTCAAATGAGAAATCGGCAAGAATGCCGCCGAGTGAGGCTCCGACAGCTACCCCGAGGTTTTGTGCAATATAAACAGCATTAAAGGCTTTACGTCCGCCTTCCTTCCAAACCATTCCAGCCATCGCATACATGGCTGGGAAAGTAATTCCACTGCCAAAACCAACGATGGTTAAGAAGACAATATATTCTGGCCATCCATGCCAGAAAGTTAATCCGATAAGAGCTGCAAGCGAAATACCTATTCCTAGAAGAATAGATTTGTAGCCGCCGATTTTATCAAAGAGACTGCCTCCATAAAGATTTCCAATGACGCTCGCAGCGGAGTTTAGCATCAAAACGACCCCGGCCATCGATAAAGACTTACCTAAATGATCGTGAATATAGATTGTATTTAACGGCCATAAAAAGGAATTGCCTGTTACATTCACTGCCATCCCAATAATTAATAGCCATAAAGCACGTGGCATGAAAAACGCTCCTTCATCTAACACTTATTTTCGAGTACCAAAGGATATTGTAGTATCATTCCTGCTTCGGTGCAATGCCTTTGTAAATTGTTGTAATAATAAAAAAAAGCCCTGTATTAAGGGCTTTGCGCACATTGACTTACCGTTTTTTCTTTTTGGAATTATCTACTGCTGGTTTACCTTTAACAATGACTTTTTCAAAAAAGAGCTGCACTTGAATTTGTTTTTCACCTATTGGTGTTACACTTGACACTTTGCCTTTGCGGCCTTTAATGACTACATCTTCACCAACTGAAGGTACTTGCTTTAGAAGTTGACTTAAAAGTTGATTTTTGTTTTCAAGAAAATGGACAACAAACATTTTGGTCTCTCCATTCATATGGATTGGATTCTCCCTATAAAATATTGTATGATCCATTCATTTAGACCATCTCAACTAGAAAAATCGCAGCCAAATTGACACACCTCTCTAAATTTGCCACAATATACAGAAGAAAACACTGCATTCACATTGAAAGCAGTGTTTTCATCAACTTTTATGGACTCTCTCTTAACTTTTCTTAATCCTTCTTGGCGGGATGGTTAAGACTGTTGATGAAAGGGTCTATTTTTTTACTGCTGGTGCTACAGGCTGCTGTGCAGGGAAATAGCTGTTAATAGCATGATCCTTTTTCTTATCGTTTACAGTTTCAGCTTGTACAGCTGTTTTTGCTTTTTCAATCTCGGAGGTAAGCTCTTCGATACTCACACCTTTTTTCACTAACTCTTCTGTTGCGAGGCGAATCGCATTGTTAGATTGTACAACTGACTCACGTAATGAATCCATTGAACCTTGTGGGTTATGGAATCCTGCTGAGTTTTCAGCTGCAATAATATCCCAGAACCATTGACCTTTACGGACAAATTCTTGAGCCTGCTTGATCTTGTCTGGGCTGACTCCAGAAGTAATCATCTTATTAATATAATAGTGAGCTGAAGTAGAGATATCCTGGGCTTCATGTAATGCACTTACATTTGAATCTTGGATTTCAGTCACACGATCTTTTAATTTGTCTAAATCTCTATCACCATGACATTGACCGCAAGATGTATCCATTGTTTTAAGTGGTGAAGTCCAATAGTGTGAAGTAATTTTCTTTTTACCATCAACACGCTCAAATGGCATATGGCAGTCAGCACAAGATACATTTGCTTTACCGTGTGTACCGCTAGAATGTGTTTCAAATTCAGGGTGCTGTGCTTTTAACATTGGGGCTCCTGAAATATTGTGAACCCAGTCTTTTTCAAAACCATTTTCTTTGGCAATCGTATTATAATATTCATACATATCTGCAGGTTTATAACCATTATCCCATGGGTAGGTTACTTCGCTGTTATCTGCTGCAAAGTGATACTCAACATGGCACTGGCCGCAAACATAGGTGCGCATCTCGTTTTTCGTTGGGTTTGAATAATCAACACCTTTTGCATCTAAAGCTTTGAAAAAGCTTGGACGGGTAACGCGTAAATCCATTGTTTCTGGATCATGGCAGTCAGAACATCCGATTGGCGAGTGTCCCATTGCTTCACCCTTTGGCCAAATTTCTTGTCTGAAATTAGCACCCCAATAGTCGTCGCCCATTTCTTCAATCATTTGCGGAACGGCAGTTGATTTACACGTATAACATGAACCAACTGATTTATCGTTAATCCGTTTAACATCCTTAATATCTTCAAGTGCATAAACGTGGCCGCGTTCTTCATTATACTCGGTGGCAAATCCATAACCGTTAAATAAAACCGGCAGTAAAGGTTCTTTATCAGGATCGTACTTACTTCGTTTCACTGAACCTCCGTATTTAGTATCTTCCATTTTTTCATTTTTCTTGTAACTATTATATTGAAGCGGAAATAATTCTTTAAATGCCTCATTGCTTATTTCATCCTTAGAAAGGCCAGTTGTTCCCTTCACTTCCTTAGCACTTGCTGTTTTGTCGCTTTTCTCCTCACTGGAATTGCTGCAGCCAGTAATGATGAGCACAAATACTAGTAGAAGGAGGTATGCCCCATAACGGAACCTATTCATTCTTAAAATCCTCCCTTATTTTTTAATAATTCGCCAGACTTTGGTGCCTGGTCAAAGGTATCATCCTTAAAGTCTTTTCCATGTGGTACTGTCTTGTGACATGACATACAGTTGTCTTTCGCATCATGTGAGACATTACTAATGGTACTCTTATGACAATCAGCACAGTTTTGATTAATAACTCTCAATGTGCGCGTTGTCGCATAAATTCTATCTGGAATGTCTTCCGTACCCAGGGTGTTGTAAAAAATATGTGTCATCCCTGCCCGGCCCTTAAAGAATAGTTTTCCTACCTCATTCTCGTGCGGCAAATGACAGTCATTACACTGTAATTCAGCATGAGTCGAATCAACAAATGAGGTATAAACCGACTTCATGGTATGACAGTTTTGACAAAATCCTGGTGAATCCAAGTAAGCCATTGTTTTAACTGTGCCCAATGAAAAGAGTACACCCGCGATAAGTGCCCCCAAAAGTAATACCCGTTTATCGATTGCCCACAATTTTTTAAACCATTTTTTAAACATCCTTTCACCTCCCATAATATTTGATCTCTCTCTACTATTTATGAATAAAGTACAATTCGTACTCTATTGCCACAAGGAATGGTCTTGCATTGTTAGTTCTTTTTTCGGTTTCTTTTTAGGAACAACGTAAAGGCACCTGCAAATAGCAAACCTGCTCCACTGACTGCTGCGATGGAAAGAACACTAGAGTTTTTTTTATTTTCTACTTTTTCAACTGGCTGTTGTTCTTGCTTTTCCATCAGCTCAATCGTAGTTTTTGTTTCAGTACGGTCATAAGAAAGTTCGAAACTTTTCTCTTCTCCCGCTTTCAATCCTTGAAAGTTATAGGAATATACCCCTTCTTCATCAGCGTGAGTTTTTTTCTCTTCAGGTGCTGGATTAAGTTCTATATTTTTCGCTTGAAGAGGCTGAATGAATGATACATTGAATAAGCCAACATCTGTAAAGCTCTTATATGTAAAGGCAATTGATTTCTTTTCTTTTTCAACGATTATCGTATCTGTATAAAATTCTACAACGAATTTATAAACATCATTTGGCTGAATTTCTTCACTTGTTATCCAGGATAGAGTTCCTTTTTCTTGATTGATCGTATATTCAATTTCATACACCTTCGATAAGTCACTGGAATAATCGGCAACATAGCCAATTCGAAAGTTCTTATCTTCCATAGGCAACGGGATTTCTATTTGCCCTTTTTGCGGCTCTTCTGATTGATTGAGCATTGTTCCTTGGTAACCAATCAATAATGGCGGATTTTCTTTGTTTACATCATTAGGATGATACGTAAATTCTGGCATGACTTTTATTGATAGCTCCTGCATTTTCAGGATGTTTTCGTTTTCTTCTGCTGCTGTCAGTGCAGGGTTTAATAAGAGTAGTAAACTAAAGATAAACCATAATCTTTTCATCGTTTTACTTCCTTTCAAGAGAAAAATTTTCGTGAATTTATTCACAAAGAATACCAAAAAATATCTATTTACAGGCTTTGCCTTGTGATTAGATGGATAGCTAAAATTCTTACCTTATTTATCCCATTATTGATAATCTCATTCTGTGACCAAAATCACAAAAAGTTTTATAGTTATTTCTAATTTGTGAACTGGAATTTTACCTTATTCCCACAGTGTTTTTAGGGTTATTCACAAAAAAACCTTCAACAGATTGTTGAAGGTTTAAGATCTTTATTAGGATGATTGATTTTTTTCTTGGTGAAACTTCGATTTCACTGGTTGACCGCCAGATTTTTCATATTTCTTTTTTGATTGTTTTACAAGATCTACATCCTGACCAAGCTCGAGGTCTTGATTATTTATGCCATTTCTTGTTTTTTGTTCTGGATTATTTTGCTTTGAACGTTTTTTCAAGATAGGCTACCTCCCGTATAAGTCTGTCCTTCTAAAATCAATGTATTTTGAAGCTGCTGAATTTGCAGTCTCATCCGGTGGAGTTGATCCCGCTGCTGGGAATTCGCACTATGGGCCATCTTCGCTATATCTTGATAGGTCTGTTCAAGATCTTGTAAAGCCTTTGTATAATCATCATTATTATATTGCTCTTGAAGGCTGCTTTCTTCAAATTGTTCTTTGGCATAGCGAATTGTATCCTCACACTGCTGCATTAATGCGTCCATTGAAGCACGTGTAGCCATCTAAGGACCCCCTTCTTTTTAGTGACACATTCCACACTTGTCTAGCTACAGCGCC
>NZ_JBALNQ010000069.1:0-15932 GCF_036961885.1 Neobacillus niacini | reverse complement strand
CGGGGTCATAAGCCAATCCGACAAGAAGGTTAAAAAGCAACCTTCTCGCCGGCTCGTCTTATGCCTGTTGCCCCGAGGAAAAAATGAACTTCTTTTTTCCCTGGGCAAGGCGCTTCCGCTTTTCCTTGAAGCAAAGTGCTTCATGTCTTATTTTGTACTCTCTCCTTTTTCCTATTACATCGAAGCCTTGATAATTACTGGTAAACAATACAGTTGGATAAGCCTTTATTTTCATGTTAAAATTTACTTTATGTTTAAAAATATAAAGGAGGTTTCTGAAATGACTCAGACCAACCCTTTTCCATATGCTACTGACGATAAACGTTACCATACTTGGAATTATCATCTTCGCAATCAATTCGGCCATAAAGTGTTTAAAGTTGCTTTAGATGGTGGTTTCGACTGCCCAAACCGTGATGGCACGGTCGCACACGGAGGATGTACTTTTTGCAGCGCTGCTGGCTCTGGCGATTTTGCTGGTGACCGGACAGAGACCCTAGAAACGCAATTCATTGAAATCAAGGAAAAGATGCATACGAAATGGAAAGATGGCAAATACATGGCCTACTTTCAAGCCTATACAAATACTCATGCACCTGTTGAGGTACTACGTGAGAAATTCGAGAAGGTTCTAAAGCAAGAGGGCGTAGTTGGATTATCGATTGCTACTCGTCCGGATTGTCTACCTGACGATGTCGTTGAATATTTAGCCGAATTAAATAAGAGAACGTATCTATGGATTGAGCTTGGCTTGCAAACGGTCCATGAACGTACTGCCTTATTAATCAATCGTGCACATGATTTTCAATGTTATATCGAAGGTGTTAATAAACTTAGAAAACATGGAATTCGAATATGTTCGCATATTATTAATGGACTGCCACTTGAATCCTATGAAATGATGATGGAAACAGCTAGAGAAGTGGCGAAACTCGATGTTCAAGGAATAAAAATTCATTTGCTTCACCTGCTAAAAGGGACACCAATGGTGAAACAGTATGAAAAAGGAATGCTTGAATTTCTATCTCAAGATGACTATGTAAAATTAGTATGTGACCAATTAGAGATTTTACCACCGGAAATGATTGTTCATCGCATAACTGGTGATGGTCCGATTGACTTAATGGTGGGACCGATGTGGAGTGTAAATAAGTGGGAAGTACTGAATGCGATAGATGCGGAGTTAAAAAGAAGAGACAGCTATCAAGGTAAATTTTATCAAAAAAGCTCCGTGGAGGCTTAGGTATGAAGCTTGATCGAATACTCCCCTTCGCAAAGAAATTACTTGAAAACGCAATTACCAGTGGTGATGCAGCTGTTGATGCTACAGTAGGGAATGGTCATGATACTCTCTTCCTCGCAAACCTTGTTGGTGAGAATGGCACAGTGTATGGATTTGATGTACAGGAGGACGCCATTCGTACAAGTACAGAAAAGCTGAACCAACATGGTCTAGCTAACCGTGTAACGGTCTTTCATGCTGGTCACGAACAACTTGCCAGGCTAATACCTGCAAATCATCATGGAAAGGTAAAGGCAGCAATTTTTAACTTAGGTTACTTACCTGGTAGTGATAAATCAATTGTTACCAAACCAGAGACTACTATTTCTGCAATCGACCAATTGCTTGAAATCATGGTGCCAGAAGGTATCATCATCCTTGTCATTTACCACGGACATGCTGAGGGTGCCATTGAGCGGGATGCGTTATTACGTTATTGTCAGGAAATTGATCAAAAAAAAGCGCATGTCTTACAGTACCGATTTATGAATCAACAAAATAATCCCCCTTTCATTGTTGCCATTGAAAAAAGATAAACCTGAATATTTATTGTCGATGAATTTAATCAACTAATAATCTGGAATATATTTTCAAGCATAAAAAAGATTTCGATTTAACAAACTAAAATTGCACGATAATTTTAGGAGGTTAAATCATGAAATGGAAGACTCTTGTGGTTTCTGCTGCCTTTTCATCATTGCTGCTCACCGCATGCGGAACTACCAATAATAACGCAAACGATACTGCAATGAGAAATAAGGATCATAACAACTATAAAAATGTAAATTACAATGACAACGCTACAAATCAAAACTATAATCGTAATGTCAACTACAACGGTAACAATACAAATCGTAACGTAAACCGTAATGTAACCAATGTTAATAACAATAATAATCAGATTGCTGTAGCGGATGAAGCTGCAGATAAAATTGTATCTATGGGCGAAGTGGAACATGCAAATGTCCTTGTGACAGATCATAATGCATACGTTGCGGTCAGATTAGCAAATGAAACAGGGAATCAGCTTGAAAGAGATGTCGAGAGAAAAATAGCTGATGTCGTAAAGTCAACGGATCGAAGTATTAACAATGTATATGTATCAGTAAATCCTGACTTTTATACCAGAACGACTTCATATGCAAATGATATTCGAAACGGTCATCCAGTTGCCGGGTTTTTTGATGAATTTAATACATTAGTAAGACGGGTCTTCCCAACTGCACGATAAATAATTTTCAACGAATAACCCACTAAAAAAACGGTTAGCCAGAAACTATTTCTGGCTGACCGTTTTATTTTGTGATAGGTCGAGCAAAAAGTGAGGGGATCCATTTCTGTACCGAGCGATAAGCAATACAATTCATATAAAAGAAATAACTGGTGATACCACCTGTCTTAATCATACCTTTTGCTAACTTTCGGATTTTCTTCTGCTTACGGACCTTCCCATCAGATAAATATATCCCTAACAATCCACGGTTAATAAGCTGGTGAAACTTCTTGTGAGGCAGGAACTCAGTATGGCGGTCGGCTTCCAGGATAAAGTGCTTTAATCGTTTTAAAAGTGTTTCTTGATTTTTATAATAAAAACAGAAATTCAAGTCTCCACCTTCTAGATCTTCTTCCTGGTCGATAAAATAATCTAACAATATATGCAGCCCTTGTATGTAAGGAAAATATCCTTTCATGATATTTTCTGCATCCTTCGCTTGAAAATCAACTCTCATCGCGTAAGAAATGAGACAGAAAATCCCTAATGTTGAACCAGAGCAGGCAGAAAACTCATACCATTCCATCTCAGGAAGGTTGTTTTGATGATCTTCAAACCATTTTTCCAACCGAGGTACCCGTTCTTCCTGAATAACATGCTTATGAATTTGCAAGCTACTGTAGTAATCGCAAAGCTCCAAAAGATAATCTCTTATCAAAGGATAGTGCTTTAGTTCCCGCAAAACATCTCTACATGTTTCAGCCAGCTCATTTAGGTAGCCTCCATCATTTTGATCAACTCGAAGGCGATAATAATTTTTCTGCTCAGATTCTAAGGACAGTGCGTCATGCATCGATTCATGCAGAGCAGCAAAATCCATCGGATCAAGTGATGTGCTCCGGTCACAAAGATTATCTAAGTAATCACTAATGGTTTGATAGGCAACAATAAATTTTACTGCCTGCTTGTAATCATCCTTTGCGGATAGACCTAAAATCGCCCCACCTTCACAATGAAACGTTTTGTGTTCAATACTTGCTAGTGCCTGTGTACGAAGCTCCTCGTTAGGGATACTTTCTGCACGGTTCCGCCAATAGCCCAGTTCTTGATGAACAGCTGGAATAATGTGACGATATACCTTCGACATGAGTTTAATTGGCATCATGGAGAAAATCCCTTTCTAGAGGATCTTTTCTGATTAGAAAAGATCCTGCAAACTATATTTAAAAGCGCAGAATAACTATTTCCACGTTAAAATCGGCTTTAAGATTTTAACAACCATCTTTGAAAACAGCCCTCTTAAACAATATAACCTATTGCTTTTAATTGACTGTTGACAAAATCCTTCGCGTATTCAAAAACATCTTCCCGCTCTCGTTCATTAAAAATTTCATGATAGAGCTTTGGCCATTCCTTATATCTTTTTTCCGATAATGGTGCATGGTTAAACCAATCTTTAACAGGTACCTTATTTACTATTTTATCATCCCCTGCTTGCATAACCAGCATTGGTACATCTTTGGTACCCTCAATCGATAGAAATGCTTCTTTCATCGCTCCTACTAATTCACGGTACCATCTAACCGAGACCTTTGTGATATAGAGAGTGTCATTTACGTCTGCCTCAATTACGTCCTGGTTACTAGTCGCCATAGCAACCGTTAAACCAGAATCCATTCGTAAAGATGGAAAAATCGCATTAATCCCATGTGATAGCAAATCTAAAAATTTGGGTGGAGTATGAATAAGGCCGAGACATGGGGAGGATAAAATCACTCCTGCCAAGTCTAATTGTTCTTCCTGCAGCAAACGTATCGCAATTAATCCTCCCATACTATGCCCTAACAAAAAAACAGGCAGTTCATATCGATATGCAGCTTTAACCCATTCCTTCACTTCAAGTAAGTACTCTTCAAAGGAATCTATATGGCCTCGGCGGGATCTTGTTGTCATACCTTGCCCAGGAAGATCACTCATAATGACATGAAATCCAGAACTACGCCACATTTCAATGAGCCAGCCGTAACGCCGGTGATGCTCCATTGCCCCATGGATCATCACGATTACAGCCTTCGCTTCCCCTTCTGCTTCCCACTTCCACATTATTTTTCCCCCTAGAAAAGTTTTCTATTTAGTATAATATTAGAATGAATATGAGTTTCAGTCAAAAAGGAGCGACTTTAAAATGATTTATCCATACAAAGGAAAGTATCCAAAAATCGCCGATTCTGTATTTATTGCAGATTTTACCACCATTTCAGGGGATGTTGAAATTGGCGAAGAATCAAGCGTTTGGTTTAATTCTGTCATTAGAGGTGATGTCGCACCTACCATTATCGGCAAAAAAGTTAATATACAGGACAACTCTGTCCTGCATCAAAGCCCGAATAATCCATTGATTTTAGAGGATGATGTAACGATTGGTCATCAAGTAATTCTTCATAGCTGTATTATTCGTAAAAAAGCCCTAATCGGGATGGGCTCCATCATTCTAGATCAAGCCGAAATTGGGGAGGGCGCTTTTATCGGGGCAGGTAGTCTCGTACCACAGGGAAAAAAAATCCCTCCTAATACATTAGCATTTGGCAGACCTGCAAAAGTAATTAGAGAATTAA
Organism: Neobacillus niacini; assembly: GCF_036961885.1. Lineage (GTDB taxonomy): Bacteria > Bacillota > Bacilli > Bacillales > Cytobacillaceae > Neobacillus > Neobacillus niacini_H. Next base: position 10,822 of record NZ_JBALNQ010000069.1, on the reverse strand, counting down.
ATGAACATGATAAAAGTGAAATGAATAGGATATATACAGAATATGCAGAGAAAGCCCAATATTATAAGTCATTACAAAAATAACGAAAGCACCCATAAAGGTATGGGTGCTCGATTTTTAATTTTCCATCGTCAGCAGTTCTTTTTGTCCTGAAAAGGAATATTTGCCCTCTACATAAATCTGGTGCCAAACCATGAACATGAGAACGGTCCAAATTTTCCGGCTGTTATCAGCTTTACCTTGACAATGATCTTCAAGTAGATTTAGAACATAAGGCTTATTAATTAGATGATCACAATGAGTTTCACGAATAATATTTTTCGCCCATTCATTCATTTCATTCTTTAGCCAATGTCGAATTGGTACAGGGAATCCTAATTTCTTACGGGTTAGGACATGATCTGGAACGATTCCTTCCGCCGCTTTTCGCAAAATATATTTGGTCGTACCATTAGCCGTTTTTAAGCTTGTTGGAATTTTGGATGCCGTTTCAAAGACCTTTTTATCCAAAAACGGAACACGAAGTTCTAAAGAATGTGCCATCGTTGTTTTATCAGCCTTTAGCAGGATATCACCGCGCATCCACGTGTGAATATCAACGTACTGCATACGGTCAACGGGGTCATAGCCTCTGGATTCCGCATAAAGCGATTTTGTGATATCTGTATAATTTAGACCTTCACGATAAACGGTAAGAAGATTTCGTTTCTCTACTTCCGTAAACATCTTGGCATTTCCAATATAACGCTCTTCCATCGGTGTAATACCACGTTCAATAAAGCTTTTCCCCTTCATACCCGCTGGCATCATACTCGCTATACCTTTTAACAAAACCTTACCAACTCTTGGAATTTTATTAAATACCTCTAAGTCTTGAGGTTCCCTATAAATATTATAGCCGCCAAATAATTCGTCTGCTCCTTCACCAGAAAGAACGACTGTTACATGCTTCCTTGCTTCACGTGCAACAAAATAGAGTGGAACACACGCAGGGTCTGCAAGTGGATCATCCATATGCCACATAATTTTAGGAATTTCATCCATATATTCCTGTGGTGTAATCACATAGCTGATATTCTCTACGCCTAATTTTTCGGCTGTTTCTTTTGCCACATCAATTTCACTGAATCCATTTTGTTCAAAGCCAACAGAGAATGTTTTAATCGCTGGATGAAATTCTTTGGCAATAGAAGCAATTATGGAAGAGTCAATACCGCCGGAAAGGAAAGAACCGACCGGTACATCACTGCGCATATGCATTTTAACTGAATCATATAATACATCTTGTATTTCTTTAATAAATTCTGATTCCGATTTATTAATCGGATTAAAATGCGCCTTCCAATACCTTTTTATTTCCATTGGAGAACCAATCTTTTTTGTATAATAATGCCCTGGCTCTAATTTATAAATTCCCTTAGACAAAGTGCTTGGCTCTGGAACGAATTGATAGGTAAAATAATGCTGCAGGGACTCATAATCTAAAACATCGTTTTCTAGTCCAAGGAGAATACTCTTCTTTTCTGAAGCAAAAAATGTTCTTTCACCATCTTCAAAATAGAAGTAAGGTTTTATTCCAAAAGGATCTCTCGCACCGAAAAGTGTTTGTTCTTGTTTATCCCAAATCGTAAAGGCAAACATCCCACGGAGTTTTTCTACTGCCTTTTCTTTCAAATGACTATAAAGAGCAAGAATGACTTCAGTATCAGAGTTCGTTGCAAACTGTAAACCAGCTTCAAGTAATTCCTCACGAAGTTCTAAGTAATTATAAACCTCACCATTAAAAATAATCCAATAACGCTCATTTTCATACGTTAAAGGCTGATGTCCGCTTTCAATATCAATAATACTTAAGCGGCGAAAACCAAATTGAATATGGTCATCAAAGTAAAAACCATCATCATCTGGACCGCGATGGGTAATTATATTGTTCATGCTTTTAAATTTAAGTATTTGTTCATCGCTGTAGCTTTGTGTTTTGTCGTGAACACAACCAATAAAACCACACATTAAGTACTTCACCTACTCCATTTCTAAGTATCCATAATCAAAAAACATACTTTTTAATACTACCACTATTTTTTAAAAAATGGCAGTGTGAAAGGCAGGAAAATTACGATATTTGATAGTTTTCCCTTCATTTCTTTGGCTTAAACTTAGACGTTTAGATACAAAAGGAGTTACATATAAATGTAACTCCCGCGTTTTTTAACTATTAGCTTGTTCACGTAATGAATCAGCTTTATCTGTGCGCTCCCATGGAAGGTCAACGTCTGTACGACCAAAATGACCATACGCAGCTGTTTGTTTATAAATGGGGCGACGTAAATTTAACATTTTAATAATTCCAGCAGGACGAAGATCAAAGTTGGTGCTTACTAAATCAGCCAACACGTCTTCACTAACTGTACCAGTACCAAACGTATCAATAGCAATTGAAACTGGTCTTGCAACACCGATAGCATAGGCAAGCTGAACTTCAACCTTGTCTGCAAGTCCTGCTGCTACAATATTCTTTGCAACATAGCGTGCAGCATAGGCCGCAGAACGGTCAACTTTTGTGGGATCTTTACCAGAGAATGCGCCTCCACCATGACGAGCATAACCGCCATATGTATCTACAATAATTTTACGTCCTGTTAAACCAGCATCCCCTTGAGGCCCGCCAATAACGAAACGGCCAGTGGGATTAATGAAATACTTTGTATTTTCATCAATTAATTCCTTAGGAACCACTGGATTGATGACATATTCCTTCAAGTTACGTTGGATTTGCTCTAATGTTACTTCGGGATTATGTTGGGTTGAAATGACAATCGTATCAATACGAACTGGCTTGTCATTTTCATCATACTCAACCGTTACTTGCGTTTTACCATCTGGACGAAGATATTCAAGAACATTATCTTTACGTACTTCTGTTAATTTGCGAGCAAGCTTGTGTGCGAGTGAAATCGGAAGCGGCATAAGTTCCTTTGTTTCATTACAGGCAAAACCAAACATTAAACCTTGATCTCCTGCTCCAATGGCTTCAATTTCCTCGTCGGACATTAGGCCTTCACGTGCTTCAAGGGCCTGATCAACACCCATGGCAATATCAGGACTCTGTTCACCGATTGAGGTTAAAACAGCACAAGTCTCAGAATCAAAACCATATTTTGCCCGATTGTAGCCTATTCCCTTAATGGTTTCACGAACGATTTTTGGAATATCAACGTAAGTAGATGTAGTAATTTCACCTGCAACTAATACTAAACCTGTGGTAACGGATGTTTCAGCTGCAACCCGAGCATTTGCATCCTTTGCTAAAATTGCATCTAAAATCGAATCAGAAATTTGATCACATATTTTATCTGGATGACCTTCGGTTACTGATTCAGAAGTGAACAAACGACGTTTTGCTGACATCTGATTTCCTCCTCTATAGTGAGATAAATCAAGGTTCAATTGAAGGTGACAGGAATACTTCTTGAACCACTGACATTGATACGGTACTCATTCCCTTAGTATTAAATAAACAAAGGATTTTTATTAATAACTTCTTTATAAAAGGTCTTATACAAAACAAAAAACCTAACCACATGAGGAAAGGTGAGTTCCGGACCTTTCACTCTTATCGTTCAAGGGCAAAGCCTTGCGTCAGATTAGCACCTTTGCACTTGAGAATACAACCGATTAACGATTATTTCTCATGAAGCAGGTTGCTGGGTTTCATAGGGCCTGTCCCTCCACCAGCTCAGGATAAGAGAGTATCCGTTCAAATTAACATCTTACTTGAACATGTCGAACATTGTCAATGAAATTTCTAGCAATATTAGGTTAAACATATGAAATTTTTCCATATTTAAAATATAGTAAAGAATAATACAACCTAAATTTTTTAAATAGTATAGACTAATTAGTTAAATGTGTTATACTCTTTACAAATAATTGAATATTAAAAAACTTAAAAGGAAGGGTCCCTTTGATGAATACAGTTCATATTCAAAATGATTTATGTGATTTGTTAGAACAAAGTAATGTCCACATTCAATTGTCAGTACCACAATTAGTTGAAAAAATCTTATCAAGAAATGAAGGTAAATTAACCTCAACTGGTGCTATAAGTGTTACAACAGGTAAATATACTGGTCGCTCTCCCCAAGATAAATTTATCGTCATGGAAGAATCCATTAAGAATAAAATTGATTGGGGTTCTTTAAATCAGCCAATTTCTGAGGATATTTTTAAAAACCTCTACAATAAAGTTGTCGCTTACTTAAAACAAAAGAATGAAATTTTTGTCTTTAAAGGATTTGCTGGGGCAGATAAAAAGACACAATTGCCGATTCAAATTATAAATGAATACGCATGGCATAATTTATTTGCTCATCAATTGTTTATTCTCCCTAGTGAAGAAGAACTGTTGACACACTCACCAGGTTTCACGGTTATTTCTGCTCCAAATTTCAAAGCAAATCCTGCTGTTGACGGAACAAAGTCCGAAACTTTTATAATCATTTCATTTGATCATCGGACCATTTTGATTGGCGGGACAGAATATGCTGGTGAAATGAAAAAGTCTATCTTTTCAATCATGAATTACTTATTACCAGAAAATAATATTTTCTCTATGCATTGTTCTGCAAATGTTGGTGTGGAAGGTGATGTTGCACTTTTCTTTGGTCTTTCCGGTACAGGGAAAACCACTTTATCTGCCGATCCCAACCGTCGGTTAATAGGTGATGATGAACACGGTTGGTCATCAAATGGAGTTTTTAATATTGAAGGTGGCTGCTATGCGAAAACCATCAATTTAACCCGTGAAAAAGAACCACAAATTTTCGATGCAATCCGTTTTGGTTCTGTTCTTGAAAATGTTACGCTAAATCCGGAAACAAGAATACCCGATTATGATGATTCGTCTCTAACTGAAAACACACGAGCAGCCTATCACATTCAGGCAATTGACAATATCGTTCAGCCAAGTATAGCAGGCCATCCGAATACGATCGTCTTTTTAACCGCTGATGCTTTTGGGGTCCTGCCTCCCATTTCAAAATTAACAAAAGAGCAGGCGATGTATCATTTCTTGAGCGGATATACATCTAAGCTAGCTGGAACAGAACGCGGGGTAACATCGCCTGAGGCTACGTTCTCGACTTGCTTTGGTGCACCTTTCCTCCCATTACCAGCAACACGTTATGCGGAAATGCTTGGTGAGAAAATCCTAGAACACGGTGCAAATGTCTATCTCGTTAATACCGGCTGGACTGGCGGGGAATATGGAGTTGGCAGCAGAATGAAGCTTTCCTATACAAGAGCCATGGTGCAGGCTGCCCTAGAAGGCGAATTAAACCATGTAGAAACAGTTAAGGATGAAATTTTCGGTCTAAACATCCCGCTTCACATTCCTGGTGTTCCTGATGAGGTTCTTCAGCCTAGAAAAACATGGGCAGACCCAGAAGCATATGAAAAGAAAGCAAAAGAATTAGCCCACAAATTCCGTGAGAACTTCAAGAAATTCACCACCGTCTCCTCAGAAATTGAGGAAAAAGGCGGACCGGTTAGTTAAATGTTAGACTGAGTTAAGGATTTTGATATTGGATTGGGGGGCAGGTTAAGCACCCGAGCTAATAGCCGGAGAATTCCGCTTAATTCGTAATTATTATCAAAAAAGGCCTAAATAGACGGAGAGATTCCGCCTATTGCCTCGAAAAATGCCAAAATGGGAGATTTTGCTTTGCATAAGCGGAAATCTCCGCTTATTTCCACTGAACTGAGCTCTATTCTGCATTTAACCGGAAATCTCCGCTTATTTACTTTTGCTGGTTACTTGATTAAGAGCCCTGAGTTTTACTTTTTTATAAACCAATAACGGTGCCAATACGACTGTCATTCCGGTATGTCTTTTAAGAAAGGCACCCTCAAAAGGAAAGCCCTTATCAAACGTGATAAGGGCTTTTACATTTAGTTCGTTGAATTTAATGAAATTAATTGATAGGTTATCCAAGTACTGTTATTTTGCCATTCAACTTTTTTTATAACTCCTGTACCAGTTGTATCACTTTCAATTGTTTTTCTTACATCAATGGGGATATCAATTGGATAAAGTCGATAGCCTTCTTTTTCTAATAAAAAAACATTTTCTTCTACTCTTTTTTCCCGGCCTTTAGTTACAATCATCGTGTTTAACTCAAAGGGCATTCCCATTTCTATCCGCTCCTTTAGTAAGGCTCTTTTCTTAAACTTTGTTTCTTTTAGGTAAAAAATTAATAAAGACTTACTAATATCTTATCATCTTTTGATTTGAAATTTCATCCATTTAGATAAATCCTTGACAATTTTTCTGTTTACCACAGGAGGAAAGTAATGAGTAAAATCATTAAAATACCAGGACTCCACAGGCTTTTTCAAAGACTTAAGTCTTCTTTCAAGTCTATAAGCATGCTCAACCGATACATTGTGGTCATTAACCCCATGAATGATTAGAACAGGTGCTTTAAGCTTTTCAAGTTCATACAGAGGGGTGCGAGCTTCATATCTTTCTGGATATTTTCCAGGTGTACCACCAATCACCCTTTTCAGCATCTTCCTCAAGTCTTTTCTTTCTTCATATGTTAAAGTCATGTCCGAGACTCCACCCCATGTAACAATGGAGGTTACCTCAGGAAATTTAAGTCCTGTCATTAGGGCCATTACTCCTCCACGAGAAAAACCAAATACGTGGACATTAGCAACCCCTGGGAAGGATTTTAGAAGCAGATAGGCACTAAAGGCGTCCTCCCTGTCATCTCCAGCAAAATCCTCATTCCCCTCCCCACCTCGATTCCCCCGATAGAAGGGAGCAAAAACGATAAATCCCTCTGAAGCAAACTGAGCAATTCTTGCTGGCCGCACCATTCCAACATTCTTAATTCCACCACGCAAATATAAAAAACCATCATAGTTTCCTTTAATTTTTGGCTCCGCAAGCATTCCCTTTACTTTTAACCCATTAGAAAGATAGGTAATCTCTTTTAATTCCACATTGGGATTGGGTGAAGGAAAACGATGAACCTCAATCATTTTTCCATTTTGTTTGTTCACCTTTTATTCACCTTCCGATTTTTTAAAATTATGTAAGTAGGCATTCACACATTTATTTCTCGTTCATACGATATGTTAAGCCAACAGCCCAGATTTTTTACGTATTTAAAGGAGGATTTGCTGTGAAAAAGTGGTTAAAATTTAGTTTTTCCTCGTTTCTTATTGTGATTCTTATGTTTTCAATAGCGGCTTGTACGAATACGAACAAGACCGGGAAACTAGAAAAGGTTCGCTTAGTAGAGGTTACCCGTTCTATCTTCTATGCACCTGAATATGTAGCCATTGCCAAAGGATTTTTCAAAGAAGAAGGCTTAGATATTGAATTGTCTACTGCCTTTGGCGGCGACAAAACCATGACAGCTCTGCTTTCTGGTGGTGCCGACGTTGCTTTGGTTGGCTCTGAGACATCTATTTATGTTTATGCCCAAGGATCCAATGATCCCGTTATTAACTTTGCTCAGCTAACACAAACAGATGGTACCTTCCTTGTTTCAAGAGAAAAAATTGATCATTTTTCATGGGATCTTTTAAAAGGTTCTACATTTTTAGGCCAGCGCACGGGCGGTATGCCGCAAATGGTTGGGGAATTCGTGCTTAAAAAACATGGAATTGACCCCCATCAGGATTTAACTCTGATTCAGAATATTGACTTTGCGAATATTCCTAGTGCTTTTGCTTCAGGAACGGGAGATTTCGTTCAATTGTTTGAACCTCAAGCCAGTATTTTTGAAAAAGAAGGAAAAGGGCATATTGTAGCCTCCTTCGGAACAGAATCAGGGCATGTTCCATATACAACCTTTATGGCAAAGGATAGTTACATGGAAGAAAACAAAGAAATTGTTGAAAAATTCACCAGAGCTATTTATAAAGCGCAGCAATGGGTCGATTCGCATAGTTCTGACGAAACAGCTGAAGCGATTAAATCCTATTTCCCTGATACAGACCTGGATTTAATTAGTACCGTCGTTGACCGCTACAAAGAGCAAGGCTCCTTTGCAACTGACCCTATCCTCGATAAAGAGGAATGGAACAATCTCCAGGATATCATGGATGAAGCAGGAGAACTTCCACAGCAGGTCGATCATAAGACCCTTGTTAATACAAAAATTGCAGATAAAGTAAAAGCCGAATAAATGAATTGGGAGGCCGTCTAAATGAGTTTCTTAAGGGTAAAGGATGTTCATCACACTTATTTCACCAAAACCTCCGCCACCACGGCTCTCTCCGAAATTTCTATCCAAGTTGAGGAGGGAGAGTTTGTCTCCTTCCTCGGCCCTAGCGGCTGTGGCAAAACAACATTACTTTCCATCATTGCTGGTCTTATTAAGCCAACCCAAGGAACGATTTTACTTGAGAACAAACCCATATCGGGAGTAAAAAATCAAATCGGCTACGTGCTTCAGCAGGATTATTTGTTCCCTTGGAAAACGATCGAAGAAAATATACTCATTGGTTTAAAATTATCAAACCAATTGAATGATAAGACCAAATTAGCAGCATTAGACCTATTAAGGCAAATGGGTTTAAGCGGTATTGAGAAGCAGCTGCCTAAACAGCTCTCAGGCGGGATGAGACAGCGTGCTGCACTGGTTAGAACACTAGCCACTGAACCTAAGCTACTTATGCTTGATGAACCCTTTTCTGCCCTAGACTATCAAACCAAGTTAAAGTTAGAAGATTTAGTATCTAATACACTGGATACATTCGGAAAAACAGCGATCCTAGTCACACATGATATAGGCGAAGCCATTGCCATGAGCGATCGGGTTGTGCTCTTTTCACCTAGTCCAGGCAGAGTGCATAAGGTATTTGAAATGCCGGCAGAACTAAAACAATTGTCGCCTTTTAATGTTAGAAATCATGAGGCGTTCTCTAGTATCTTTCAAACAATATGGAAGGAGTTGGAATCACTTGAACCAAGAAAAAAATAACGTGAACCTTCTCCATAAAAATTATTTACATTCACTATCAATTGAAAAAAGATGGGTCCGTTTCTATCAATTGCTAATATTTTTACTGTTTTTTTCAGGCTGGGAACTTTCAAGTCAACAACGGTGGATAGATCCGCTTCTCTTCAGTTCCCCCTTTAAAATTTGGAATTTATTTCTCGAAAAAATCCAAGACGGCAGTCTATTAGCCAACCTCAGCGTGACATTGACAGAAACAATATTTGGATTCATCCTCGGTACGCTGCTTGGAACGATATTAGCAGCATTATTGTGGTGGTCACCGATGTTTTCAAAAATTATTGACCCCTACCTTGTCATCTTAAATGCCATGCCGAAGGTGGCGCTGGGACCTATCTTAATCGTTGCACTTGGGCCTGGATATCCATCTATTATTGCAATGGGTGCGATTATCTCAGTCATTATTACCACCATTGTCGTTTATACCTCATTTAAAGAAGTGGACCCTAACTATTTAAAAGTACTGCAAACATTTGGCGCAACCCGCTTTCAATGCTTTAGAGAAGCAATTTTACCTGCCAGTTTTCCAACCATTATTTCCACTTTGAAGGTAAATGTTGGATTATCATGGGTCGGTGTCATTGTAGGTGAATTTTTAGTCTCCTCTAAGGGGTTAGGATACTTTATCATTTACGGTTTCCAAGTTTTTAATTTTACCTTAGTCTTTTTATCATTGATGGTGATTGCAGTTGTCGCAACGATTATGTATCAGCTTGTAGATTTATTGGAGAAAAAACTTATCAAAGAATAGCGGCTTATATAGATGTGTCGCTATTCTTTGATTGGAGCTTAGAAATATATTTAATACACTCATTCATCACTTCGTCCTTCATAATAAAACTATACTCTTGACCAAATCGTAGCCGTAAAATATCGCCTTTTACAGCAACAGGTCCATTTGTTTCGTAATAGGTATTTGTTTTATTGATGGACTTTATTTTGCCCCAAAAAACCGCCTTTACAAATGAAGTTTTTTCTTCCGTTACTCTATACTCCCCTATCTGTAACAGTTCGTCGATCATTGCACCTGTTTCCTCATAGACCTCACGGCGAGCAGCATCAATAAGGGATTCACCTGCTTCCACCTTTCCCCCTGGAAACTCTAGTCCTCTAACTTTATGATTGGTTAAAACCCATGCATCCTTATGTTGACAAATGACAAGCACATGTTGTGCCCTTTGTTGGAAAGCGTTGACCGAAAGCGATATCTGCACTTTATTCCCAAATTCATCTAAAAACTCTTTCATCTTTGCTTTCCCCTTGCTAACAATTGTTTCATTAATTATAATCGAAAAAAAGGAAAATCCCCATTAAATAGGATTTTCCTTTTAAATCAACTTTGTTCAGGTAAAATATCCATTGATTCAATATGACTTTTTGCTTCATCATCACCAAGTTTGTAGATCATTCCATATACCTGCTGGGTAGTATTGTCATAGTCATCGTTTTCACGATCATAATGATATTGTACATATGGAACATGGGCTCTAAAGAAGTTTTTCCATTCTGTTGAATAATTTTGGTCAAATAGCTCACGTAACTGGGTAATTTCCTCATCGTTTGCTTGTATTTTAAAACTCCAAGTTGAAGCTGTTGAACTTTGAGATATTTGTCCATTCCCTACGTCTATATAGTAGGTCTTTTTTAGCTCATCCATTATGTCATCCCCTTATGATTGTTATATAAAATTTCCCACAATCAAATAAAATTTATTCTTTTTCAAATTTCGACTCATTTTTCAGAAATGTTTAAGGTATAATTGTCATAATATTAAGAAAATAGATTTT
>NZ_JBALNQ010000068.1:282-17878 GCF_036961885.1 Neobacillus niacini | reverse complement strand
TACTATACACCTTTTATCTCTGTCAACAACTTTTCAAAATATACTCCCTATTTTAATTTTTCTGAAATCTATAATTTTTGTAAACGAAAATTAGCAAATGTTCTGTAAAAGTTAGCATAAAAAATGACTATCAAAGCAATTTGATAGTCATTTTTATTTAGATTTTTACTGTTTTCATTCCAGGTTAAAATTGTTTATCAATTTAAGCCGTAGTATAAACTTCTTCCTTATTGGATTCATGACGAATCGTTGCTTGTGCGGCAGCCAATCTTGCCAGCGGCACACGGTAAGGAGAGCAACTTACATAATCCAGACCGGTTTTGTAGCAGAAATCAATCGATGTTTTTTCGCCGCCATGTTCACCACAAATACCTGTTTTTAACGTTGGCTTTGCTTCACGACCAAGCCTTACACCCATTTCTACTAATCTGCCAACACCTTCTTGATCAAGGACCGCAAATGGATTTTCTGGCAGGACTTTATTTTCAATATAGTTCTGAAGGAACTTTCCTTCTGCGTCATCACGACTGTATCCAAATGTTGTTTGAGTTAGGTCATTTGTACCAAAAGAGAAGAAATCTGCTTCTTCGGCAATTTGGTCAGCAGTAAGTGCTGCACGTGGAATCTCAATCATCGTTCCAATCGTATATTCAAATTGCTTTCCTGTTTCTTCCTGTACCTTTTCGGCAGCATCTACCACAAGCTGGCGCATTTGCTTCAACTCATTCACATGTCCAACAAGCGGGATCATAATCTCAGGCTGCACTTCCATTCCTTTATCCGCTAGCTTCGCAGCTGCATAGAAAATTGCCTTTGCTTGCATTTCATAAATTTCAGGGTAAACCATACCAAGTCGGCAGCCACGATGGCCAAGCATTGGGTTGAATTCATCTAATTGGCGAACCTTTTTCAACAATAACTCTTTTTTCTTGAGCTCTGGTGAAGAAGGATCCAAAATTTGCAGCTTTGTTACTTCAACTAAAAGTTCTTCCTTATCTGGTAAGAATTCGTGTAATGGTGGATCAAGTAAACGAATCGTAACTGGGAATCCTTGCATCGCTTCAAAAATCCCTTCAAAATCACCTTGCTGCATTGGCAATAGCTCATCAAGCGCTTCCTTACGCTCATTGAAGCTTTCAGCTAAAATCATTTTTTGAACAATTGGAATTCGCTTTAAGTCCATAAACATATGCTCTGTTCGGCACAAGCCAATTCCGCCAGCACCGAATTCAAACGCTTTTCGTGCATCCTCTGGATTATCGGCATTCGCACGGACGCCAATTTTACGCTCCTGGTCCGCCCAAGCCAATAATAATTGGAACTCATCGGAAAGCTGTGGTTCAATCATAGGAATTTCCCCAAGCATGATTTCACCTGTAGAACCATCAATGGTAATCACATCACCGTAATTTATAACTTTCTCTTCAACGGTAAATTGTTTTGCTTTTACATCAATTTTTAGAGCTTCACATCCGCAAATACACGCTTTACCCATACCACGTGCCACCACTGCTGCGTGACTCGTCATACCGCCACGGCTCGTTAAGATTGCTTGCGCTGCAACGATGCCATGAATATCATCAGGAGTAGTTTCCGGACGGACGAGAATGACCTTTTTACCAGCATTCCCTAATTCCTCCGCCTCGTCAGCATCAAACACTACTTGACCAGTAGCAGCCCCAGGTGATGCTGGCAGACCTTTTGCTAACAATGTACGTTCATATTTATCATCAATTCGACGGTGAAGCAGCTGGTTTAATTGATCGGGATCTACACGAAGCAAGGCGGTCTTTTTGTCAATAATTCCTTCCTCCACCATTTCAACCGCAATGCGAATTGCAGCTTGTGCCGTCCGCTTACCATTACGGGTTTGGAGAATAAATAATTTTCCGCGCTCTACCGTAAATTCAATATCCTGCATTTCCTGATAATGCTGCTCCAGACGTTTGCATGTATCAGCAAATTGCTTGAATACGGCTGGCATTTCGTCTTTTAACGTTTGAATCGGCTGCGGCGTCCGAATTCCTGCTACCACATCTTCACCTTGTGCATTGATTAAATACTCACCATAAAGTACATGCTCGCCCGTTGATGGATTTCGAGTAAACGCTACTCCTGTTCCTGAATCGTCTCCCATGTTACCGAATACCATACTTTGAATATTTACTGCTGTTCCGAGGTGATCTGGAATTTTATTCAAGCGGCGGTAGACGATGGCACGTTGATTATTCCAAGAGTCAAACACCGCGTTAATTGCCAGAAATAGCTGTTCCTTCGGATCCTGCGGAAAGTCTTTTTTTGTATGTTTTTTTACAATTCCTTTATAGCCTTCAATAACTTCTTTCCAGTCTTCAGCGGTCATTTCTGGATCCGCATGATAGCCTTTCTGCTCACGTGTTTCTTCTAATAATTGTTCAAAATAATACGTATTGATATCTAGGACGACATTACTGAACATTTGAATGAAACGACGGTAAGAGTCATAGGCAAAACGAGGATTGTTGGTTAAATCCCCCATTCCAATTACTGTTTCATCATTCATACCCAGGTTTAGGACGGTATCCATCATCCCCGGCATTGAAAATACTGAACCTGACCGTACAGAAACGAGTAATGGATTTTTTGCATCCCCTAGTTTTTTCCCCATTTTTTCTTCGAGGTTAGTGAGGGCACCTAAAACTTGACTTTCTACGATAGATGGAATGGTTTTTCCTGCATCATAATAGGCATTACAAGCTTGTGTTGAAATGGTAAAACCATAAGGAACGGGTAAGCCAATACGTGTCATTTCTGCTAGGTTTGCCCCTTTTCCTCCAAGCGTCTCCTTCATATTTCCATTTCCTTCATGAAACAAGTAAACGAATTTTTCCATCATCATAAGCTCCTCTCTTTCTTCAACACTTCTAAAATTAAACCCGCTGTTTCTTCAATTGCCTTATTGGAAACATTGATAATTGGACAGCCTACTCGCTTCATAATTTTTTCAGCATAATCCAGTTCATCAAGAATTCTCTCGAAGCTTGCGTAACTTGCTTGGGACCCTAAACCTAATGCCTTAAGTCGTTCAATACGGATCTCGTTTAATTTATCTGGTGAAATAATTAGCCCAATACAATTTTTTCTTGGGATTTCGAACAGTTCATCCGGTGCTGGGACCTCTGGGACTAAGGGAACATTCGCAACCTTAAAGCGTTTATGTGCCAAATACATCGATAGTGGTGTCTTTGACGTCCTTGAAACACCTATCAGGACGATATCAGCTTTCAGAATTCCTCTTGGATCGCGTCCATCATCATATTTGACAGCAAATTCAATGGCTTCTATTTTTCTAAAATACTCTTCATCTAGCTTTCTCATTAAGCCTGGCTGGTGATGAGGCTTTTTGTTAAAACTAGTGGTGAATGCATTCATCAACGGACTTAGCAAATCGACGGCGATAATGTTCTCTTCTGTTGCACGCCGATCTAAATATTCCTTTAAAACTGGCACGACAATTGTATAGGCGATAATCGCCTTACCTATTTTTGCTAGAATCATAATATCCTCAATGTCTTCTAAATCTTCAACATAGGAATTTCGGCGAATCTCAACATTACCACCGTTAAATTGTGTTGCTACAGCTTTTACCACAAACTCTGCCGTTTCCCCAACAGAGTCTGAAACCACATAAACAACTTCCTTCTCTCCTAAAATCGTTGCCAACCCCTTTATACTGAATTTTGCTCCATTATTTCTAGATATGCTCGTGTAATCGTTGTTTTGGTAATCCGACCGACAAGTAAATATGTATGGTTTCCAGGATTAACTTCTTTCACAACCGGTAAGGAGTCAATGTGATTGGTGATCATCTTATTAGCAGCTTCCAGCAATGTTTCTTCGAGAGTAATCGTAATGATGTTAGGCATTCTGGTCATGATGACGCTGCAAGGAAGTTCTTGTAAGTCTTGATTGCCAATAGCTGTCCGCAGCAAATCTTTTCTAGAGATGACTCCTGCTAAATACCCGCTGCTGTCTACCGTATAAAGTGTACCAACATCCTCTAAAAATAATTGAACAATCGCATCATATACAGAAGTGGATTTTTCAACTACGATGGGATGAGCTTTATAATCGGCAACTTTTTGATGCAGAAATTTTTCTGCCTGGAGCTTTACTTCATAATTATGATTGAAAAAATAACCAACGCGCGGTCTGGCATCCAAATTTCCTGCCATCGTTAAGATCGCTAAGTCTGGTCTTAATGCAGCTCTTGTTAATGAGAGCTTTTCTGCAATTTGTTGTCCCGTAATCGGTCCACTTTCTTTCACAATCCTCAAAATTTCGTCTTGGCGTTTCGACAGTTTAATCACATTGACCCCCTTTTCAATTTAATTTACGCTATTGTGTTATACTTATTAATATTTAGTATATAACATTTATACAATAAGCGATACTATTTGTACAACATATTTTTTGTCAAAATAGTTAATTATTTAAAATCCAATTTATTCCATGAATCCCCCATTTTTAAGAGCATCAAGAAGTACTTGTCTTATCGACATATAGATTAAAACAAAAAACACTCACAAACGTTGATGTTACAACATTTGTGAGTGTTTTTAGAATTTTATTCTGCTTCTCCAACTACCGTAAATCGCTCATTTACATGCTTCGGATTTTCGACTTCATCTACTACTGCTAATGCAAAGTCAGCATAGCTGATATAACTTTCACCTTTTGAATTAACCAGAAGATGATCTTTCCCTGACTGATAAGATCCTGTTCTTTTTCCTTCTGCATCAAATACAGCAGAAGGGCTGATAAATGTCCATGTTAAGTCCGTTGACTCCTGTAATTCTTGCAGGTTTCTTCCTTGGCCTAAAGCCGTTGGTTTTACAAAATCCGGAAATTCAGGAGTATCAATTAATCTTATCGTTTTGTTCTCGTCGACAAAAAGACTTCCTGCTCCGCCGACAACGATTAATTTGGTAGTTGTTCCTTTAAGTGCCTCGATTAACGCATGACCTGCATCCACATGTGCTTTTTCCTCACCAAGCGGAGCACCAAAGGCATTGATGACAACATCAAAAGTTTTTAAATCACTGGTTGTTAAATCGAAAACATTTTTCTCAATGACGGCTACATTTTTATCTTGAAGTTTAGACGCGTCTCGTACGATTGCCGTTACTTGATGTCCTCTAGTTACTGCCTCTTTCAAAATAAGGTTTCCTGCTTTTCCACTTGCTCCAACAATTGCGATGTTCATTCTAAATTCCTCCTACTTGTTATTTACTTGTTGCCTTTCTAACTGCTGGTGCAACCTCTGTAGCTAATAATTCAATATTTTCAGCTACTTTATTAAAAGGTAATCCCCCTATATCAACTTGGGCTAGGAAACGTGTGTGGCCAAAAAGTTCATGTTGCCTAAGAACTTTCTCGACAATTTGCTGAGGGCTGCCTACGAACAATGCTGTATTTGGACTTGCCATATGCTCGAAATCCTCCCTCGACATTCTCGTTCCCATGCCTCTTTGGCGATTCACATAGGACCAATAATTTGAATAGTAAGGAAAGAACTCATCTTTAGCTTGATTCGTTGTAGTCGCGATATAAGCATGCCCCGTTACCCCCACTTTTAAAACTTCAGGGGAATGTCCTGCTTCTAATCCAGCCTTACGATAAATGTCTACAAGCGGCTTAAAACGAAATGGATCACCGCCTAAAATGGCCAGTGCCATGCCTACCCCGAATCTCCCGGCTCGAACGGCACTCTCAGGTGTTCCACCAACGCCAATCCAAATTGGTATTTGCTCCTGTACAGGGCGTGGTGAGATTTCCGCATCCCTTAAAGCTGAACGATAATCCCCCGACCAAGTAACCCTTTCATTTCTATTAAGTTGTAGAAGCAAATCCATATGTTCGGAAAAAAGCTCATCATAATCATTTGTGCTATATCCGAATAGAGGGAATGATTCTATAAAGGCACCCCTGCCTGCTAAGATTTCTGCACGTCCGTCTGATAACAAATCCAAGGTTGCAAAATCCTCGAATAAGCGTACGGGGTCGAGTGTACTTAGCACACTTGTCGTACTTGTTAATTTAATACGGTTGGTTACCTGTGCAATGGCAGATAAAATAACGGCTGGAGATGAGACAGCATAATCTAACCGATGGTGTTCCCCTACTCCAAAGACATCCAATCCAGCTTCATCAGCTAGCTTTGCTGCTTGAATAATCTCTTTCACTCTCTGCTGGGCAGTAATCGTTTTACCTGTTAGAGGATCAGGGCCAATATCTGCAAGTGTGTAGATACCAATTTCAATGCCGTTTTCTTTACTAGTAGACAATTGGATTCCTCCCAATTTTATATTGCTAACTCCACTCGATTTCCAGATGGATCATGCGTTACAAATTTATTGTTTTCTTCCGTAACGTTCGCACCAATCCGTCTCAAATTGCTTACTACTTGAGAACGTGTTTCTTCATCAGACAAAATGAGTGTGAAAGATTCCAAGCCAACGCTATTTTTTGCAGGGGTTGGTGCTCCTACCCCATTCCATGTATTAAGGCCAATATGATGGTGGTATTTTCCAGCCGAAATGAAAAGTGCCTGGCTGCCATATCGATTGACGACATCAAATCCAAGTCCTTTTACATAAAATTCTTCTGTTTTTTTCAATTCAGAAACATGTAAATGAATATGCCCCATTACCGTTCCCACTGGCATTCCATTCCAAGTCTTGCCCGGGATAACAGTGGTTAAGAGATTTTTAAAATCAAGTGGATCAACGGCCATCGCCACTTCTTCACCTTTCCAGCTCCATTTAGATGGAGCCCGATCGATATAAATTTCAATACCATTTCCATCAGGATCATCTAAATACAACGCCTCACTTACAAGGTGATCAGAAGAACCAAATTTTATTCCCTTATTCACCAAATGAACAACAATATTAGCTAAATCAGATCTATTAGGTAAAAGAATAGCAAAATGATATAAACCTGTCGTTCTTCCTTTTTTCGGTTTAACGTTTTCAGGTTGTTCCAGTGACAAAATACTAGTTTTACCATCACTTGTTAGCTTTATGGTTGAAGCTGTTTGTTCTAAAATATCAAAACCAAGAACATCTTGATAAAATGTTAAAGAACGCTGCAAGTTTTCTACCTTGATTTTGACATGCCCTACAAATGTAGTTGGTTTAGTATGAAAGCCCATTTAATAGTCCTCCTAGGATTTTAAAAATTTTTGTTTATATACTTACTTTATGTAACTAAGTATATTTGTGTAATTAGTTTTTGTCAAGAAACTAGGTTTATATTTGTTACTCTTTTGTGGTATACTAATTTATATAGAGAGGTGTTAGAAAAAATGAAGCAGCCAACTATTTGTCCAAGATTCGAAAAAGCCATTTCGCTTTTAAGTCAACGATGGACTGCATTAGTCATTTATCGATTATTGTCAGGACCGCAACGATTCAGTGAAATCCAATCAGCAATTGGTATCAGTGGAAAAGTATTATCGGAGCGTTTAAAGGATTTAGAACAGCAAGGAATTGTAACACGTAAGGTTATTCCAGAAATGCCTGTCGTTATAGAATACTCATTAACAGAAAAAGGACATTCTCTTGAACCAATTTTAAGGGAGATTGAAAACTGGTCTCAGCTTTGGATTCCACCTTTAGCTGAGTGATCCTACTATATTTCATCACAAAAAAGACATTTCCATGGTGAATCCTAATCGATATCACAGGTGAAGATGTCTTTTTTCCTGTAGTAGGGCAGGAAATTCAAAAAATACAGAGGTGTATACTTAACAAAAAAAAGCACAGTTTCTTAAACTGAGCTCTTTCCACTGTTTTATCTAAAGTCTTTTCCTCATAATGGTATAAAGTTTCCTTCCTTGAAACCAAAATGCCATAAAAAAGTGCACTAACATTTCCTCTTGCCCTTAGTTGGATACAAAATATGTATTACATTGCCAATGCTTTGCTTCCCTTTTTCTTTTACCTTTCCAACCCTTTTTCTCCAACTCTTTAGCTATTAACATATTAAAAAAGCCGTGGCCAACTAATATTACCGATTGATATTTACATGCATAATCAATTAACTGTTGAGATGCCTCTTTTGCTCTGAGCTTTGCTACAATTAATGATTCACATTCGGTGGAAACACCAATAAACCATAGGGATCTTAGAATGACTGCCCAAACACTCGGTCTTAATTTAACATCAATTAATTTTAATGAAAAAGTAGGTAATTCAACTTCTCGAAATAAAGGGTCATTAATTATATTTACTTTTGGATTTAATAACTTGGCCGACTCTATTGCCCTAGTTAAATCACTGGTGATAACTATTTTTGCTGCTAAAATTTTTTCTTTTGTATCCGAGGGATATAATGATTCTTCAAACACTCCACTATTATCATACTTTTCAACCCACTTTTTGAACTCCTTGACAGTCATACTGTTGTTTTCTGTAACTAGTGATTTTCCATGTCTAATCAATGAAATTTCCATATTATACCCCATAGTTGACTTTAATTTTTTCGATAACAGTCTTATAAAATTTAATTTGATGAGGTACAAATTTATTTCTCCCTACATTCTCATCAATTAAAATTTTATTTCCATCTTTCTTTATTTCAAAACCACTTATCCTAATTGATTCTCTATCACCAAACCAAAGTTCAGCAAAATGGATAAATTCAGCTTTGACAATTCCCGCAACTTCTTCTTCCTGAAGAGTAAAGTCATCAAAGGATTTTTTACTTTTATACAAAAATACGTTTGCTATTTCCTTATCTATAAAATCTTCTCTTATCACACAGTAGTCTATTATTCCCAACGGTATTAATTCCTGAAAGGATATTTCAACCCCGACCTCTTCCTTAATCTCTCTTACGCCATCTTGAACTGTTTCATTAGCCAGTAAATGCCCAGCCGCAGTAATATCCAAAAGGTTAGGATAGTCCTTTTTTGTACTACTACGGAGTTGTAAATAAATATAATCAGTTCCCTTTTCTTTACTAATAAACCAACAGTGAAAAGCTTCGTGCCAATACCCAAGTCTATGTACATCTTCACGAGTAGCAACGCCTATTTGATTTCTATGCACATCAAAAATTTTTAATTGTTCATATTCCATACATTCATCCCCATAATGTATTATATCTAATTAGATACTAACCTTTACGAAGAAAGCATGTGTATTTAGGTGCTTTCTTTTTTCACGAATTAGATTATTGTTTCAATGAATTCCGAACTCTTTTTGAACTACCACTGCACTCACCCTGCTCGTCAGTGAAAAAGCGTTACTGCTTTTTAAAGAAACGCAGCTATCATAAATTGAACATAAAGATTAAGACGTACTCAAAACAGTCTTTTTGACTATTTCCTCTTTAATTATCACGACACCTATAAACCCCACTATTGAAAAGAGAATAGGTATGATAAATCCATAATGATAGCCAATGTTTATAGAATGTTGAGGAAATAGATCTAGTATATATCCAAAAACAATCGGCAATAGAACAGCACTTAAAAATCCTCCCATATTGGCAAATCCTGTTACAACCCCTACTTCTTTCATCGGGAAAGATTGTCTAACCACCGCAAAAGTTAATGAGCTTGCTCCACTACCAAAACCTATGATAAAAAGCAAAACCACTACCACAATAAATGGCGGTTTCACGCCTGTTAAAAAAAGCACCAGCCAGCTACTCAAAACAATTATATGAATAAGGGTGTAGATTTTTTTAATCGAATTCAGTCTACTAGTAACCCAGCCAATGAAAGGTCCACCAATCATCGCTCCAAAAAGACCATACATGATAAGCTGACTTGCCTCTGAAAGCGATAGACCCAATACATGGATTCCATATGGAACTCCCCATGAACCAATAAATCCAATATAGGTTCCGACTAAACCAAAGTGACAGAGGAAGGTTGCCCATGCTTGACGAGTAGAAAACATTCGGCGAAGTATTAGCCAAATACTTTCTCGTTCTCTAGCGGCCATCTTCTTACCTTTGGAATCATCTTTAAAGATTTTTTCAGGCTTTGAAACGAGAACGTTATATAAAACATAGGAAAATACCACTAAAATAATTCCTATGGTAAGAAATGTAGTTCTCCAGCCTGAGAATGAAATCCACATTGAAAAAGGAACGGTAGCTGCTAGTGAACCAAGACCCGCAACCAGAGAAATCATTCCTAACAATCTAACAAATTCGTTTGCCTTAAACCACTGATTTAAGATTAAAATCAAGTTAACAAAAATAGTTGCATCCCCCGTACCAACTAAAAAGCGAGAGAAAATCATCACATATTCATTGGGTGAAACACTGTAGAGAAGGCTCCCTAGCCCGGTAAGAAGTGTACCGATAATTAGAAATCTATTGGGACCGTATCGATCAGATAATAACCCAGCAGGTATTTGAAATCCTGCATAGGCTAAAAATTGAATACTGCTCATAAGGCCTATAACAGAAGCTGACACGTGAAAGTCTTTCATTAATTGATCGGTAATTAGCCCTGGAGCTGTCCTTTGACTGACAATTAAAAAGTAAGCAAATAAAACGGTACCAAATACTACCCATCGATAGCCGCTTTCCTGTTTTTTCATTTTGATGTATTTCTCCCCAATCTCGTATATTCACTTATGATCATTCTACTATCCAAGTTGACGATGGTAAATGATGAACACTCTGCTACTTTGCATAAAATTCCAAACACAAAAAAGCCGAACTTTTAAATGTTCGGCTTATGTATCAATATTAGCGGTACTTCATACCTTATAAGGCGTACGCTCTAGGCTTGTAGTTTGTTTGGAGCGGGTGATGGGAATCGAACCCACAACAACAGCTTGGAAGGCTGTGGTTTTACCACTAAACTACACCCGCAAATAGAAGCCATTTTTAAATCCCAAAGAAATAATATAAAAAATTATAACATCTTACCCATGACTTGTACATTACCCTTTATCCGTTTCGAGTTGTTTAAATCTCTTTAATAATTGTGCTGAATCATCAGCCACAATAAATTCCCCATTTACAATCGCATAAGGAGATTTCTTACATTCCTCACACCTGCTTTGACAATGGTACTCTTTAAATTCGATATTTTTTTTACTTAGAAAAGCATTATATTCATCTTGTAAATCCTCTGATAAAAACCGGTCTAGGTTTTTTTCACAAAAATCTATTTTTAATTTTTTTTCTTTCGCAAAAAGTTTAGTAATAAAATTCATAGGGTGAACATCTCCACAGCTTGTCATTACATTTAGTATAACAATTTTCCCTTCATATTTCTTCTTTAAAACATGAAAAAGAGCACCCTCTTGTCTTTATTGGCTGCCCCTTCTTAATTACTATTCATGAAGTATTTACCTTTTCGAATGCTTATTATCAATCTTAGCCTCAATTCGTGCCATTGCTTTTAAATCACTTTTTAATTCACGCTTATTATCATTTACTAGTTTTTTAAAGCTAATATTACGTTTTCTCATTTTAACTACCACCTTTCTATGTTTCTATGTTTCTATGTTTCTATATTTCTATTATACCCAAGGTGGAAAGGTTATCATAAGTTAAATATTACAATTTTTTGAACATTTTTAATTTTTTTAGGTGCTAACCCGTTTACTCAACGATTACTACAAGTAGTGGTAAATATTGTTTATTTTATAATACTCAATTATACTTTTACTAGTAATTGAATTAATATGGAGGTAATATTTTTTGAAACTTGGCGCATTTTCTATTAGTTTAAATGTAAAAGACATCCAATTATCAAAATCATTTTACGAAAACCTAGGATTTCAAACATTTGGTGGAGATATAAACCAAAATTGGTTAATTATGAAGAATGGTGATACCATCATTGGTTTATTCCAAGGTATGTTTGAAAAGAACATCCTGACTTTTAATCCCGGATGGAATCAAAATGCTGAAAATCTCGAATCTTTTACTGACATTCGAGACCTCCAAAAGCAACTTAAAGAAAAAGGAGTAAAAATACTCACCAAGGCAGCTGAAACAAGTGAAGGACCCGCACATTTCACACTTGAAGATCCAGATGGGAATCAAATCCTTGTCGATCAACACAGATAAATAAAAAAAGTGCCAGTGCACCATCCATTTTTTGGTTAGTGCACTGGCATTTTTTTCATGCTATTAACTAGATTGAGTTTCAGAAGCTTTTATTGATATGTATTTATTTAGTCTTCTATTTAGTCTTTTGTTTTCATAACCATATATTAATAGACCTTTATCTATTCTTTTGTCCAAGAATTTGTACCACATCCAAGAATAGTTGGTCATGTTGACAAATATATCATTCTCACATGATGATATTACTTTCAACATAATCGATAGTTTATTATAATTAAAGTTGAGAAGAATTTTCCAATTTTTTGTTCTAGAGGGAACTTTCTTCCACCTAATTTTCACAAATAAGGAGGAGCAAAACGTATGACAGACAATGGTAACATTGGAAAGTGCCCGTTTCATGGAAGTGCTACTAGTACAAAAACAAGTGGTACATCAAATCGAGACTGGTGGCCGAACCAGTTGAACTTGAACATTCTCCATCAGCATGACAGAAAATCTAACCCTATGGGAGAAGAATTTGATTATGCAGAAGAATTTAAGAAGTTAGACTACGTCGCTCTCAAACAGGACCTTCGCGATTTAATGACAAACAGTCAAGATTGGTGGCCTGCCGACTATGGACATTATGGTCCATTTTTTATCCGTATGGCTTGGCATGCTGCAGGTACATACCGTACAGGTGATGGTCGGGGTGGAGCTGGAACTGGTAACCAGCGTTTTGCTCCTCTTAATAGTTGGCCTGATAATGGTAACCTTGATAAAGCACGGCGACTGCTTTGGCCAATTAAACAAAAGTATGGCAACAAACTCTCATGGGCTGACTTATTTATACTGACAGGAAATGTCGCCATTGAATCAATGGGAGGAAGAACATTTGGTTTTGGCGGAGGACGCGCAGACATTTGGCATCCAGAAGAAGATATTTATTGGGGTACTGAAACGGAATGGTTAGGTGATAAGCGTTACTCGGGTGATAGAGAGCTTGAGAACCCGCTTGCAGCCGTTCAGATGGGTCTTATCTATGTTAACCCAGAAGGGCCAAACGGAAATCCAGATCCGGTTGCAAGTGGTCGTGACATTCGCGAAACCTTTGCACGTATGGGAATGAACGACGAAGAAACCGTAGCACTAATAGCCGGCGGTCATACATTTGGAAAAGCACACGGTGCTGGAGATGCTGCACATGTTGGTCCTGAACCAGAAGCTGCTCCCATTGAAGCACAGGGCTTAGGGTGGTTAAGTACACACGGCAGCGGTAAAGGTCATGACACCATCACTAGCGGTATTGAAGGTGCTTGGACTGCTAATCCAACCCAGTGGGATAATGGCTTCTTTGATCTATTGTTTGGGTATCAATGGTGGCTTACAAAGAGTCCTGCTGGTGCCTATCAGTGGCTTGCTGTAAATCCTGATGAAAAGGATCTTGCACCGGATGCAGAAGATTCATCGGTTCGTGTTCCGACTATGATGACTACCGCAGATATGGCATTACGGTATGATCCAGAATATGAAAAGATATCTCGTCGATTCCATGAGAATCCAAATGAGTTCGCTGAAGTATTTGCTCGTGCGTGGTTTAAACTAACACATCGTGATATGGGACCACGTACAAGGTATCTTGGCCCAGAAGTTCCTGATGAAGAGCTTATCTGGCAAGATCCAATCCCAGCAGGTAATTATGATTTAACAGATACAGAAGTATCAGAACTAAAAGAAATAATCTTAAATTCAGGACTTACCGTCAGTGAGTTAGTAACAACTGCTTGGGCTTCTGCTAGTACTTTCCGTGGTTCAGATATGCGTGGTGGCGCTAATGGTGCCCGAATCCGCCTTGCTCCACAAAAGGATTGGGAAATAAATCAGCCAGAACTTCTTGAAAAAGTAGTTCAAGTACTGGAAGACATTCAAAGTAAATTAGATATCGAAGTTAGCATTGCCGATTTAATTGTACTGGGTGGCAGTGCTGCGGTAGAACAGGCTGCCCGTAATGCAGGTTTTGATGTAACGGTACCTTTTTCACCTGGACGTGGCGATGCAACTCAAGAGCAAACAGATGTAGACAGCTTTGGAGTACTTGAGCCTGTTGCAGACGGGTTCCGCAACTATCAGAAAGAGCAATACACTGTAAGTCCAGAAGAGCTCCTAGTAGATAAAGCACAACTCTTAAACCTTACTGCACCAGAAATGACCGTACTAATTGGCGGTATGCGTGTCCTAGGTACAAACTACCGTGGAATTGGTCACGGTGTATTCACTGATCGAGTAGGTGCACTTACAAATGACTTCTTTGTTCATTTACTTGATATGGGAGTGGAGTGGAAACCTGTAGATGGAAATGTCTATGAAGGACGTGACCGTATTTCTGGTGAAGTAGTACGTACAGCAACGCGAGTAGACCTAGTGTTCGGCTCAAACTCCGTTTTACGTTCCCTTGCAGAAGTTTATGCTCAGGACGATAACAAAGAGAAGTTTGTGCGTGATTTTATTGCTGCTTGGGTCAAGGTCATGAATGCAGACCGCTTCGACCTTAATACAGTTGACCTTAATCTTAAAGAAGCCAAACTAACAAGTAAGTAATATAAAAAGGAACCCGCCGTCTCAATTGACGGCGGGTTTACTTTTGGAAAGATACCACAGGGACGGTTCTTATGGCTTAAAAGCCACTTAATTAGGAAAGAAAACAGCTTTCAATTATACTGATGACTAGAATACAAATAATCCAGCAGGAAAGAAGGTCTATATATGCTATTTTATGTAATCGCAATTATTGTTTTTGTGTTGGACCAGCTTTCTAAATATCTTGTTCGTATCTACATTGACATAAATGAAAACATTTCTTTGTGGGGTATCTCGCTTACACATATCGAGAATAGTGGGATGGCAGGAGGTTTATTTCAGGGCTATGCACGGCTCTTCGGGGTTGCGGCTGTACTGTTCGTGATCGTTGTTTTATATATTCGTAGAAATGAAGAAATGAAGGGTGCTCTCATCGATAGTAGCTTTGGATTCCTAGTCGGAGGGGCAATTGGAAATGGCATTGACCGGCTTTTGTTTGGGCAGGTGACAGATTTTATACCTCGCTCTGGTGGAATTCTTAACTTAGCCGACCATGCCATTGAGATCGGGGTGTTACTGCTTATTATTTATGTTGTGGTTAGCTGGTGGAAAGATAAGCACTAGGTCTCTTGATAAGCAGTTAGAGCATCCTATGGCTCGTTACCTCTTTAAATAAGAAACTAAATATTATATCGTTCCTTTTTAAATTATTAAGTAAAGAGATTCATAGATATTATCCATTTATTGAAAACACTTTGGAGGCCAACATGAAACATCATCCTTTTTTCCGCTATCTTTATGTATTTTATTCTTTTATATTTATCATCTATATTATTAATGTGTTTATAGTAAGTGAAAGCTTAAATTATATTTTAGGTATCCTTTCCATTATCATATTAATTATTTCATTTCCATTAGCTTCAAGGCTTTTTAAGATTCTTGGGGGGGCATTCCTTGCTATAGGTGGTTTTCTTTATGTTACTACGGGGCAACCTCTGCAAAATGTTCCCGAATTACTAACATCCAATCTATCATTGTTAGCCCTTTTAGCGATGCTGCCTTGGATGAATACAGTCGTTCAAAGCGGCCGATTTGACCGTAGTTTAAATCAACTAATAAAATCAAACGTTTCTGACTTAGGCAAACTGTACCCGCGTAGCTCAATCATTACACATACGTTGGCGGCATTTTTAAATTTACCTGCTGCTACCATCGCTCAAGAAGTATTAAAGACGAATTTTGCTTCACTTAGCAAAGAACTACGCAATTCATTTATTACTACTTCAACACTTAGAGGATATTCATTGGCCCTGGCATGGAGCCCGTTGGAGATTACGTTAGCCGTGGCCATCTTTACTACCGGGGTTGACTATGTTTCTTTATTGCCTTGGTTGCTATTGATTGCGGTGGTCACTCTTTTGGTGGATTCACTATGGGGACGATTTCACTATAAGAAATATTCATATGGGAACGGGTATGAAGATAAACAACAGGATATAAATGTGAAAGAACTAACAAAAAAAATTACCCACTTAATCGTATCTCTTGCCTTGTTTTTAACACTTGTCATTTTATTGGGCAATCTATTTGAGTTAGGTTTCTCTTTAACGGTAACGCTCTTGATTTTCCCATTTGCCTTTGTTTGGTCGATGATCATGAAGAGAAGTCGTCGTTTTTGGGTGATTGGTTGGAATACATGGAAAACTAAGACAAATACCATGCAAAATTTTATCGTCCTTTTTATATCACTATCTTTATTTTCAAACAGTTTAAATGAATCATCGTTCTTAGATTTTATCCAAAAACCAATTTTGCTAGTTTCAGATTACCCGTTTATTTTATTATTTTTATTACAAGCTATTTTTGTTTTCTTAAGTTTGTTTGGAATTCACCCGATAGCCACTGTTGGTATTTTAACTGGGATTATTACGCCTTTATTAGCAATTATGAACCCGGTCAGTATTGCTATTGTTTTGATAACTGGCTCTGTAGCTACATTCACAGTAGGAACTTATGGTTTGCTCGTTACACTGACTTCGGTAAATTTAGAACAGAGTCCATACCGAATTACTTTGAAAAACATGCCGTTTGCCTTGTTTACTGGTCTAATTGGTACCTTTGTTGCTTATTTCCTTTTATAAATGAATCGCGAATAACAATAGTAAAACATATCTTTCATCTACCTCCTGTCTATCATACGAAAAACCTCGGCATGTCCGAGGTTTTAAAGTTAGTAATACATTGTTAATAACCTTCTTATTTTGGTCACTGCACATTTCCTCTGCACTTTTGGTGGTTATTTCATCGTGTAAATTAAACACAAAAAAGCTCCATGCAATTAAGCGCATGAAGCCTTGATAATACTGATTTTCATGATACCGGTGGTCGGGGTCGAACCGACACTCCTCACGGAACACGATTTTGAGTCGTGCGCGTCTGCCAATTCCGCCACACCGGCAAATCATTGGCAGGGGTAGTAGGAATTGAACCCACACCAAAGGTTTTGGAGACCTTCGTTCTACCTTTAAACTATACCCCTAATATAAAAGCTTGGTTATTTAACTTTGTAAAAAAATTTGGTTATTTTGCTTCGCAAAAAACTTTGGTGGAGGGGGACGGATTCGAACCGCCGAACCCGGAGGGAGCGGATTTACAGTCCGCCGCGTTTAGCCACTTCGCTACCCCTCCACATTAGAGAAATTACTTATTAAATTTATGGAGGAGGAAGAGGGATTCGAACCCCCGCGCGGTTTGACCCGCCTGTCGGTTTTCAAGACCGATCCCTTCAGCCAGACTTGGGTATTCCTCCAAATAAAAAAGTAAATGATTACTGTGTTACTAAAAATTGGTAGCGGCGAAGGGAGTCGAACCCCCGACCTTTCGGGTATGAACCGAACGCTCTAGCCAGCTGAGCTACACCGCCAAAATTTTAAAGAATGGTCGGGAAGAC
>NZ_JBALNQ010000068.1:0-155 GCF_036961885.1 Neobacillus niacini | reverse complement strand
GCTGAGCTACTTCCCGTATGAATGGTGCGCCCTGAGAGATTCGAACTCCCGACCTTTTGATTCGTAGTCAAACACTCTATCCAGCTGAGCTAAGGGCGCATTATTATTTGATAAATATTAAACTATATAAAAAACTTGGTGCCGAGGACCGGAAT
>NZ_JBALNQ010000067.1:0-57271 GCF_036961885.1 Neobacillus niacini | reverse complement strand
AGTAAATTGCTTTGCCATGGGGGATGGCCCTTGAACTAGTCCTGATTTCATCCAATGGCCAATGACACCAACAAGAGCAGAACTCATAATATTAACAGTAATATCATTATTTGACTTTAGCATTGGGTCGATAACTTTATTAGTATTCAAGATAATATTGACAATTTTTTTAATTTCTGAGATAAATCTTTGATTCACCCCAGGAACCCTATTTTCTCCAGTAATTAATTGGAAACTGGCAGCGTTATCATAAATATACTTAAACATACGAGAAAGGACAAAATCATCTTGGCCGATTAATTTCTTTTCTTCTTTTTTAAATTTACCAAAAATAACCTTTGCAAGTCCCTCCATCATTTCATCAATTATTTCCTCTGTTAATGAACTCTTATTAGGAAAATATGCATATAAGGTAGAACGATTCACATCGGCACAGTTTGCAATATCTGTCATTGAAATCAAATCGAAATCTTTAATGATTAATAGTTCCAAAAAAGCATCTTTTATCAATTTTTTTGTTCGCAAAATCCTGCGATCCATCTTTTTATCTTCTTTTGTTTCATGAAATGTCATTATCGGAAACTGATTTAATTCAAGTTGAAAGAACGTCTTGAAGGGATTTTCTTCCACAAAATATTTTGTTATTTTGCTCATATATTCCGGGCTGTATTTAAAGTCTGTTTGTATCCAATATAAGAAATGACCTATTGTTATGGTTGCATGATAAATAACATAGAATTCTTTGTCAATCTCTGCAGTATTGTCATCGGAAGAGGGTAATTCTTTTTTATTTATGTAATTTGCTAAAGTGTTGGTAATTTGAGATAGAAATCCGGGTATTCTCTTTTCACTAAACATAATTTTAAAAAAGGCTGCATTTTCATATATGTGAGTAAAAATTTTGTAATATTCTGCCAATTTTAATTCTCGTTCATGTATGCTAAGAAATTGGTACAAGACTTGAAGTTTTTCAGAAATCAATTCATCAATCAGATTCTCCTTAGAGTTGTAATGAAGATAAAATGTTGCACGTTGGTAACCTGCCAAATCCGCAATTTCCGATATTGTAATAGTATGAAAGTCCTTTTGGTTCATTAGTCTAAGCAATGCTTCACGGAAAGCAACTTTAGAATTAGGTATTGATTTTATAGTTGAATTTTTTATCATTATTCCTCATCTCACCAATCATTAGGAACTTTTAATATTAATGGTAACAATTACTAGTTTTATTGTCAACGTAAGAGTACAACACAAATATCCGATGTTTCTACAATAAAAAAACATCGGTCCTTTATTCCAAAGATTGATAGATAGAAAATTGATTAAAGTTTATTAAACCAGATCTAGCAATATTCTTTATTTTCCCACAGATTATTACTTTGGCTGCATCCGATCAGTTATAATATCGAAACTTACCGTCCCATCCTTGATTAACTCACTGATTTCTTGTTCTGTATAACCGGATTCCTTTAAAATTTCAAGAGTATGCTCACCAAATTTCGGTGCACTTTGAACATTAGTAGATGATGTTAGGTTTGACTCTGAATCTTTGTATTCCCCGATTAAACCGGGAGGCAGTCCCGGAGAATTCCACACCTTTTTACCCGATTTTAAAGGATATAGGTAGTTTCTAGAAAGCACATGTGGATTTTGGATGGATTCATTAGGGCTATAAATTGGCTCCAAGCAACAGTCTGTTTCCATGCTAAAGTGTACCCATTCATCTCGAGTTTTGCTCAAAAAAATCGTCTGAAGTTCTTTTTTTAGGTAATCTTGTCGTTCTAAGTCCATATGAAGCGGCAAAAGATCAGGGCGGTCAACTAATTTACAAAAAGCCTGCCAAAAAATCGGTTCTATACTGCCTAGAGCCATATACTTCTTATCATTGGTCTGATATACGTTGTAACAAGCTAAATCACCGTTTACGATTCGCTCACCTCTTTGAGCATCGCGGCCTTGCGATGATGCAATGGCTGTTCCCATAGAGTTCAATAGAAGCAAACCATCAAATATAGGGGCATCAATAAACCCGCCCTCTTCCTTATCACGTACTCGGACTAGAGCAGCAAGGATAGACATGGCCGCTGTCAAACTACCCCCAGCCAAATCACCCCACAATACTGATGGTAAAACTGGTTTATTTCCTCCGTCGAGAAGTGTTCCTGCCAGTGCCTGATAGGTTAAATCATGCCCTCCACGAAATCTATTTGAACCTGTTTGGCCAAATCCTGATAAAGAACAGTATATCAATTTTGAATTAATCGCTTTCAATGTTTCATAACAAAGATTTCGACGTTTCATGTAACCTGGACGAAATCCCTCCAGAACTATATCGGACCCTTTAACCAACTTTTTAAAAACCGCCTGCCCTCTGGGATCTTTTAATCGAATAGATATGCTCCTCTTTCCTCGGTTAAGTGCATCAAACTGGAAACTTTCCCCGTCTTCATTTACCTGCTGGATTCGCATTTGATCAATATTGTCCGGGTCCTCTATTTTTATTACTTCTGCGCCCATATCACTAAGAAGCATTGTGCAGAATGGCCCCGGGACTAAACGGGTAAGATCCAAAATTCTAATACCTGTTAACGGCTTTCCCAATCAGTTTTTCCTCCTCTAAAAAAGTTATGGAAATTTTTAGGAATGGTGATAATATTTTTTAGGTGGTAATCTAAAAGATCTATAGTATCTTAAGCTTTATATCTATTAATCAAATCGACAAACGCATTTATAAAGGTTTGTAAGAATTGAACAGTTCCTTCATTGTTTATTTTTCCGTTTTCATCCAATAAAGACGCTACATTTGATAAATAAGCTTCCGGTTGTTGGAGGATAGGCATGTTTAAGACAGTTAGCGATTGACGTAAATGATGGTTCGCCCCAAATCCGCTTATATTACCTTGGGATTGACTAATAATTGCTGCCGGTTTCCCATCCCAAATACTTTGTCCATATGGACGGGAACCTATATCCAATGCATTTTTTAATGCAGCAGGTATCGTGCGGTTGTGTTCAGGCGTAACAAATAATACGGCGTCCATTCCTTTCATTGTGCTGCGATATGTAGAATATTCTGGCGGAGAGCCAATTGTATCATAATCCTGATTATATAATGTTAGATTGCCAATTTCGACAAATTCTATTTCATATCCTTTAGGGAATAAGGTTGCTACATTTTTAGCAATTTGCTTAGTTCTCGATTCTTTACGAAGACTGCCAACAATAATACCAACTTTTCTCACTAAAACCATCCTCTCTTATTAGAATTCGTTCCTAAATCTACCTTATGATGTAGAGAAAAGATACTTCCTATTTTATTTTTATAGATTTAGGATTACTTCTATACTATTTTTTTACACTATTCAACTTATTACAATGTTACTTAATTGCCCAATCCGATGCAATATTCAATGTTTTTCAAATTGTATAGTAAACCTCATATTAGATTATTTTGCAAAAAAAAAATAAAATTAATTGATGAATCGATCGAGTTTGTTGTCTTTCGTGCATTTTTGTTTTTTGGATTTATAGGTCCACTTAATTCAAAAACTATCGATAAACTATATTCCATAAATGATTATATTTTCACCAGTAATTTCCACCTTTATAGTTACGTATTGACCAGGTATAAAACTATAAAGCTTTAACTGATTTCAGTGCTGTTTTCCAGGAATTTTTATCTTCTATTTAATCATAGACATTATTTAACCCTCTTTAAGGATGTTTTTTCTGCTTTAGGGAGATTAAATTAAGGAAATATTTGTATTTAAAACTCTTGTGCCCTTTCGTTTCTGTAAGTTCCAAAGAACACATCACAAATGATAATTTTAAGAAAAATGGAGATGTTCATCTGGCAACCCGATTCCAATTAAGACAACACGTATATTTAGGGTATGGATAATTTGTTTCCACTCCCGTAACATTCTGTTAACCCTAAGGATTTTTTTAGCTTTTCTTCATCAAAGCCCATTGCTTTAATTTGTTCCTTCTCAAATTCTGTCAATTCTAAAACATCATCATAGAACTGATCCACATTTACCTTTTCGTTTGCATCATGAAGAGTAGAAAGCAGTAGCACTAATAAATGGTTAGCGTTCTGAACTCCCCCGCCGAACATACCGGAATGCCAATCGGTATTCGCCGTTTTAAGGGAAACCTCGAGAGCACAAAGACCTCTTAAAGAATACGTAATCGCAGGAACTCCTCGATCCCACATATCAGAATTTCGGTTATGGGAAGGCATTTGCCTTAAAAGTAATGCGTGATAGCAACTCTGAATATATTTTCTAAAGTAAGAGACAATTCTCTATAGATGAATCATGGTATTTTGTTAAAAAAAGTATCTTTGAAACAAAATAACATAAAAGCATTAGAGGTGAGTAAATGAATATTACATTTTTATGGGAACCCATAATTTTACTATTTACCGGCACCCTTTTACTTAGGTTTGCTGGAAAAAAATCAATGGCTAAAATGACTAGTCTTGAGGTAATCGTTATCTTAGCTGTAGGAACTACTATGGGGCACGCCATTAAGGAAAATAAGTTCTGGCAGATCATCATTATATTAACTTTTTTTGTTATATATCTTATTTTTGTTCAATATCTTCAATTCAAGTCTCGTACCATAGAACGATATTTAACAGGTGATGCAACCGTCGTTATACTAAATGGTGAAATAAAGTTAGAAAATTTAAACAAATTAAGAATGTCAAAACAGCAATTAGAAGCGAGACTACGTCAGAAAGGCATTGCTTATATATCTGATGTGAAAACTGCTACTATTGAATCTGATGGTGGATTGGGTTATGAGTTAATGGAACATGCTCAACCTGTAACACGTAAGGAGTTTTTAGAAAGGAATAACGGAGATTCTAAAGGTAATTTGCGAAATAACGAAGAAATTAAACAAGACAATATATTCAATAAAGTTCCACATATCAAATAATGTCAAAAAACCGGGGTCAGTCCCCCGGTGCATTAAAGCTTTAGTTCACTGTAGGACTGACACTAATGTCAATGTCCCAGAACTGGAAGTCGGAGACATCTTTTTGATTCCCTAAATCCTTTTATTCTACAAAAACACCCCAACCGTCAGAATAACCACCATGTGGTTTACTTAAATTATTTAATTTATTCTGTATTTTAATTAATTCATTATAATTTAATAACATTCTTTTAGAACAACAACATGCCCACTCTTCAGTTTCGTCGTCTTGATCTAAGAAACAATTGAATCCTTCATCTTTTAGTACTTGCGATAATACTTCACCTGTTGCTTTATCAGGCACGGCAACAAAAAAGTCCACTGAGTGTTGTTTTTTTAAATCTAATCCATCTTTATATAGACTATGCAAAGCATCTCCATCAGCATCATTTGGGAATTTCATTCGTTTTTCCTCCAATTCTAGTACATTCATTGTTTTCATTATAATTCACTTATTTCTTTTCGACTAACCAAAAATTTTTATTGTTCAAAAAGATATGCGAGGCCAATTCTTTGACGTCGTCCCCAATAAATCATGTAAATAAATCTGGTTTTTCTTTTAATAAGTGATTTAGCAAGTCTGTCATCTTTACTGTGTCACATACTCTAACTGTTGCATCGCCGAATTGCCCTTTGTACATCACTTGATGATTAAGAAATAAATCTTCAACCCGAATGTATTTTTCAGAGGTATGACCGATATGTCTTCTTTGCGGTATGGAAAGTTCCGTTTTATCCGGTAAGATCGTGTAAAGCATTTCGTGATCATGTGTCAATCGACCTGGTATATCAAGCCATTCCTCTACTCCATGAATATATGTACATCTTCGCAAATCGACTCCGATTAACAAGATGGCTGCCTTCTGATCGAGCAATTTCCCCCAACTTGATTCGCGTGCACACGGTGTGTCGAATTGTTCATTTCCCACAATAAATTCATGGGCTCCTTTTCCCAGGGCAGCTACCGAATGCGTTGGGTGCCAGGAGCGAACAACACCCGGGCGTTTTCGAAACAGTTCCGTTAATAAACCGACACAAGAATGTGATTCATTGACATAAAATCGAGGATTCTCCGCATTAATATACGACCATGTATGGGTAGGAAAAACCAAAAGACCATTTTTCATATATTCTGAAAGTGCATCAAGGACAGTTTCCGCCCCACCCT
Source organism: Neobacillus niacini (assembly GCF_036961885.1). Taxonomy (GTDB): domain Bacteria; phylum Bacillota; class Bacilli; order Bacillales; family Cytobacillaceae; genus Neobacillus; species Neobacillus niacini_H. Next base: position 51,117 of record NZ_JBALNQ010000067.1, on the reverse strand, counting down.
CTACTCGCCCGATACTTTTCATGGATGAATGAACAAGTAAGGTTCCATTTTCGTCGATTCCTAATTCACTAAGATGATTTACTAAATCTTGTTTCTTGTACATCACATTCAACCTTTCATTCTTTAAATACACCAAAAGGATACCATAGTAGAATTATTTGTCTATGTTCCCTTGAGAAATGCAGAATATAGAAAAAGGTTTCTATCGTTTGATTGAAAAGAGAAAGAACGGGTTTCAGGTGTCACAAAACTGTAACAACTTCTTACAAACCACCCTGTCCGTTCGCCCCCTAAATCCCTATATAGAGGGTATAAAGGGTGGTGCATTTTTATGAATTTGAAATCTGGCAGAATTGAAGGCTTTGAAGGATATTCACAGTTTAAGAGTGTAAAGGAGTTTAATACGCATATTGAGATGTGGTTAGCAGTTAAGAAGCAAGAGTTCTCGAAGGGAGAGCTGGTAGGCTTAAAACGGCTGGTTCGTTTTTCTGCAAAGGTCCCTGGGGTTTGTAATGCAAAAATTGGAACTGTGCTTAAGGCGATTAATGATGAGTATCAAGGTAATGGAATCTCCCGCTCTACTTTTAAACGGATGATCATTAAAGCGAAGGATTTAGGGATCCTTACCATCTATGAAACCGAACGGAAAAATGGTTCACAGTCTAGTAACTTGTATAGTTTTAATCGTTTCCCACAAAATGAACCACCCAAGGCAAAAAAATTGGACCAGCCTAAAGAAACTACTAATCTTTTAAAAACTAATAATCAAAAGAATACTAAACGTAATGAAACGCCGATTGAACTCGATCACACTTTTGTTAGCGATAAAGTTCCTCAAGCTTTTGTTCAATCCATAAAATACTTCTTTTCTGATGCGAAAACGATTGAAGAATACTGGCATATGGTCCAAATCGCTGCTTTTCGATTTGAATATGATCAAACTACAGATGACATTCTCAGTATCGCTATTCAGTCCTTTAAGCAGCTGATCCGAAAACTAAAATCTGCTAAATCCGTGGTAAAACCAATTGCCTTCTTTTATGGAACTGTAACCAACAAATTAAAAGACCTTTTTCTCAATCTATTACCGGAGGTTGAATGTAAGCCGTTACGCAATGTGGTCGGAACAGGCGAAGTCATGTACTATGATTGGCTGCACAGTGTTTTATAATCTCCGGGAGTAAGCTTTTTAGGCTGCCTATTTTATGAATATTTATTACTAAACGGTTTGTCCAATACGTAAGCAGTATCAGCAACTATTATTAGTAGGCGATACCTACACGAACTTTTAGATTATCGCTACTTTTTATTTGGCTAAATGTAAATTCTGCAGTATCTGACACTGAAATTTTATTACCACCATCCGGTAAAAATTTGTGTTCTATACGATATTTACCTATCCTTTCTCCATCTGGCAAATAGGTAGGACAGACAATCGTCCATTCGAGATTTGATTGTCTAAGCATATCGTAGACTTTAAAATGTTCCTCCGCTGCACTCACTGACTTGCGCTTCGATTCAATGGACTGATAACGCAATACATTTGGGGTAACTCTACTTTGTAGAATCCCAGCGGTTCCTACAGTGATAATTCTTTGTATACCTTTATTTTCCATTGCTTCAATAATATACGACATACTTTCTGATAAAGTGGTTGTCCCATCCGTATTGAGTGCACTTATAATGAAATCAATCCCATGCATTGCACGTATGATATCATCTTTATTTAAAACATTACCTTGTATAATCGTTAAATTTTCATTAACAATTTGAATCTTCTCTGGAGTGCGAACTAGAACAGTAACATGATGGCTGTCATGAAGGGCATGCGTAACGATTTGACCTCCAACTCGTCCAGTAGCTCCTAAAATTAAAATATTTATTTGAATGAACCCCCATTTTATGAATATAAACATATAAGTTATTATATCGTCTTTTCTTACATAACACCCAGTACATTTCGGGAGGTGATCAGCTTTTGAGGCATTTCTAAGGAAAACGAGTGGCGGAAAACCTGCCCAACCCGACATTTTTGCAAAATGAAGCATCACGTCGGTTTTTCCCATCGATGGTCTTGCTTCTAGTATCTTCACTTCCCCGTTCTGAAAGCCCCCGTAAACTCACCGAGCTTTTTAATTCCTGTTGTTGCACTTCTTTGTGTCATTTGATCTTCCCAAGGTGCCTCATAGATATCTACCAATGCCTGCTGTAAGGAGGTATGATCATCCATTTTTAATTGGTTGATTTTCTCCAATTCAACAATAACCTTCGCAATTTCCCAATCATACATGGCTTTGACATCGTTTTGTTGTTTCTGAGATGCAATCGCTTTGACAAGGCTGTACTCTATATTAGGATATAACCTTATGACAGCTTTAAAAGTCTAAATCGTAATGGTTAATGTCTTCTTGTGTAAAACTGATGATGAAGTTTACGAACTTCCTCCGCTAGATCAGGAACAGGACCATCTACTCTGGTATCACTGATGACATCTTGAATGGGCAGATTCCGAACACGCGATGGAGCAACACCCAATTCAACTAACCATTGTACCAGTTGTTCAGATGAACATGCATAAACGATCCGACCTAAACCAACCCAACCGTGAGCCGCAGCGCACATAGGGCAATGTTCTCCAGAGGTATATACTGTCGCCTTGCTTCTTTCTTCAGGTACCATGTTAGTGGCTGCCCATCGCGCAATAGCGAATTCCGGGTGTTGAGTATGGTCACCGCCTGCCACGAGGTTATGATCTTCAAAAAGCACCTCTCCATCAGCAGAAACCAGTACTGAACCAAACGGCTCGTCACCTTTCTCCAAAGCAATTTTTGCTAATTCAACACAACGTAGCAAATGTTTCAAATCTGTATCACTTATCATATTTGAATCCTCCTCTTCTTCCGAAAAAAGTAAGTTATATAAGAGTCTATAAGTACGGCTATTAAATCTTGATGTCCTTTCACTGCAAAAACGGTCTCACCCCTCGTTCTCTGTCTTACCAATCTATTTACCTAGAAGATAATCATCAAAATAAATGAATGGTTTTACTGATTTATATGTACAATTTTTAAAATTAACGTAATGTATTACATATGTTTTCCTATCTATCATTTCTCTCCAGCATTATACTCAATTAGTTCATCCGTTTTCAACATTTTTCATATAAACCACTTTTGACGGAGCTTCAAAAATGCCAAATCCCTCTACTATAACTTCAAATGGAGAAGGTGCCACACAGAGTTCGACAATTCATCTTTTTGTGAATCAATAATCACTCTATAATTGCATCTGTATCATAACTCGTACAATACTTTTCTCCTTTTTCATACAGCCAATACGTCGTATTTCTGTTTTCGTCAAAGACCCAATTCTCAAAGTCACTTCTCATCCTGTTATCCTTTCTTCCTACCCAAGTTGCACAAGAAATGCCTATTAGCTAATCTAAGCTACTTATCCAACACTTTAACGATGTACATCTTGCGTTCAAAGATAAAAAATTGGGATGATTAGCCTGACTAATTACATGGTTATTCTATTTTTATATACTTTTGTCCTAACCTTTCCCATATCTACCACATACAATGCTAGTACACATTGGTGAAAATTGTTTTCAATTATTCATTTTATAATTTAATATTATAAGGGGGAATTAAATTTTGTCTTTAGCCAAGTTTGTCGATGCTTTGCCTCTGCCTTCGGTAATAAAACCTGTAGGCTTTCGTAATGGTATTCCGTACTTTGAGGTCAGTATGCTGCAAGTTAAACAAAAGTTACACAGAGACTTGCCACCTACAACGGTTTGGGGATATAACGGGACATATCCTGGTCCAACCTTTGAAGCCAGACGGAACCAGCCTATCTTAGTTAAATGGATGAATAAACTGCCTTTTGAGCATCTTTTACCTGTTGATCGAACCATTGAAGGAGCAGAACCAAACCAGCCTTCTGTTCGAACCGTTGTTCATTTACATGGAGGACGTGTTCGTCCTGAAAATGATGGGTTTCCAGACGCGTGGTTTACCCGAGATTTCGAAAATATAGGTCCGAAATTTCTACATGAAGTTTACTACTACCCTAACTGTCAACGCCCAGCCCCTCTTTGGTACCATGACCACGCTCTTGGGATTACACGACTAAATGTATATGCCGGCCTTGCGGGGTTGTATTTTATACGTGATTCCCATGAGGAGAGCTTAAACCTTCCGAGTGGTAAGTTTGAAATTCCTTTGGTCATTCAAGACCGTTCATTTTTCCCGAACGGTGAGTTATTCTATCCGTCTCAGCCTGATCCAGTACCCCCTCCCACACCTGAAGTTCCATTTTTCCCAAATCCTTCTATAGTACCCGAATTTTTCGGAGATACCATATTGGTGAATGGCAAAGTCTGGCCATATCTTGAAGTCGAGCCCCGAAAATACCGTTTTCGAATTTATAATGGATCTAATGCAAGGTTCTATACAATCCGTTTAAGTTCTGATCAAGAATTTGTTCAGATTGGATCTGAAGGTGGTTTATTCGAACATCCTGTTCTAACTAATGAGATTATTCTTGCACCCGCGGAACGAGCTGATGTCATTGTTGATTTTTCAAAACATAAAGGAGAACGAATTATTCTTACCAATAGTGCAAATGCTCCTTTCCCAGATGGCACTCCTCCTACACCTGATTTGGCACAAATAATGGAGTTTCGCGTAAAAACCCATCTATCTCATTCAGATCATAGTGTTATTCCAAACAACCTAAGCTGCTTTGAACGTTTAGACCCTGGGCTTGCTGTCACCACACGTAAAAACACCTTGAATGAAGATACGGATCGTTTTGGACGTCTTCTGCTCTTATTGAATCATATGGAATTTAGAGATTTGCCGATCACTGAAACTCCAGCTAACGGGACAGTTGAAATTTGGGAACTTTATAATCAAACAATTGATACCCATCCAATTCACTTGCATCTTGTTCAATTCCAAATTCTTGACCGTGCAACTTTCACTGGTAATCCCTTGGATCCTAACAATCCCAACAATCCACTTATTATCGGTACAAGGGTTCCTCCTAAAGACAATGAAAAAGGCTGGAAGGATACCGTACGTGCTAACCCTGGTGAAGTCACTCGAATAATCGCACGCTTTGGACCTTTTACCGGAATCTATCCATGGCATTGCCATATCCTTGAACATGAAGACCACGATATGATGCGACCGTACGAAGTGCTCCAAAACCATGATTTTGACCCATGCATTCCTATTCCAGGCGTGTGTCCGGATGACTCGTTTACACAATGTTGTCATGAAGACCAAGAACATTGTGGATGTAAAGAGGACCATGACCAAGATGAATCAAGTTCAGATCATGGCCATCATCATCACCATGATGAGTCAAGTTCTGATTGAGATCATCATCACCACTTTTAAAAATAAGGGGAATATAAAGATTAGCTAAAATTCAAAAAAGGCTAGTCTTTTTTTCTTGAACTAAACTACATTACATGTACAGTATCAGGACAATATCGTTGTTGTGCTGCACCGAAAATGGCAGCAGGTTTTTCAGCTGCTTTTTGAATCATCGGATCATCGATTGGGGTTAAAAATACATCAAAGGACGACTCAAGCACATGACCATGATAGTTATATTTATGCTTAAATGCAGTGGGTTCATAACTTCCTGGTCTTCTCCTTTTCGTACACACACTTTTCTTTGGGAAGAAAACGGCTTTGGTACCTAATCCGATTTGCAAAAAAACGACAACCTTTGGTTGCCGTCTTTCTACAAATATAACGGAATCCTTTTAATATTGCGCAAAGTAGCGGGTTATGGCTACTGCAAAATCCCCTCGTGTTACATTATTACCTGGTTTAAATTTAGCTGTTACCGTTGGCAGCAGATCATATGGACCTTGTGTTACTTCGAAGTAAGCATTCAAGATATTTAAATCCAAGGCAAGCTGAACATAGCCGCGAAGGTTTGCCGGTACCGAAGCACTATCCGCAATGGCAATCCTAGAATCACCGTATTGAACGGTTAAGGTCTCCTTCATTTTCGTCTCTGCATCTGCCTGCAGACCGAGATTTTGGACAAGGGTATATGCCAAATCAGCCCGTGTTACAGCTTGTTTTGGAGAGAATTTACCAGCCGTAGTCGCAGTCATGACTCCTTTACCTTTGTATGCTGGATCCCTTAGTGCAGCCCCTTTCGCTGCCACCGCTTCAGCGAAATCCAAGTCCTCCCCTTTCACATCTTGGAAAGAAGTGGTGCCTGTCACCGGCAAATACTGTCGCACACCGGCGCCCATCACCACATATTTCGCTAAATCCATACGTGTTAGGCTGTCATTTGGACGGAAGCTTCCGTCCGCATAACCATCTAGTAATCTCTCATTAACTCCAATCTTGATAGCTGATTCGGCAGGATGTCCTGCGATATCCGATAAACCAGTAAAACTGCCGGCTTTCTTTGTAGTTAATTCACCTTGAATTTCTTCGTCAAGCGCAATTCCATTTAATCCTTCAAGCTTCATGGTCCATTTTCCTGCTTTTGGTGCAGTAACCTGAACCGTACGATCGGTGTAAAGCGGGAAGAGCAAATAGATTCCAGAACTATATTCGTTTCCGTCTGGGTCAACCAATACCAGGTTAATCGTGTTCCCCGTCTGACCCAGTAATCCTGTTGCGTTAATCCGGGCCGTTAACTCCGTTACACCCGATTCAACATCAAAGGTTTGGACATTCCCATTCAAATTTAGATTGCTATAATTTAGTGTTATCGGTGTTCTTTTCACATTTAGATTGACATTGGCATTAAATGAACGAGTTGCGTTCACGGTCGTGCCATATGCCCGGTCATTAAACGCCGCATCCACAGCAGCATACGCATTTATATACCCAGCGCCAACTTCCCATGCATCATAGCCAGACATATTTGAAGCCGTTTTTTGTAAAATTTCTTTCACTTCCGTTGGTGATAATCCAGGATTCGCTTCTAGTAACAGTGCCACAATCCCAGCTGCATGCGGGGCAGCCATGGAGGTTCCGCTCATCGTTGTGTAATAAGGAAGATGCGCTGGCTCAATGTTTTCGACATCGTCAGTTGCCCCAAGACTCGAAACAGGTGCTACAACTCTTGTAGAAATAATCCCTTCTCCAGGTGCTGTCACCGTTGGACGATCCTCCCACTTAAAGGTTTCCCCATCGACCACAACGGTTCCACCTTTGCCGCTCACTCCACGGGAAGAGAAATCGGCAAATTTTGCTTGTTTTGTACCTGCAGCAACCGTGATAACCCATGGGGCTTTTTTATAATTACCCGAAATCGAGGATTCCCCCGGTCCTGAATTTCCTGCAGAGAACACTGTCACGATACCGCGGTCATACAGCTTCTTCGTGGCAATATTAATCGGATCAAACGGGTCAAATGCTGTCCCTGAATCGCTAGTTGTCCCCCAAGAATTCGTAATCACGCGAATGTTATATTCCGTTTGGTGTGTGAGCGCATAATCAAATCCACCGATGGTATCAAGAATGGCTACAGCCGCTCCAGAACCATATCCAATAAGATTGGCCCCAGGTGCTACCCCTTCATATTTCCCACTGGACATTTCACCCGTTCCGCCAACAATTCCGGCAACATGAGTGCCATGACCCCCAGTGCTGTCTGTATTTGGAACATTTTCTACGTAGGTGATGGGCAGCAAATCACTAAGTGCATGCAGATTCGTAGAAGCGGTGACATTTTGGACTACATGATTCCCAAATTCTAAATCAGGGTGTGTGCCATCGATGCCACTGTCGTTCACAACAACGCCAATCCCTTTACCTGAAACCGGCAGTCCGCCATTTAACTTACGGAAGGTATCGTCTTTCCGCAGCTGGTCCACTCCCGTTAACTCAGTTCCTGTATCATTTTCGTAGGTTACTTTTTCATTATCATAGATGGATACTACCTCTGAGTTCGAAGCCAAGGCTCTGATTTGGTCGGGCGTAGCAACAATACCGGTGATGGGTAAACTTTGAAAGGACATCCCCTGTTTAATCCCGAGTTTTTCTAGGATTCCTAACTGGGATGCAGATGGTGCTCCGTCACCCTTAAAGGTAACAACCGCTTGGATAGAGGCAACAGATGTTTGCAGGAGTTCTGTTACATCTGGATCAATATGAGCAGCACCTTGAGTGGTCGCATTGGATACAGATGCCATGGAAAAAATGGGTGAGATAGCAAGTATGCACGATAGTAAAAGTGCTTTCGTTTTCAAAATGGGACCCCCTAATAATCGTTATTTTCCTCTTCATCATCTATTAAAAATTGGAAGATAACTATTCTGCAAAAGGGGTATCTTCTGTTGCCTTTGTACCTATTTAAACTAGTACAGAAGTAGTAACCATTCACTATTTTCTTTCTGAAGCCGATATTCCTGCAATTCCCCAATGAGTTTTTGGTAGTTCTGTTACCAATACTCTTACACTTTCCCTTGGTGCATCTAAGGTCCCACTAACAGTGTCTGTGATATTTTCAATTAGCGCCTTTATTTTTTCAGGTGGTCTGCCTTCGATAAGATTAACTTGAATAATCGGCATAGTAATCCCCTTTCTAAAATTGATCAACCAATAGAGTTACATTTATTCTTCTCCAACAGAGAACGTTACCTCACCCAAACCATCAAATTTTCCCGAAACAGAATCTCCGACTTTTAGCATGACAGCACTTGTTATGGCACCAGATAAAATAATTTCCCCTTTTTTAATTCTATCTCCTTTTCTTGCAAGCATATTCGCTAACTCAGCAATGGCATTGGCAGGATGGCCTAAAACAGCTGCCCCTGTCCCATGTTCTTTCATTTGACCATTAATGGATAAAGTTGCCCCTACTAATTCCAAATCAAACTCACTTGGTTTCTTTCGTTCATTCCCAAAAATTACTCTAGATGTAGAGGCGTTATCAGCAATCACGTCCGGTAGTGTAAAGTTAAAGTTTTCATAACGGCTATCAATGATTTCAAGAGCAGGCAATACATACTGTGTTTTCGCCAACACCTGGGCACCTGTAATTCCTGGTCCCTCGATATCTTCCCCAATTAGAAAAGCAATTTCCGCTTCAACTTTTGGATGAATTAATTCTGTGAAAGGTAGTACACCATCATTATTGACCTGCATATAATCGAATACAAAACCGTAAATTGGTTCAGATACGCCCATTTGATCCCATTTTGCCTTGCTTGTTAAACCCATTTTAGGTCCAATAATTTTGTGCCCATCATCTAATTTTTTTTGAACGAGTAACTCCTGTACTTGATAAGCTTCCTCCACGGTTAGATCTGGTTTAAATACCTTTGTTACCTTTACAACTTCACGTTTTTCTACTTCTGCTGCAACTAAGTAATCAGCAATTTTCTTAATGATTTCAACAGCCATCACTTTTTCCTCCTTAACCAGTAAAAAATTGCATCATTCAATAAACCATTCTTTTATAAAGGCAATATTCATTGGCCGATCTTTGCTATACAATTGAAGGATCCACGCCTCTTATAAAAGGTGTGGATCCACTTTCATAACTGTTTACTATTTTTCATTATTTCTTATTTTGATAATAAAGTAGATTTAATTTCTGGAGTTCCCTTCTTAAAGAATGATTCTGGTAATGGAGATCCAAAGAACATGATAGCCTTCTCTACTTCATCCTTCGTCCACGTGACTGGTTTCCAATCTGGATTAAAGATAAGGTATCCAGGATCACCATAAAGTTCCACACGGTTTCCACCTGGTTCATAAACATATAGACTGGTTGTTTGGCTTATTCCATGTTTAAACGGTCCAGCTTCAATTTCTAAACCGTTTTCCGTTAAAATTTCAGCAACCTCATATAAATTTTGTGTGTTTCCATACAAGAATGCAAAATGATGTAGTCTACCTAGTCCCTTTTCAGATGTTCCGTCATCTTCCGTAAACACCAATTCATTAACTGTATTCGTAACCCTTAACCATATACCAAGATCAGTTCCATCATCTTTTACTATGTGTTCACTTAATTTGAAGCCAAGTTCATTCATAAATAAATTTTTATTACCGCTTACATCTTTTGACATTAACATGGCATGGTCTAAACGGCGTACAGGATACCCTTTTGTCGGACGTTTTTGTGGTCGATTTTTTAATACTGTTCTTTCACTTTCCGGTGCCCGATATTCTTCTATCTCCCAAAGGATTTCCATCAAATGATTATCTGGTGTTAAAAATTGATATGCCGGACCATGACCAAAGTCACCATCGATCCATCCTTTACCTGCACCGGATTTTTCAAGATCTCTTACACGTCTGTTCAATGCGTCTTTTGAACTTGCTCTAAAACTCATATGGCCCAAGCCAGGCTCATTTCGCTCTGTTACTTTAAGAGAATGTTGGTAGGAATCTTCAAAAGCCCGAAGATAAACAGATTGCCCCACTCTTGCAGTTTCCGTCATTCCTAAGATTTCTTTAAAAAACCATAAAGTCCCATCAGGATTTGGTGTGTAAATCTCCAAATGAGTTAACTCAGCAACATCAAATTTTTTTAATTCGTTTTCCATTTGTTATCCCCCATTCTAATTTTTTGGTACATGAATTTATCCGAATATGTTAATGTATAGTCTGCACTTTTTGACTCGATGAACTATCGATGGATTGCCCCTTTGTCGGACTGGAAATGGAAAATATCACAATTGCTCCAATTATCCCTGTAAGCGCAAACAATCCGAAATGCCAAAATGTCCCTAGAGACAATGAAACTAACAGACCCACTGCAATCGGACCGACAATGCCACCAAATCGCCCAATACCAAGCGACCAACCGAGCGCCGTGGTACGAATGTTAGCAGGATAGTAAACTCCTACGTAAGCATTAATAAGATATTGTGTTCCAATTGAGCCCGCCCCAGCTGCAGCAATAAGAAGATAGGTTAATAACATAGAAGGAAAATTAAAACTCAATAATAGGAATGCTGTAAAAGCAACTAAAAAAGAGACTGTACATGAAAATTTATGACCCCACCGATCCGCAGCAGCAGCTGTCAGAAAACTACCAACGACCGTCCCTAAATTTAGGACAAGTAAAAATGATAGAGCAGATCCTATTGAATATCCACTTTGCATCATGATTGTTGGCAACCATGTTCCCAAACCGAAAACCAAAAAGAGTCCGCAAAATGATGCAAGCCAGAAAAGGATAGTGGATTTACGGTTTGATTTAGATAACAATGAAGTAATAGAATTATATTCTTTCTCTTGTTTTGAATTTTTTTCTTTGTGTTCCTTCTCTAATTCTTCTAAAGGTATTTGAAAACGTTTCGCAATATTTTCCGCCTCTTTTTTTCTACCCTTTGCCATCAGAAAAGCGAGAGATTCAGGAAGAAAGCGAATAGCTAGAGGGACCACTAATAACAATGGAATAGCACCAATCCAAAACATCGCACGCCATCCCATACTAGGAATTAATGACATGCCTAAAAGTGCTGCAAGCACTCCGCCCAATTGGTATCCGCTGTACATGATAATTGTTGTAAAAGATCGCCTTTTCGCTGGTGCATATTCCAGTGTTAGCACAGTAACGACAGGCATAACAGTTCCTAGCCCGATACCAGTGATAAAACGGCTCAATCCGAATAATTCTGGCGTAGGGGCTAAAGCGGAACCCATCATGAAAATAGCACATAAAGCTGCCCCACTTATTAAAACCTTTTTACGTCCAAATCGATCTGCAAGCATTCCTGCCACGATCGCTCCAACTAACATTCCTATAACAACATAACTGCCATAGCGGCCCGCTTGGGTAGGTGTGATATCCCATTGTTTATATTCCAGTAAGGAAGGAACGATGGTCCCATATACCAAAAGATCGTAACCCTCAAAAATCATAAATAACCAGGATAATAAAACAACAAGTTTTGTACCGCCATTAATCGATGGTTTTTTTGTATTTTCAATAATAGCTTCCATTTCCATTCACCCCTTATCTAGGTACTGTTCACTTTACAGTGGTACTAATCCCTCTTCCACCACGAAATATGAAGGTACATTTCATTTGAATTATAAGACACCAACGTCTCTTTTGTTTAGGTGAAAATTAAATCTAAAACTATATAACTACATCTTTTTGAAGTTCATATCCATTAAGCCATTCATGCATATTAAATAGACTCTTATACTGATTAAAAATATCGTCTCCTGGTATACTTGAAATTTCTGAGCTAATGTATGGTGGATCAATAAAGTTCCAAATCGTTCTTGCCATAAACTGAACCGTTGATGCGCGAGGTTTACGCAATCCCTCGTATCGGGCAAAAATTTCTGATAAGTCTGTTCCCTTTGTTAAGTTTTTCAAATTACCTGCTAGCACTTCTGCATCTTCAATTGCCTGCGCTGCTCCTTGCCCTAGGAATGGTAATAATAGATGAGCTGCATCCCCAAGTAAGGTGATCCTATTCTTGCTCCAGCGCTCAAGTGGATCCATGTCGTATAATGGCCAAAGTTTTGTCTCCTGCGCTGCTCCAATCATGGCTTGAATATTTTCATCCCAACCCGTAAATTCCGCAAGAAACTCTTCTACATTTGCATCAATTGGACCATTGTGCTCCCAATGGCTGCGAGGAACGGCACCTACGATATTCAGTAGTTTCCCGCCAGAAACTGGATAACGCATAAAGAAATGCCTTGATCCTAACCATGCAGTTCGATTTGGAACACGCTCAGAAGCCGGAACTTGATCAATCGGGACAAGACTTCTATACATTGCCGCCCAAAAGCGCATTTTCGGTGGAGTATCAACGACCGCATTTCTTACAACCGAACGCCCGCCATCAGCACCAATTAATACGTCAGCTTCTATAATGACACCGTTATCAAATGTGATTTGAACACCATCATCATCCTGTTCCACGTTGACACATCCATGATTAACAGTGATAGCATCTTTGGATACTTTGCTTTTTATTAGGCTGTGCAGTTCACCACGATGGATTACCACATGTGGAGCTCCAAACTCTTTCTTAAATGGTTCACTGTACAGGACTCGACCATCATTCCCATTTCGAAACTCCCATACTTCTTTAAGCGGAACAGCTACCTCCATAAGTTCTTCTTCCGTAATTCCTAATCGTAAAAGTACCCTTATCGCATTAGAATCTAGGTTAATACCCGCTCCAATTTCTTTCAACTCTGGAGCCTTCTCGTATACATGTACATCAATCCCAAAACGCTGCAAAAATGCAGCAGCAGTCAAACCACCTAGTCCAGCTCCTACAATCACTACTTGATGACGTTTATTGTTTCCAGCCATAAATGTATACTTCCTTTCTATGTTTGTTTGGTATTCATAGTTTTTGGTATAACAAAAGTGCTCTCTTTACTTGATAAATTCATAATGGTGAAAACTGTCTTTTCTTTCACCCCCAAATGGTTACGGAACCTTCCGTTAATTTGAAACTTAATTTAAATTTCTTTCTTTTTATTGTTAAACAATGGTTAACTCTGTTCAACAACCGTTTACAATGTGATTATAGTATAAATCAATAATACTTGTCAATATATTTTGAGTTTTCTAATTATTTTCGAAACATAAAACTAATGAGAAAAAAATGTGAATTCTCTGGTAGAATAATAAATAATACTAGGTTGGGAAACGAGGTTTACAACATGGAACAAGAAAAAAAGGGGATTCAATCTATCGAAATTGGTTTTTCCATTCTTAAAGAAGTTTCACGAGCAGATAAACCATTAACTATAACTGAAGTATCAAAACTATGTAATATGCCAAAAGGCCAGCTGTACCGGTACCTTATTAGCTTATGTAAGGTAGGGGCTCTTGAAAAAGACTCTGATTTACGTTATTCATTGGGAAAAGAAATGATAACCATGGGAGTATTTGCCATGCAAAAAACAGATATAACAGCAAAAGCCTTTCCTTATATCAAAAAACTAAATGAGCTATTAAACGAAACAGTCGCTTTGGCTATCTGGGTTGAAGATGAGGGGCCATTAATCGTTGAATGGGAAGAGAGTAAAAAACCAATTAATTTGAATATAAGAGCAGGTACTTTAGTCGAATTAACTAGAACGGCAACTGGTCGTATATTTACAGCATTTTTACCAGAGGAAAAGACAGGAAAAATTATTCAAAAAGAGCTTGAAAAGAATCTAATTGAACAATCTAAATTGGAATCGATCATAGCATTTGTGAAAAGGGAGAAATACGCTTATACTTCCGAATACCTTTCAGGAATTTCAGCTGTTGCGGCACCTGTATTTGATTATAAAAATGAACTAATTGCATCCATATACATTGTTGGGGTCACAGAAGCATTGGATATCTCAAAGGATTCAACAACAGTAAGTGAACTATTAAAAACTGCACGGCAATTATCAGAACAGTTGGGGTATTTTGGATAAATAATGGATGAATTCTCCAAAAAAAACACGCATAAATGTTTGTCATTCACATTTGTGCGTGTTTTTTGTTCATTCAATTCGCTATCTATAAAATTTTGAGAGCTTTGTAGCTGGCTGAGTCTAGTGACAGACCTAAGGGTTCACCAAAATATAGGTAGAAAAATTTGCAAAATCCGTTCCATTAAACACTTTCCTTGAATGAGTTTGGTTTGGAAGTGTAAAATGAAAACGAGGTGAAATCATGAAAGTTACTATTACCAAAGACGCAAATCAACATCTAATAAATACACTTGGTGAAGAGCCAACCATTCGGATTAATGAAATCAGAACTACTGGTTGAGGTGCCACGTATGAGTACGAACTTGCTCAGGTTGAGCAAATACAAAATGATGATGAGGTAGTAAAGGTTGAAGGAATTACAACGTTAATAGACCCGATGGTAATTAGCCATCTAGACGGAGATATTACCATCGATCATAAAAAAAATTATGGATTTATTTTAAAAAATGACTATGAAATCTTAACGTTTGGGATGAAATTAAAGAAAGCATCTCAATAATTGTAAAAAGCCACTGTATTCAGTAACCTGATACAGTGGCTTTTTTTGGAAAAACAGTAGTGTTTTATGTTGTATGGAAAGTGCCTTTCCGGCAAAAAAGAGGGACACTATGGATTCCTCTTTCCTATCTTTTCAGACTAGTTCTAAAAAAGAACAGATCGTTAAGATCCCTTTATCAAAGTTTTCTAAGTTAAAATGTTCATTCGGAGCATGGAGATTTTCATCTGGCAAGCCGAATCCCATTAAGACAACAGGAGTATTTAGGGTATGGTTGAAATCCGATACAATCGGAATCGAGCCCCCTTCTCTTTTATAAACAGGTGCTTTTCCATAAACTCGTTCATAGGCTTCTGCCGCTTTTTGAATCATCGGATCATCAATTGGTGTTAAGAATGGATTACCTGTATCTTGAAGGGTCACTTTCACCGAGCATCCTTTTGGAGCTTGTTCTTCTAAATGCTTTTTGATTAAGCCCTGGATTTTTTCAGGATTTTGATTATTGACTAGACGGCAGGTGATTTTGGCATGTGCCTCGTTCGGAATGACGGTTTTTGTACCTTCCCCCTGAAATCCACCCCAGATGCCGTTTAATTCTAATGTTGGCCGCGAACTGATTTTCTCAGGATAAGGGTAATTATTTTCCCCTCCCGTTAATTCCGTTAACCCTAACTGTTTTTTCAGCTTTTCTTCATCAAAGCCCAGTGCTTTAATTTGTTCCTTCTCAAATTCTGTCAATTCTAGAACATCATCATAGAACTGATCAACATTTACCTTTCCGTTTGCATCATGAAGAGTAGAAAGCAGCTGGACTAACAAATGGTTCGCGTTCTGAACTCCGCCGCCAAACATGCCTGAATGCAAATCCGTATTCGCCGTTTTAAGCGAAACCTCAAGCGCACATAGACCTCTTAACGAATATGTAATCGCTGGAACTCCTCTATCCCACATATCAGAATCGGAGATTACCACGACATCACAGGCTAGTTTTTCTTTATTTTGTGATAAAAACTGTGGAAGATGAGGACTTCCGATTTCTTCTTCTCCTTCGATGCAAAATTTTAGGTTAACCGGTAATTTACCTTCTAATTTCAGTAATGCTTCCACCGCTTTAATATGTAAAAATGTTTGCCCTTTGTCGTCGGTTGCCCCTCTGGCAAAGATCTTTTCATCACGAATCGTTGGTTCAAACGGAGGCGTTTCCCATAAATGAAGTGGATCAACAGGCTGTACATCATAATGACCGTATACTAATACAGTCGGCGCATTTTCCTGATGAAGCCAGTCTGCATAAATGATTGGGTGACCTTTTGTTTGTACGATTTCAACGTGTTCCATTCCAATGCCTTCTAACATATGGGCAATCCAGGAAGCTGCTTTTTGGATGTCCTCTTTATGCTCAGATAAGGAACTTATGCTAGGAATACGAAGTAATTCTTTTAATTCTTCAACATTTTGCTGATGATGCTTGGATACATAATCGGATAATTGACTCATGTTCTCACCCATTCTTTTTTATTGTCAATTCTATTTTACACAAAAATCGAGAAGAAAATAGAAAACAAGCTCTAAAAAAGGGAAAGAGTTTATTCAAAGATAGGAAGAGTGCCTGGCACAACAAGATCGTATCAAGGAAATTAGACTGTTTCCTTGACTAAAATTTTTTAGCAGAATGGTTAAGTCTTCAAGTAAAGCGTTTTTTCAAAAAAAAGCAGCCAGTTCACCCAGGCATGGGTCTGACCGCGTTTACTTCTTTTTGTAAGTAAATCACCATTTAGCCATTTAAAATTGTTCCGCCATTTACATGTAAAATTTGCCCTGTTACAAAGGATGAATCGATATTTGACGCAAGATAAACATAAGCAGGTGCGAGTTCTTCCGGCTGACCTGGCCGCTTCATCGGTGTGTTTTGGCCAAATTTGCTTACTTCCTCTTCTGTAAAGGTCGAAGGAATGAGCGGTGTCCATATTGGTCCTGGAGCTACTCCATTTACCCTGATTCCTTTTTCTGCCAACTGCAATGCAAGAGAACGGGTAAAAACTGTGATGGCACCTTTTGTGGAAGAATAGTCGACAAGCGTCGGATGGCCTTTATAGGCTGTAACCGATGTTGTATTAATAATGGCACTTCCTTCCTTAAGATGCGGTAAGGCTGCTTTTGTAAGGTGAAACATGGAGAAAATATTTGTTCGAAATGTCTTTTCCAGCTGTTCAGACGAAATGTCCAGTATGCTCTCTTGTGGATGCTGCTCCGCTGCATTATTCACCACTATATCCATTCCGCCAAATTCATCGACTGCTTGTTGGACAGCTTCCTGACAAAAGGATTCATCACCAATATCCCCAGAAAGTAATAGGCATCTTCCCCCTTGCTCCTCAACAAGTTGTTTCGTTTCTTCCGCATCATTGCTTTCGCTTAGGTAAACGATCGCAACATTTGCTCCTTCTTTAGCAAAAGCAATGGATACAGCTCGCCCTATTCCACTATCTCCGCCAGTAATAATAACGTTCTTTCCTTTTAGCTTTGCACTTCCTTTATATTCGGGATTCATCGTTTCCGGTGGTGGCATCATTTCCTTTTGGATTCCAGGCTGTTGCATTTGTTCCTGTGCGGGTACTTCACTTGGGTATTTTTCATTATTCATTCTAATCATTCCTCCTATAAATCTATGATTATCCAATGTAATATCCCTTTGCCAAACAAATAAAACTTCTACCGATATTTGATATCACTTCTACAAGTTCCAGTAAGATTAAAATCTTTTGTGCTGAATATTTTCCATATCTTCATTTAGAATTTCCATTTCTCTAATATGTGCACGGGTTTTTTCATCACCTAAGTAAAAAAGCATCGTATAAATCAATCGTATTCGCCGGTCATATTCCCTATTTTGAGGCTGATGATGATATTCAAGATATGGAATTTGTGATCGAAAATAGCTTTCCCAATCTGTTTCATCATTTCGATCAAAAAGGCGTTCAAGGACATTCACTTGAGATTCTGTCGCTTCAATTTTAAAATTCCACTCTCCATCGAAAGGTCCTCTAAAAATTTCATTAGATTGAATATTAATATAGTAACTTTGTTTTTGTTCATCCATTCGATCATCTCCTATCTTGTTGGATGTTTACCACAACTTTCAATGTATTAAACATTTTCATCCTTCCTCTACAGAAAATTTGTTCTAATCCACGATAATAAAGCCTTTTTGGGTTGGTCAAATAAAAATGAGATTTTCGTGTTATAGGCGATCAGTAACTTTGTACACTTTTGTCCGGTAGAGTTTGGTAGATTATTTGCGGAGGCCGGTAAATTAACTTAAATGGACGATTGGTACCCCTTCAATAGTAATTGAAGGGGTTTGCTTGTCGTAACAGCACCATTATTTATAATAAAATTAATATTTATAAGATTGACCGCCGTCAATATTAATGACAGCTGCATTCACAAATGTAGCTTCACCCGATAATAAGAAAGCAACCACGCTTGCGACTTCATCAGGTCTGCCAAAACGTTTCGTAGGATTTACACTGACAAATTCTTTTCCTGCTTCTTCCCAATTTACTGGATCCATTTGTTTTAATGATGCTTCTACCATTGGTGTCATTATGGCACCTGGAGCAATGGCATTGACGGTAATACCATATTGGCCATATTCTACCGCTGAATTACGAGTTAAACCAACGACACCATGTTTACTGGCAGCATATCCTGATTGATTACCAACACCACGGGTACCGCCAACAGAGGCAGTGTTGACAACCGAACCATAACCTTGTTCTCTCATTACTTTTAACACATATTTTAAGCCATAGAATACACCTTTTAAGTTAACATTCAAAACTTTATCGAATTCATCCATACCGAAGTCTTCTGTTATACTTTGTTTCCCTTCGATCCCGGCATTATTGAAGAAACCATCAATTTTACCAAAACTCTCCACTGTTTTGTTTACATAATTTTGAACCGCTTGATCATCTGCCACGTTTGCTGTAATCAAAATTACCTCTGTGTTTGGTGCAACATCTGAAATTTTTGCTTTTGTTTCTTCTAATCCTGTTTCATTTAGGTCTACCAAGGATAATTTTGCGCCCTCTTTAGCAAGACGAACAGCTGTTTCTTGTCCTAATCCAGAACCTCCACCTGTAATAATCACTACTTTTCCTTCAAAACGTTTCATACTAAACTCCCCTTTGATAATTCATTATTTGTTCCACTCATGCTGTAACAGTAATAATCACTGCTATTTTTACATTAGGCATATATTTTGTTTATACCCAAATAGTTGGAGAAGGAACCCAATTTATATTCTACCCAATTAGTTTATTCTTTCTATTTTTCATTCAGCTTGTATTTTAGTTTCTAAAATTAGGATGTGTGATGTTTCTAATGGTACTGGAGGATAATGCTTGCTACCAAACATATAGCGAGTAAAACAACTTCAGCTGGGTACTATATCTTTAGGATAATGTGCGTTCACATTTAGCATATTCCCTATTTAGTAACGAAGGAAGTGTATAGATGAATCACGGTAACGAACGCAATAACGTGGGTGGAAATGTTGTAGAAACTGGCAACAACCAAGCTGGTAGTATTGAGAATGAAGATACCCGTGACTTTGCTGAAGCAACAGGAACAATTACTGATGCCGTTGCGGGTGCAATGATAGGTGCTCCATTTGGACTAATTGGAACTGTTATCGGCGGTGTTTCAGGCGGTATCATTGGAAACCAGATGGTAGAGACAGCTGAGGAAGAAGACAAGACAGATTCCACTCGTTAATAAATTCTAAAAGAAAAAGGCTCTGTTAATCCTCCATTGTTTATGTTCGTGTAGGTCTGAGAATTCATAGGCGGGGAATTTTTGGCTAACGGGAAATAGAGGAGCTTATGGAGCAGTTTTAAGCGGAGATATTGCGATGAACTGCTCTAAATAGGACTAAATCCAAAGATTTTGATACTAACAAGCCAATGAATAAAAAAAAGCTTCCTGAGGAAGCCCTAAACGTCTTTATTCACGGATAACAAATCAAGATAAATTGATTAAATAAAAATTACTTTCCACAGCATTTTTTATATTTTTTCCCGCTTCCACAAGGACATGGATCATTTCGGCCGACTTTATTTTCGTTTCGGCTCGGAGCAATTGACAGATCATGCCCCTCTTGTCTAAAGTCCAATTCTCTTTCAAGTACAACCTGTCTCCATAGAGCTAGTTCCTGATGATCTATCCCTAGAATTGAATAGTAGCTATAGACAGCCTGTTCAATATCAACAAGGCCAGATGAGGAATCTAGCTTCATATGTTCGTTAATTTCAGGGAGAGCTTCTTCCGAAAGCTGGTGACATAGTGCTTCAATTAGAATATCTTTATCCTCGAGTTGTTTGGCAGCACGGTATGCTTCTCTTAAAACCTGGACCGCAAAGTCAGATTTAATGTTTTCAACGATGGAAGCTGCATAAATAACGGAATTATCTTTCCTTAGATAGGGTGCTACTTCCTTTACCACCACGTCCGATTGAAAACTTGTTAACGTTACGGACAATTCTTCTAACAAACTGTCGTCATCGTGGTCCAATAAGCTAACCAATAAAGGAATATATCTTTCTGCTTTTAACAAGCCAATCATATAGACCGCCATGATTCCGTTAAATGAAATCCATTTTTTCTGTAATTCCTCTTTTAGTACTAGGTCTATTTCATCTTCCGTAACCCAGCCCTTTTTCACCAAACAGGCAGCCAATTTTTTTGCTTTTATGAGGTAATTATGATGCTCTATACCTGCACGTTCAAGATCATTTAATATTTGACCATATTCCGAGAAAACTTCCTCTTCCGTCCCATGTAACAATAGCTCATATAAGGACCATGTACTCTTAGAAATATATTCTTGGAGCTGTTCCTTATATGTAAGAGCAAGCTCCGGTTCGATATGGCGGACCAGTCCCACCGCTAAATGGCGTTTGGACGGGTCCATTAAAGGGATATTTTCAATTAATATCTTAACAGCCTCTTCATTAAAGGTTTGATTTTCTATATAGATGAAAATTGACGATTGTTTGTCTTTATTTTTAAAGGCTTCTTTCAGTAATTCATTGGTCCATTCTTCAGGGACAAGCGGATAATCATGCAATGCATACAGGACTACCTCCTGGATTAAAATATCATCACTAATCAAATGTGGTTTAATTTTTTCTAAAAAAGTCATTAGGTATCCTCTCGTTCTTCCATTTATCGGTACCACTATTGTACTTTAATGTTCAGACAAAGTAAAAAACATGTAGAATCCTACCGGCTAATGGAAAATTACATGTACCTCTCAAAGGAATACTACTTTGATTCCGGACAAGAACCCCAGCGGAAATATCAAAGCTGTCCGAATACCACCTTGATTCGGACAAGAACCCCAGCAGAAATGCCAAAGCTGTCCGAATACCACCTTGATTCGGACAAGTACCCCAGCAGAAATACCAAAGTTGTCCGAATACTACACTACTTCAAATACGAACTCTTAATTGATACAAATTAATACAGATTTTATTAATGTGTACCATCTACGAAGGTATAAATGCTTTTTTTAAAATAAACTCTAAACATTTTTTAAAATAAGGGAAGAATAAATTTATCATGGATTAAACAAGCAATTTTCACGGATAAATCATCACGATTTTTTATAAATAGTTCTGAAAGGCGGTCGTATGTACCATGGGTAACAGGAAAGCTAAGCTATGGACAAACCAATATGTCATTATTATATTATTGTCTTTAGTTATGTTTGCTTCTTTTTATATGATTACAGCAGGTTTCCCAATTTTCGTTTCAACCAAAAGTAATAATCCTGCGATTGCAGGTATCATGACCACGACCTTAATGACAGCATCATTAATTACGCGCTTCTTTGCAAGTGTCATTATCCAAAAAGTTAATATGAAATTGCTTCTCATTATTTCCCTCCTTTATTTTTTGGGTACGATCGGTCTTACTTTTGTAAATGACTCCATCGGATTTTTAATAGTCATTCGAGCACTACAAGGTATTGGATTCAGTATGCTTACGATTTTAGTCTTTACGATATCAAGTAATATTGTTCCTAAATCTCGGTTAGGTGAGGGCATTGTTTTTTTCGCAATGTCTACAAGCGTTGGGACGACAATGGGGCCTCTAATCGCAATTTCATATCTTGCACATTATTCATTCCGATCCATGATGATGATAACTCTCGGGCTTATGACTTTTTCATTAGTGTGCAGTTTTTTTACGAAAAATACGGTTAAAAAAGAAAAGGAAAGTCCAGAGTCGACAAATAACGAACCTTTCTATAAGTACATGTTTGATAAGCGTGTCCTTCTTCCATGTATTTTGGTAGCGTTAAATTATATAGCCATTGCAGGAACCGTCAATTTTATGGGGGCGTTTGGTAAAGAGATCAATGTTGGCGGAAGGATTTCGCAGTTTTTTATCGCACAAGGAATTTCAATGGTATTAGTTCGTACTTTCTCTGGTAAAATCTTCGATCGATTCGGTCACAGAATCCTTATTATTCCTGCTTCTATTACGGGGGCTGCAGGTTTAATTCTTTTAGGCTTTTCTACTCGTATGTGGATGGTTTTGGTTTCAGGGGTATTATTCGGATTCGCTTATGCCATCATCCATCCAATTATCCAAGCTTGGGCATTAACTCTTGTTCCACCCGAGAAAAAAGCAACAGCCAATTCTATGCTTCTTATTTTTATCGATTCTGGTTTGGCCATTGGATCTGTTGGACTTGGATTCTTAGCAAAAAGCGTTGGGTACGGCATGACTTTTAGTTATTCTGCAGCTGTAATGATTGTTATTTTGTTCTTGTATCTAATTGGGAGTAAGAAAACGGTAACATTAGAAGCTGATAAAGAAAAATCATCCAAAACGAAATTCAAACTTGCATACGAACGGGATAAACCGTAACAAACTGGGGCTGTACCATTGTCAACTTTGACTTTTAGGACAGCCCTTACTTGACTAGCAGAAGTTACTCCCGTTTCATTTTCACTTGCAAAATGTTGCCGTTTCCGGCGGTTTCGATTTGTATTACATCCTTGCAATCGTTTCTTTTAATAGTTTTATAAATTTCTCTCTTGCCAAAGCAGCCACTTCAATGACCTCATCATGACTTAATGGTTGATCAAGTATCCCGCATGCCATATTGGTTAAACAGGAAATACCAAGTACTTTCATACCTCCGTGAATCGCTACAATCGCCTCTGGAACTGTTGACATACCAACAGCATCCGCCCCTAATGTTCGAATCATACGAATCTCAGCTGGAGTTTCGTAGGCTGGTCCGCTCCACCAAGCATAAACACCCTGTTGTAAGGTGATGCTTTGTTCTTTAGCTACGTTAACGGCAATATTTCGTAAATCACGATTATATACTTGAGAAACATCAGGGAACCGGGTTCCTAACTCATTATTATTTGGCCCAATCAATGGATTGGTACCTACTAAATTAATATGATCAGTGATTAACATTAAATCACCTGGCTTGAAGCTTGTATTGATCGCACCGCATGCATTCGTGATAAATAGGTCGTTCACACCCAGCGCCTTCATGACACGTACTGGAAAAGTGACTTCATCTAAAGTAAAGCCTTCATAATAATGAAAACGTCCCTTCATTGCCACTACGGTTTTTCCCATTAGTTCCCCAATGACTAATTCGTTTGCATGTCCGATTGCTTCAGTTTTTGCAAAGTGAGGGATCTCGCTATAAGGAATTGTGACAGGGTTTGCAATTTCATCTGCAAGGGTTCCTAATCCTGATCCTAAAATCATACCAATCGTTGGTCGATAGCTCGTCTTACTTATGATAAAATCTCTAGCTTCTAAAATACTTTGCAGATTGTGCATGTATATTACCTCCATTATTTAATGAGCTACTTCATTAACTGTTTAATCGAACGTTTTGCGGATTTCCCACTAACAACTCCTAAAAAAATCTTAATAGATTTTATGTCTATTGTAAATAGCTAAAAATCATTCTGAAAAAAAGTTTTTAAAATTTAGGTAAAACTTTTGTATGTTTCTATTTATTTGGTTTTCTTTTTTACAAAAAGAAAAAAAGAACACTTCTCCTTTACCAATTATTTCGTTAAAATATAGAAAACCTATTATTTTTGGAGGAAGTATATGTTAAAGCAATTTGCAGGCTTAACGTCGCCAAAAACAAAAAGCCTAAAACTTTTATATAGCCTAATTCGTAAGTTAGGGCCAGTAAGGATTAGTACACTTACCGAACTAACTGGATACAAACATGTGACTTGTACACGGTTACTGGACGAGCTTGTTCAGGAAGGGCTTATTTACGATAGTGGAATTGGAGAGTCAAGTGGTGGGCGTAAACCATTGATGTATGCCATCAAGCCTGACCATTATTATTTAATTGGCGTAGAAATCACCAGCTTATTCACCACCGTACTGCTCCTTGATCTAAAATTAGATATCATAGACATTGAAAAATTAAGGATGGACTCACAATGCACGGGAAGGTACACATTAAATTATGTAACTCGATGTGTCGATAAACTACTCGGTAAACATAAAATTCCAAGGGAGAAATTGCTGGGAATTGGAATAGGCGTGCTTGATTCAATTGATCCAGAAATGGGAGTTATCTTTCATCCTCATTTGTTCTCTGCAGGGGGATGGGATAACCTAAATATTGTCGACTATTTACAACAAAAAAATAATACCTATGTATGCTTAGATAATGGAACAAATTTGGCAGCATTAGCTGAATACCGGAAAAACTATTGGAAGGAAACAGATAATTTAGTTTTTGTCTCAAGTGATATGGGCATTCGTTGTGGCACCATTTTACAAGGTAAATTGGTTACTAATAAAATGGAGATGGATGATGCCTTTGGACATATGGTGGTTGATCTACACGGACGACGTTGTTCATGCGGATCATATGGGTGTTTACAAGCATATAGCAGCCTGCCTGCCATTCGGGACGAAGTAGTCCGTAGGATGAAGCGTGGTAATGGATCTACCCTTCTAGATAGCGTTAAGGATATAGAAGAAATCGATTTTCATCATATTTTAAATGCCCTTGAAAAAGAAGACCCCCTTTGTCTTAAGGTAGTGAAGGATGCAGCTTATTATTTTGGCATCGGCCTTAGTAATCTCATTTTCCTTTTACGTCCGGATATTGTTATCTGCGGAGGAACCTTGGTGCCAAAACCTCTTTTTTACGAAGTGGTTTCTGAAACAGCAAAAAATCGACTCATGCACTATCCTAAAAGTCGTGTTCACATTATAAAATCAACTGCGGCCTACAACATCGTAGCCCAAGGAGCCGGCTGTATGGTACTGGATTATTTCACTGAAGAGAAACTGTCTTGAAAAGGTTGTTGATTGCCATTCATTCGGAATCGATTTAGCATAAACAAGGTTAATTTGTTCTTTTCTGATGCGAAAACGATTGAGGAATACTGGCATATGGTCCAAATCGCTGCTTTTCGATTTGACGTTGATCAAAATACAGACGACATTCTATGTATCGCGATTTTGTCCTTTAAGCAATTGATCCGTAAACTGAAATCGACGAAATCCTTAGTAAAACCAATTGCCTTCTTTTACGGAATTGTAACCAATAAAGAAGTGGTTAATCAATACAAACTACTTAATTACACACTTCTCCCCTTTCTCATCAAATGCGTGCTTTAAATCAAACGCAAAAGAAGTGGGTCCATGCTGCAAATAGAAGTTATATCTTTTAAAAGCCTCCTGCCAAGAGACATCCTTTACCTTCTCAGTCCACCAAACGACATAAGGAAGGTGTTTCTCTGGATAAGGCTTCATCCATTTGCTCCTGTCTCTCATCGCTTGCCTGTGCTGACCCGAAAAAGTAAAACGAGATAAGGATTCAAGACTTTTCCATACCGTTAGCGTAAGAACAGGATAACCTTCCCCTTTAGAGGCTTCCTCAGGGATCGGGACTCCATAAGGTGAAAACTCCTCTACTAGTTGTCCTGTTTTAGCTGCCTGGCGCATTACTTCGTATCCTACTTCAAAAAACTCACGAGAGGCAGGGTGGTCATAGGGGTAATTTAACCTCCCGACCGTATAAATTGAAACGAAAGCCATAAGTATCCCTCCAATTATTGTCTTTATTAGATATATTCAAGTAGGGAGGGATAGTATAACTTATATTTACCGCGTACATCTATTTGTGTTGAAAGGCTGTTATCCCTTTTTCAGTTAACATAATATAATTATGCAATTTATTCTCACTAAAGCATTTTACAAAGAATAGAATGAAACGATTACTGAACTCCAAACTGTTCCTTTACTAGTGCAGCCTCTTCACTTGGGCTCAAAATTCCATATGCTTTTCCCACTGATCCTTCTTTCTTTTTCCATATTGAGTTATGTTCGGCTACAATATTACCAAAATCATGATTTAACCAATCCGTGACGATCGCAAGCATATCGATATTTTGATTAAATGCAGGATTCTCTTGAAGGACTTCTTTCACTGCTAAAAGGTTCACCTCCGTCATCTGAACATATCCCCATTTTTCTTCTGAACGGACTTTTTGGTGCGTCATATTATGAAGGATTTCTAATACGTCTCCTTCTGACGGCGATTTTTCTAAACCTAAATCGATTTTGGCTTGAATGATGTCGCCTTTTAATTCTGCCAAACGGGCTTCTTCTTGGGCCTTTCTATTTTGGTCAAACTCTTCTTTCACCAAAGCCATCCTATCCAATAGCTTTCGTTTTTCTTCGCTTTCAGGCAAGGAATCGACTGCTTTTTCAGCCTCTTCTATATTCTCTGGTGAAGGATTCATTTCTGCACTTATAACCTTCGTTTCAGCAAGTCTAACCCCCTTTTGGGAAGCATCTTTTTCTACTGACTGTTTAGTCTTCATCCCAGCTTCATTTCTATTTTCTTGGTAAAACTTATACCCAAGCATTCCTCCACTAGCTAACACGATACCTGAAAGAACAATGATGACAAACTTATACTTATGTCTCCCCATGATGAACCTCCGTTATTTTAATAGACTCTTACTCTCTCGAACTTAGCTCCGTTAATAATCCAAATCATCCTTTATTTTGAAATAAATCTATACTTATTGCAACTTTCCAGCTGGATCGTATTGGTTATTTGACATTCATGATGATACCCATTAGAATAAAAAGGTTATATTGAACCCAAAAATCTTTGTTTGTGGACTTTTCTAGAGACATCTCTATTTTCGCCACACAGCCTACTACAGCTGTGTGGCTTTTTATGTTTTTTAAAATGAAAGGGGTAAAAAATTATGAAAACTTGGCATTACGCACTACTTGTTCTACTCGGAGGATGCTGTTACGGTGCATTATCCACTTTTGTAAAGTTAGCTTATTCTGCTGGTTTTACCAGTGCATCGGTGACAGGAAGTCAACTCTTAATAGGGACTTTAATAATTTGGATAATAGCTCTCTTTTCGAAAAAGAAAAAACTGACACTGCCGAAAATAGGCAAATTACTTTTATCGGGTATTCCACTTGGATTAACGAGTCTATTTTATTACCAATCACTGCAATCTCTTAACGCTTCGCTTGCGATCATCTTTTTATTTCAATTTGTCTGGATTGGCAGCTTATTTGAATGGTTCTTTTATAAAAAGAAACCGACAATGGGGAAGGTTGTTTCCATAGGCATTCTAGTGATTGGTTCAATATTTGCTTCAGGAATGATTGCTGAAGGAAGCGGGGAAATTACGTGGCAAGGAACACTTTGGGGAATGCTTTCTGCCATAACCTATACCACTTTTATCTTTCTTAGCGGTAGTGTGGAGAAAGATACACCGGTTGTGCAAAAAAGTGCTCTATTTACCACAGGGGGCATGATTACCGTTTTCCTTCTCAGTCCGCCAACGGAGTTACTCCACTTATCAGTATTAATAGAAATTGCACCATACGGTTTGTACCTTGGTTTATTAGGTGTAGTGTTACCACCAATCCTATTTACCATCGGCATGCCCCATATCGGACCAGGTCTTGGGACTATTTTAACATCCGCTGAACTTCCGATTGCGGTTATCTTATCATCGATAGTCTTAGCAGAACAGGTAAGTATGTCCCAATGGCTTGGGGTTGTTTTCATACTATGCGGAATTATCGCGGGAAATCTGAAGATATCTAAAAAAACGAAACTAAAGTCTTCCTTTTTGGAAAGGGAATCTTCCATATAACATGGAGATCGTTCTGATCGCACAATATTATAGAATGGTGGAAAACTAGTTAAAGATAAATAAAGAACTTTAATAGAAAAGTAAAACTTGAAAAAAACCAGCTCTCCATTTTCATTGGAGGGCGAAAAAGAGGGATATTTTCAATCACCAAAGTGATTAATTGAGCGGTTCGCCGCTCTCTTTTTAATTCGGAATAAGTCCATGAACGTTTTCTCCACCATATTTCAAAATTGCCAACAAAAAAGACAACGTATGACCGCTGCCTTAACACAATTTTTCCCGCAATCTAAAGAAAGATTCATGTTTTGCTTATAATACTAATCTCTTCTTCGGCGAACGTAATCCCGTTCACTTCCTTTACGAGACGTTAAACCCACCATCAACCACTACTATTTCACCTGTAATATATGCACTTGCATCTGATGCTAAAAATACCACTACTCCTTTGAGATCATCGTCCGAACCAAATCTTTTTAACGGTGTTCGTGCCAAGATGGTTTCTTCTTTTACTTCAAGGAGTTTTTTTGACATTTTAGTTGGAAAGAAGCCGGGTGCTATCGCATTAACATTGATATTATACTTTCCCCATTTTGCTGCTAAATCTTTAGTAAATGTAATGACTGCACCTTTACTTGAGTTATATCCTACAGCATCCATAATATTTTCGCTTACACCGCCTAGCCCTGCAAGTGATGCAATGTTAATGATTTTTCCTGATTGTCTATTGATCATCACTTTGCCCACAGCTTGTGACATCATAAATGTTCCAGTCACATTTACTTCCATGACCTTCCGCCACTTATCTATTGGATAATCTTCAAGAGGTGAACCCCATGTAACCCCACTATTGTTAACTAAAATGTCAATCGTACCGAATTTAGTAAGTGTCTCATTCACTACATTATTAATATCTTCTAACACTGTTATATCGCATTTTATTGCCAAAGAACCTACACCTATTTCATTTAGTTCTTCACATGTTATTAAACAATCTTCTATTTTCCTTGAACATACAACAACATTTGCACCGAATTCTGCTAATCCAAGTGCTATTTGCTTGCCGATTCCTCGGCCGCCACCCGTTATAATTGCAGTTTTACCACTTAAATCAAACAATTGTTTTGTATGCATTTTTATTACCTCATTTAGTTGTTTTTTCCATCATCATTTCCGGTTAATTAATTTAATCTCTTTTTAACTCATAATTTCCTTTCAGTTTTACTTGCTTTTGAGAATCAGTGACTTCTATGATTCCTTGAAAGTAACCCACCTTTATTTCTGTGTTACTTTTTTCAGTGATTGTCAACATATCACCTGCGTAAGTTGGAGACAGAAATCGCACCTCAAATTTCAATAAATGATGCTTAGAGTACCATTCCTCAAGTGCTTTTGTTGCAAGTCCCATGATATACATGCCATGTGCTATTGGTTGTGAATGACCATTTTTTTGAGCAACTTCTGGAACTGTGTGCACGGGGTTGAAGTCACCTGAAACCCCTGAGTATTTTACAAAGTCAATAGCTTGAACTTGGTTGATGTTTAATTGCTTATTTGTCAATGTTTTTCCTCCCTTTAAGGGTCTGCATCACTTTAAGGAATTTGAATGAGTGTGGAATTGCTAATAACGCTTATCTGCTTGAATTGATTGCGGTAAATCGTTTTTAAATGATAAAATTTCATATTTCTTTTTTCATCCATTCTTTCTAACGTTACTGTACCTGTAATTGTGTCACCTGCACAGATAGGCTCAAGATATTCATATGACTGTTCACCGTGCAATACCTTTTCTGGGTTAAGATGCAAACGACTAAAAAGTTGATAAAAATCATTGTCATTGCAGAAATCGATGACAGTTGGAAACGTTGGAGGTGCTACAACATCGCGGTATCCCATTCTCTGTGCTTCTTCTTTATCATAATAAATTGGATTTTTTAGACCTAATACCTTTGCAAACGATTTAATTTTACCCCTCTCGATTTCAAATGATTGGTAGTAATGAGTGAACTCCTCTTTCATCTCATCCCTCTTTTTTACAAGATTTTGTTCGTTCTTGATAGATTGGCCATTTCAAACAGATTACCAATCGGAATGTTCAAATTCTTAAATCTTTCGTCGTTTAATCCTCCTTTTTTCCACCGATCATAGAGCTGCTGCAGAATCACCGCAAGCTTGTAAAAACCAAATGCTACATAGTAGTGGATGTGTGAGATATCCCTACCACTCAAATTTGCATACATTTCAGCCATTTCTCTTCTCGAAAAAAAGCCAGGTTGGTTCGTTACCACCGAAATACCGATGTCAGGATCGCTTATTTCCCCCCAGTAGGTTAAAACAGACCCGATATCGCTCATCGGGTCCCCAATGGTTGCCAATTCCCAGTCAAGGACCCCATTTACTATAGTTGGGTCAAACGAGTCTAGAACGATGTTATTTAGTTTAAAATCATTATGAACAATTGTTGTATCAAGGGTTGTCGGCATTTCTCTTAATAACCAGGCTTCTAATTCCTCTACTCCGCTCATTTCATCCGTTTTTGCCATACTGTACCGTTTAATCCAGTTACGAACCTGCCTATCTAAAAAACCATCCGGCTTTCCAATATCTATTAATCCCGCATTTTTATAATCGACCTGTTGAAGTTCTATCAAACTTGTAATCATACTTTTTGATAGGGCTGGGCCAACTACCTCAGATGGCCCATACCAGTCAGGAAGAACCTCGTTAATCACAACCCCTTGCTTTTTTTCCATTAGGTAAAAATGTCTACCCATGATCGCGGGATCGTCACTGTAAAGATACGGTTTAGGCGCAAGGGGATAAACATCATGTAATTTAGATAAAATCGTATATTCACGTTTAATATCATGAGCTTTTGCTGGAATTTCACCAAAGGGAGGTCTCCTTAACACAGTTTCCCAATCACCAAAGGATAGTAAGTATGTGTGATTGGAATAGCCTTCGGAAAATTTTTTAATTTTCATTTCTTTATCAGGAATAGTAGGAATCTGTTCTCGTACAAACTTTTCGAATCGATTCCAATTAATATGTTCGTGATCAATATATCGGTTGATTGCATTCATTTTCTGATACCACCTCCGATCTAATTTAATGGGTTTTACCTATGGGTTATGGTCCGAACAACTAATTTCCCCCAGGTGTTCCGGCTACCTAATTGATTTAATGCATTTGGGACTTCTTCGAATGAATAGTTTTGATAAATTAGCGGCTTAATTTTTTCTGTTTTGAATAATTCCATTAACATGACATGATTTGCTTTAACCTTTTCGGGAAATAGTTTGCGGAAATAGCCAAAATGTACACCGACAAGTGAGTAATTCTTAATTAAGGCGTGGTTCATCGGTGCATCAGGAATCGTTCCACCTGCAAACCCTATTAACAAGAGCCTGCCATCAAATGCTATACATTTACGGGACTTATGGAAAACGTCTCCTCCAACTGGATCAAAGATTACATCCGCCCCATGCCCAGCTGTTTCTTTCTTTACTACTTGAACAAAGTCTTCTTCCCTGTAATTGATGACTATATCGGCACCAAGCTCCTTGCAGATTTTGATTTTTTCTGCAGATCCAGCAGTGGCAATCACCTTTGCCCCAAGTGCTTTCCCAATTTGTATTGCTGCTGACCCCACCCCTCCAGACCCAGCATGAACGAGGATGGTCTCGAAAGGTTTTAGCATTGCCTTTGTATTTAACGCATAATAAGCGGTATGGTAGGTGATGAACATGGCTGCTGCTTCTTCGTACGCCATCTCATCAGGTATAGGAAATACGTCCTTTTCTTTTACTACCACCGTTTCGGAAAAGCCTCCGTTGGGAAGAAGAGGGAGCGCAAGGACTCGCTGGCCGATGGAAAAGGAACCACT
This sequence comes from Neobacillus niacini, assembly GCF_036961885.1. Taxonomy (GTDB): domain Bacteria; phylum Bacillota; class Bacilli; order Bacillales; family Cytobacillaceae; genus Neobacillus; species Neobacillus niacini_H. The sequence continues at coordinate 19,047 of NZ_JBALNQ010000067.1, read as the reverse complement.
TTCACCGGCTGCTTCAATAACTCCTGCTACTTCTGCACCCGGCGTAAACGGCAAGGCTGGTTTCTCCTGATATTTTCCTTGGCATTGTAAAATATCAAAGAAATTAAGGGCAAATGCTTTCACGTTAATCACTATTTCCCCTTTTGCAGGAACTTGCCTCCCGATTTCTTTCATTTCAAGTGCCTCATTCGGTTCTCCAATCCTTGTCACAAACCATGATTTCATTTGATGCATCCGCCCCCTATGTTTGTTCTCTAATTTCCATTTTGGCAATATCTCTTAAATGGACTTTGTCAGGTCCATCTACAATTCTAAGCGTCCTAGCATTGGCGTAGTGAGCAGCAAGTGGGAAATCATCGGAAACACCAGCACCGCCAAACACCTCGATAGCACGATCAATGACACGAATAGACACCCGTGGCACCGCAACTTTAATCATCGCAATTTCTTTTCTTGCAGCCTTCGCCCCTTCTTGATCAATCTTATTTGCCGCATGCAAGGTAAGCAGTCTAGCCTGCGCGATATCTATCCGACTTTCAGCAATTTGCTCTCTGATTGTATCCTTATCAATCAGTTTTGAACGGAACGCTTCGCGGCTATTGGCTCGGTTAATCATTAATTCCAGTGCCCGTTCGGCAGCTCCGATCGCTCGCATACAATGATGAATTCTTCCTGGACCTAAGCGACCTTGAGCTATTTCGAAACCTCTTCCTTCCCCAAGTAAAATATTCGAAACCGGAACGCGTACATTATTATAGTGGACTTCCGCGTGTCCATTGGGGGCATGATCATAACCAAACACAGGCAAATTCCTTATCACTTCAACTCCTGGTGCATCAAATGGAACAAGAATCATGGATTGCTGCTTATGGCGTTCAGCATTTGGATCGGTTTTCCCCATGACGATGGCTATTTTGCAGCGTGGGTCTAAGGCCCCTGTAGACCACCATTTCTTTGCGTTAATCACATATTCATCGCCATCCCTACGAATGCTGCTTTGAATATTCGTTGCGTCCGACGAGGCAACAGCTGGTTCTGTCATTGAGAAAACCGAACGAATTTTTCCTTCTAAAAGCGGCTCAAGCCACTGCTTTTTCTGTTCTTCCGACCCGTATTTAATGAGGACCTCCATATTCCCTGTATCAGGAGCATTGCAGTTAAAAATTTCTGGTGCCAGAAGGGATCGGCCCATGATTTCACAAAGATGTGCATATTCAAAATTTGATAGTCCTTTTCCGTATTCTGTATCTGGTATGAATAAATTCCATAACCCTTGATCTTTTGCCTTTTCCTTCAATTCTTCAATTAAAGGCGGAACGATCCAGCGATTTTCCTGACGATTCAACTCTTCTTCAAATATCTTTTCGTTCGGATATATATAATTCTCCATAAACTCAATTAATTGTGTTCTTAGGTGCTGCGCTAGACTCGACAGTTCTTTAAACACCTTTTTCCCTTCTTTCAATTAAAGGATCTTCAAATTTTCCTTGAGATCATTTTTATAGAAATATCGTTCCTTATTGGTGGATAAATTTAGGACTGCGTTTCTCAAGAAAAGCTTGCACTCCCTCTCTAACATCTTCGGTTTGAAACACATCTAAAAAGTGATTCAATTCAAGGTCGAGTGCATCTTTAAACTCTAACTCCATGCCATCATTTACAGACTTTTTGATTCGACTTAAAGTTTGTAAGGAATACCCGGATATTCTCTTAGCCATCATTTGTGCAGCGTTTACTCCCTCACCTGTTGGGACTACTTTATTGATTAAGCCTATTTCCTTTCCTTCTTGTGCCGAAAGCGGATCTCCCAAAAACATCAATTCTTTTGCCTTTGCCTCGCCTACAAGCCTTGGTAAACGCTGTGTGCCGCCGCCGCCAGGAAAAAGTCCTAATTTGACTTCAGGTAATCCAATTTGCACATGTTCCTCAGCAATTCGAATATCGCATGCTAGTGCCAGTTCACATCCCCCGCCAAAGGTGATCCCGTTAAGCATTGCAATGGTAGGTTTGGCGATTTCATCAATTAGATTGTAGACTCTATGAGATTGTAAAATAACGTTCTTTAATTCCTCTTTATTCAAATGTAACCATTGGGGAAATTCTTTGATATCTGCGCCTGCCATAAACGCCCTTTGACCTGCACCTGTTAAGATAATAACAGTTACTTCCGAGTCTTCTGAAAGACTAGTAAAAACCTCTTCTAACTCTCTTACCACTTGATTGCTTAAGACATTCATAGGGGGATTATCAATCGTTACGGTAGCAACTCCATTAACGCTTTCCAATTTAACTAAATTACTCATTTTTCCTTCCTCCTTTTGTTTGGATCGATTGTTTTATTATCTTGGAGCCATTCGAATTGCTCCATCTAAACGAATGGTTTCACCATTTAACATTGTATTTTCAAAGATAGCTTGAACTAGTTGGGCATATTCAGACGGGTATCCTAATCTAGAAGGGAATGGTACTTGGTTACCTAAAGCTTCAATTACATCTTCTGGCAAGGTATGAAACAATGGGGTTTCAAAAAGACCTGGGGCAATGGTTACAACTCTGATGCCATGTGTGGCTAAATCTCGGGCAATAGGCAAGGTCATCCCAACAATTCCACCTTTTGATGCACTGTACGATGCTTGACCGACTTGCCCATCAAATGCTGCAACAGAGGCAGTATTGATGATGACACCTCGCTCTCCTTTAACATTTGGAACATTTTCTACCATTTTTTCTGCTGCTAATCGAATAACATTGAATGTTCCAATTAAATTAACATTAATAACTTTAACAAAACTTTCTAAATCATGGGCTTTACCTCTACTCACGGTTTTTTTGGGATCTCCAATCCCTGCACAGTTAACAACAGCATTAAAACCATTAAATTTTGCCTTGACTTCATTTAGTGCATTCAGCACACTTTTCTCATCCGCTACATTCGTCTGCACAAACATTACATTTGTGTCTAATTCCTCCACAAGTCTATTTCCATTTTCCACTGACAAATCTAAAATTGCTGCTTTACCGCCATTAGCCACTATGTTTCGTACTGTAGCTTCACCTAATCCAGATGCTCCCCCCGTTACAACTGCTACGCAATCTCTCATTATCATTTAATTTTCCTCCTTGGTAGGTTAATAGATTCTTTCGATAATGGTTGCATTGGCCATGCCGGCACCTTCACAGATCGCTTGAAGTCCGTACCGACCACCTGTTCTTTCTAACTCGTGCAAAAGGGTAATCATAACACGAGCTCCACTTGCCCCTAATGGATGGCCTAATGCAATGGCTCCTCCATTTACATTTAGTTTCGTTGGATCTGCTTTAATCTCTTCAAGCCAACACATAGGAACCGGTGCAAAAGCTTCATTTATCTCATAAAGATCAATATCATCTATTGTAAGACCCGCTTTTTTAAGTACATGTCTAGTTGCTTCGATCGGACCTGTTAACATTAAAGTTGGGTCTGAGCCGACGACTGAACGAGCAATCACTCGGAAACGAGGAGTAATTCCCAATTCGAGTGCTTTCTCTTTGGACATTAAAAGTAAAGCTGCTGCACCATCACTCATTTGGCTAGCATTTCCTGCATGAATCACGCCATCTTCTGTAAATGCAGGCTTAAGGAAGGCTAGTCTTTCAAGGGAAGTATCTTTTCTTGGTCCTTCGTCTTGCGTTACAATTGTTCTTGTACCATCCTCATGGGTAACCTCAAACGGCATGATTTCACGTTCAAATCGACCTTCTTCTTGGGCTTTAATCGCTTTGAGATGGCTCTCAAATGAAAATTCATCTAATTGAGTACGAGTATATCCCCATTTTTCACTTATTCGTTCTGCTGATAAGCCTTGGTGAATAATTTCATAACGAGAAGTCAATTCTTCACTCCAATCCGATTTTTGACGAGTTGCTCCCATCGGTATACGTGACATGCTTTCAACCCCGCCGGCAATCACAACATCCATATCCCCACTTGCAATGGCCTGTGCGGCAAAATGAACTGCTTGCTGGCCAGATCCACATTGACGATCGAGTGTTGTCCCAGGTACACTAATCGGAAAATCCGCCTGTAAAACGGCTGTACGTGCTATGTTAAGTGCTTGTTCTTCAACTTGAGAAACACATCCTAATATTACGTCCTCAACAATTGCTGGATTAATCCTGGTACGTTTTACTAACTCTTTTAAAACACTTGCTGCCATATCATCGGGTCGAACGGAACTTAATGCTCCTTTTCTTCTTCCCACTGGTGTCCGAACTGCTTCGACAATTACAACTTCTCTCATTCCCGCATCCCCCCGAAAATAAAATACTTATCTAAAACTAAATTCCTAGATTTTTAGATATGATTTTTTTCATGATTTCATTTGTTCCTGCAAATATGGAGGTAACAGCAATATCCCTATAGCGGCGTGCTATTTTATATTCTTCCATGTACCCATATCCTCCATGAAGCTGCATACATTTTCCTGCACAACGTTTTGCCATATCGGTGACCCACCACTTAGCCATCGATACCTCTGTAACCACATCGAGCCCTTGCATATGTTTGACTACCAAATCATCTACAAATGTTCTCCCTAACTGTATTTCCGTTGCTAGTTCCGCAATGGTAAATTGTGTGTTTTGAAACTGACTAATGGCCTTACCAAATGCTTCCCTTTGTTTTACATAGTTTATCGTTAATTCCAGCATGTCTTCTGCGGCAGTTTGAGCATTTAGAGCAGAGATGATCCTTTCCTGCTGCAGCTTCTGCATCATATAAATAAAGCCATTTCCTTCTTCACCAATTAAGTTCTCTCGCGGGACCTTGGCTGAATCAAAGAAGAGCTCTGCAGTATCTGAACTGTGGTGTCCTACTTTTTCGAGCTTTCTCCCCCTCGAAAACCCAATTGTATCCGCTTCCACCAACAATAAACTTACCCCTTTATGTGCCGGAACTGCGTGGGGATCCGTTTTACAAGCAATCAGAATAAGGTCTGCTTGAATTCCGTTTGTAATAAAAGTTTTTGCTCCATTAACAATATAGTAATCTCCCGATTTTACAGCCGTAGTCTGTATTCCTGACAAATCTGATCCTGCTCCAGGTTCAGTCATCGCTATCGCGCTAATCATTTCTCCAGTAAGGAATTGTGGTAAATATCTACTTTTTTGTGTTTCCGTTCCAAAAGAAGCAATATAGGGTGCAACAATATCGGTATGTAATGGAATCCCCATTAAGCCCGAACCAACTCTTTCTAATTCCTCCGCCAAAATAACAGAAAAACCGAAATCAGCACCTAATCCTCCGTATTGCTCGTCAATCCATGACCCTAAATAACCGTTCTGACCTAATTTCTCCCAAAAGCTTATTGGAATCAAACGATTCTTTTCCCATTCTTCATAAAAAGGAACGGCTTCTTTTTCTAAAAATTTTCGTAATGAATCTCTGAATAATAGGTGCTCTTCCGTAAAAAATGGGCGCTGTCCAACCAATGGTTCCTTTTTTGAAGTATTGATCATTCCTTTTCACCATCCTATTAACCTATTTAGATATTTAATGTCCTAATCCTTAAAATGAAACTAAAATACCATTTCTATTTAACTCTAATAACGAACTGAAAAATCTTTAATAATTGTCTGTTTAGATTCCTCAATATGATTTTCCATTAAATTCATAGCCAATTCGGAATTCATATCCAGCATGGCTCCTAGAATGCTCCGATGATGTTCCATGCCTTGAGCAGCACTTTCCTTAAGTTTTTCAACAATAAGGAATCCGAACCAGCTTATTTGTGCATTTAAGGTATCTAATATTTTGATAATTTGTGAGTTATTTGAATACTTTACAATGGTTTGATGAAAGTCAAAATCTGCTTCTAAAAATTCTTGAATATTTCCACTCTCAATAAACTTGCTTTCGATATCCCAAGTTAAATCCATCATTTTTTCTAATAAATTCCTTGGAATTCTATTTATTGATAAAGCTATTGATTTTCTCTCAAGCGCTTGTCTAATATCAAAAACTTCTATTACGTCTTGAACGCTCGGCTCCCTCACGAACGTTCCAGACCGTGATCTAACTTCTACAAGTCCTTCTTGATAAAGACGATTAAATGCATCTCGTAAAGGAGTTTTACTTATACCCAACTCCTTGGTCAAATCATCATAATTGATTCTGCTCCCAGGTTTCATTTGATTTGTTATAATTTGTGTTCGCAAATACCAGTAAATTTGTTCATTAATATTTCGAAGATCAGGTTTGGGTGATTTAATAGGAATCACTCCTCTAAATATTTCGGATTTTCAAATTGTTTAATTTGGATAGGATATTCATCCCTCTTTATCAAATATATTGAATCTGATAAAGAGGGAGGTTAACCTACATCATTCTAATTGTCAGTCTCTCAATTTCGTCCATATCCACTTCATAGCCAAGCCCCGGCTTTGTTGGAGCATGTACATACCCATTCTCATCAAGCTCTAATACATCTTTCATACCCTTTTCAAATGTTTCTAAAGGAACAGGCAGTTCCACATAATCACAGTGGAGCATAGACAACATTACATGGAAATGAGCAGCTTGGATTAACGTCGGACCAAAGCTGTGGGGTTCAAACTTTACATTATATGCTTCGCTTAGTGCGGCTATTTTTCTCATGCCTGAAATGCCACCTGTCCAGTCTCCAACTGTACGTATTGCATCAACGGCATTAGCTCGCAGATATTTTGTTGACGCACGCAAACCTTGAAAATTCCACTCCCCTGCAGCAATCGGAGTATCCAATTTGCTTTTTAGATGCACCAGTCCCTCAATATCTGAATCCAGAATTGGCGCTTCAAACCAAGTAAAGTTTAATTCATCCAATGCCCTACCAACCTTTAGTGCATCCTGCTTTTCATAACCTGCAACCGGGTCGAGCATTAGTTCCAGTTCTGGTCCAACTGCTTCTCGGACCATTCTACATACTTTGATATCCTTGTCTGCATCACCATATGCATGGAGCTTAAAGGCTTTAAATCCTCTCTCTTTACATTCTAGTGCTATATCTACATATTCCTGATCAGTCGGATAAGTATGGGTACTGGCATATGCACACATTTTATTTCTTGCGGCTCCCAGCAATTTATAGATTGGCACCTTATGCTTTTTACCAATTAAATCCCATAAACAAATATCTAACGCACTTATTGAAGGGTTTGGTATTTCAAGATTAGCTTTAATAAGATCCTGAGTAATCGCCTCTACAAAATGGGGATCCTTTCCGATTAATTTCGCTTTATATTCAAGGAGCTTGTTTTCAAATTCTGCACTACCCATCAGCCAAGTGATACAATGACCTTCATGTCCTTCGTCTGTCAAGACCCTGATAAAAACATGCTCCCACAATTGTGGAGGGGCAGCATCCCAGAAATGTATAGGTCCGGTTGGTTCAATTACGTGTGCGATTATATCTATAATTTTCATTAAAAGATTACCTCTTTTTCTCTAATAGATTTACTATAGATTGCGGTCTTTTCTCTTCATTTGGAAAAGTATGAATTTTCAATCTCTAAAATCATTTAGTTTTTTACTAAAACTTTCTAATGGTTAATCTCTCAATTTCCTCCATATCCACTTCATAGCCCAATCCAGGCTTTGTTGGTGCATGTACATAACCATTTGCATCAGGCTTTAGCACATCCTTCATACCTTTATCAAATAGACCAAGAGGCACAGGAAGTTCAACATAATCACAGTTAAGTATGGACAACATAACATGGAAATGCGCTGCTTGAACCAAAGGTGGCCCAAAGCTATGTGGCTCAAATTTAACATTAAAGGCTTCACATACTGCAGCGATTTTTCTCATTGCCGAAATGCCACCTTCCCGATCTCCAATCGAACGAATTTGATCAAGTGCCCCCGCTTCTAGATAACGAGTTGTAGTACGAAGACCTTGAATATCACTTTCCGCTCCTGCAATCGGTGTCTTCAATTTATTTCTTAATTGAACGAGTCCATGAATATCAGTATCTAGAATCGGAGCCTCAAACCAAGTAAAGTTAAGCTCATCCAACACCCTACCAACCTTAAGGGCACCCTGTCTATCATATGCATTAACTGGGTCGAGCATCAGTTCCATTTCAGGACCGACTGCTTCACGTACACTCCGACAAAGTCTGATATCTTTCTCAGGTATTCCATAAGGATGGAGTTTAAAAGCCTTAAATCCTAGCTCTTTACAAGTTAATGCTAAATCAATATATTCTTGATCTGTTTCATAATTATGGGTACTTGCATAAGCACGGACATTATCTCTAGCTGCACCTAGTAATCTATAAATAGGTTCACCATGCTTCTTACCAATTAAATCCCATAAACAAATATCAATTGCACTAATCACAGAACTTGGAGTGTGTATATTAAACTCTTGAAGATGCTGATTAATTTGCTCCACAAAATAAGGCTCTTTTCCAACCAACAGAGATTTAAGGCTAGGAAGCTGTGTTTCAAATTCCCCAATATTCATAAGCCATGTAATAAAATGACCTTCATGACCTTCGTCAGTTAAAACTCTTACGAACACGTGACTAAACATGGTAGCTGGCCAACCATCATGGAATTTAAATGGTCCTGACGGCTCAAGTTCATGGGCGATGATATCGGTAATTTTCATTATATTTTTCCCCGCTTTCGTATACCTTATTTTAATATTATTCCATTTAATTAATAGAAAACTATATTCTTAAAATTCAATTACAGCGTTCTAATGGTTAACTTTTGAATTTCTTCCATATCAACTTCATAGCCAAGTCCTGGCTTTGTTGGTGCATGAACATATCCTTCCGAATCAAGTTCCAGTACATCTTTCATACCCTTATCAAATAATCCGAGAGGAACTGGAATTTCAACATAATCACAGTGAACCATAGACAGCATAATATGGAAGTGGGCTGCCTGAACCAAAGGAGGACCGAAACTATGAGGTTCAAACTTAACATTATATGCTTCACTAAGTGCGGCAAATTTTCTCATGGCAGTGATTCCACCAATAAAATCCCCAACTGCACGGATTGAATCAAGGGCATTTGCCTGTAAAGCTTTAACGGCAACGCGCAATCCTAGATAGTTTCCTTCCCCTGCCGCAATTGGCGTATCTATTTTACTCTTTAATTGAACCAATCCAGGAATATCTGTATCGAGAATCGGTGCCTCATACCAAGTAAAGTTAAGTTCATCCATTACCCTTCCAACCTTAAGTGCTCCCTGTCTGTCATATGCATTAACTGGGTCAAGCATTAGTTCCATTTCAGGCCCTACTGCTTCACGAACCTTTCTGCAAAGTCTAATATCATCATCAGGGGTTCCATAAGGATGCAGTTTAAAAGCTTTGAAACCTTGGCTCTTGCACTCAAGAGCAAGATCAATATACTCTTGATCAGAGTTATAGGAATGCGTACTTGCATAGGCCTTCATTTTATCTCGTGCTGCACCGAGCAATTTATAAATAGGTACACCATGTTTTTTACCAATTATATCCCATAAACACATATCAATATAACTCGCAACAGCATCTGGCCATTCTAAATTACTAGTCAACTGCTGGTTAATGCTTTCTACAAAATGAGGATCTTTTCCAATTAGGAATGACCTTAAATCAGCTAACCTATTTTCAAACTCTCCTATGTCTGCAAGCCAGGTAACTACATGACCTTCATGTCCTTCGTCTGTGAAAACTCTAATAAAAATGTGGGGAGTATCAGCCCAAGCCGTATGTGAACCTACATGCCAAAGCACCGATGTCGGTTCTAGTACATGAGCTTTAATATCTGTTATTTTCATAACGATCCCTCTCTCTCCTAATATAATTATATAAATTTATTTGACGGAACATTGTTTCAAAGAGTTTTTAACTCCTTACGTCGCGTTACTATGGGTGTTTTGAATCATTAATGACACGTTCAAATTATTTGCCATATCGGTCACAAGCCTCTTATCCTTAAGAAATAATTCATTTTCCAATAATGAGAATACACGTTCCATGTTATCCTCTTTTTCTAGTACCCAATCCAAAGCTTTCGAATAGCCTGTGCTGCGCCTTATGATGTCAAATAACAATTGGAGATTTATTCCTGCATTTTTTCCCAACCTATAGGCTTCTGACAGTGCCGTAAAGTTCGCAATAAATAACATATTATTGATGAGCTTATACGTACTAGCGCTTCCAATGGGACCAACATACAACAGGTTTTCTCCATTTACTTTTAGAAGGTTAAAACAATCCCTAAATACCATTTTCTTGCCACCACACATAATCGTTAACATCCCTTGTGTGGCACCTATAGAACCCCCACTTATAGGGGCTTCTATGAACTCACCTCCTCTAGCAGTTATTTGATCACTTATGCGTTTACTAAGTTCTGGATTGATAGTAGAATGTTCAATCACAATTTTCCCTTCACTTATTCCTTCAATAATCCCATTACTACCTTCATAAACTTGGATAATCGTATGAGGAACCGGTAAACACGTGCAAAGTATATCGACGGTTTCAATTAATTCTTTTGGTGAAGAAACTTCAATCGCACCATATGAAATTGCTTCTTCGATGGGTGGACGACTACGACTTAAAACATAAGTATCATATCCAGCTTTCAAAATATTCTTTGTCATTGGCAAACCCATAGCTCCTAATCCTAAGAAACCAATCTTTTTCACTTCTTCACCTCCTTTCATATCTAAAACAACACTAAAGAATTCTTAATTTTTATAAGTGTTTTTAGTTATTTGAGATTTATTTATTCACGATGTAACAGAACCTAATATTGTTAATTTTCTGAATAAACCTATCATTCTATCCCATCTTTTCCGGTAAAAATAGTGCGATTTCTGGGAACATGACTAGTAAGACGATTAATACTAGAATAGGTATAATGAAAAGGAATGCACCCTTAAATATTTGTTCCAGTTTTAGTTCAGGTACAACCCCATTTAAGACAAAACAATTTATGCCTACCGGTGGGGTAATTAAAGCCATTTCAACCACCAAAACAATCACAACCCCGAACCAAATAAGATCAAAACCTAATGATTGAATGACCGGAAGCACTATTGGAATTGTGACAACAATCATAGCAAATGATTCCATGACCATGCCTAACAGGATATACATTAGAATAATACATGCAAAAATAGCCATCGGTGGGAGGGTTGTATTTGTAAGAAATTGCTCTAACAGCAATGGTACACGGGTAATCGATAATAGGTAATTGAGCAGAAATGCACCAATAACGATAGAGAAAATAAATCCCGTCGTTTTAAGGGTTTCAGCAAGGGCCTCTCCCATTTTTTTCAGCGTTAATTTTCTCTTCAATAATGCAATCAGAAATGCACCGAAAGCTCCTGCACCAGATGCCTCTGTTGGCGTAAATATCCCTGCATACATTCCTCCAATGACAATGATAAAGAGGAATAAGATCCAAAAGGTATGCCGAAGACTAAGAATTTTCTCCTTCCAACTATACGATTCACCTTTTGGTGCTAAATCTTTGTTTATTGTGGTTACTATGGCAATGGTCAACATAAATAAGATGACTAGGACAATTCCTGGAAGAATTCCTGCTATCAATAGATGCCCAATCGACTGTTCTGTCAGCATTCCATAGATAATGAACATCGTACTTGGAGGAATTAAAATCCCAAGTGTTCCCCCTGCAGCGATTGCCCCGCCAGATAACGGTTTATTATAACCATTTCTTAACATTTCCTTTGCAGCAATTACTCCGATTGTGCCTGTTGTTGCTAAACTAGAACCGGAGGCTGCAGCAAAAATACCTGAGGCGCCAATCGTTGCTAAAGCCATACCGCCTCTTATTCTACCAATTATTTTTCTAAACATCGTAAATAAATCTTCGCTGATTCCCGAATAAAAGATCAGCTGTCCCATCAAAATAAACATTGGGATCGTTATTAAGTTATAGTTATTACTTTGAGACCAAATGATACTTTCAATTGCCCCGAATAATGCGTCCTCACCTCTTAATAGGTAAATGGCGATTATGGATGGGACAGCCATAGAAATGGCGATTGGTATCCTCAAGAACATTAGAATAAACATGATTATTATTACTAGAAGACCTACAAATTCTATTGACAATTATTCCACCTCCCCGACAACTTGCTCCTGACTTACTTGTTCCTGAATGACTTCCTTTGAATTGATGATCTTTTTTATGTCTTCCATTAATTTAAGAACACTTTCTAATGCCCATATGGCAAATGAAATAAAGATAATAACCATTAAAGGAGACAACGGGATATTAAGCAGTTCAGAGAACTCAGGATTTTCGATCAAAAGTATCATGGAGGTTTGATAAAAAACTACAGCGATGATTATCGCAACAAAAAATGTTAAAATCGATGAAAGTATATCCAAAAATAGTTGGAATTTTTGTGGTAAACGATCAACGATAAGACCAATTTTTATATGAGCATCTGATACTTGTGTAAAGGGTAGAGCAAAAAAAATCAAAACGACCATTAGTAAGGAAGAAATTTCTACATCCCCCAATATTGGGCTGCCAAAGGTTCTATAAATAGAAGCAAGTGTTAAAAATAACACCATAATGGATAATGAGGTGTAACCTAAATACTTAGAAAGGGTAGTAAAAAAACGAATACTGTTAAAAACTTTTATCATATCTATACCTGCCCCCTTATTGACCTACGGATTACAATCTATGTTTTTATGTAACCCCATTGATTTGCAAGCTTTCCTTATTAGCTCCTGAGCGATTATGATTCCACTTACTTAATCAATGGGGTTATAAATAAATAGATTCTTAGCTTGTAAACTTAATATCTAGTTAAAATGGAAGTTTTACTCCTTCTTCTTCCAAAATTTGTTTAAAGTCAGCCATTAATTGTTCCCCATCAAAACCTTTGGAATTTGCCTCTTCCACCCATGCATCCCATATTTTCTCTGCAGGCGCCATAAATTTTTGTTCTTCTTCAGGAGAAAGCAAGATTACCTTGCCTTTCCCTTCTATTTCCTTCTCCATGGTAGCTAAAGCAGACTCTTCTTCATTTATAAAACTTTCTTTAAAGGCATTCGGCATAAACCCATATAAATCGTTTTCAAGAACTCCTTTTACATCATCAGGCAAACCATCATATACTGAAGTATTTGCAACTAAAAGAATGGGTACATTGGTAAGACCGATTTTCACTAGGTATGGAGCGACTTCATGGAATTTAAAGCCTTTTCCTCCTACGAGTGAAAAGATTGTTGCATCAATCGTTCCACGTTCTAATGATTGGTATACCTCAGTAGCATCCATCGAAACAGGAGTTGCACCCCAAGCAGTGATTAAATTGGATAGTGCATCACCGCCAAGGAAGGATACTTTCATTCCTTTGAGATCTTCTACTTTTTCAATGGGTTTTGCACTAAATAAGATATATGGATCGGTACCGGTAAATGGTCCTAAAGGAGTAACCTTGTTAAAGTTCTTGGGGTAATGTTTTTCATGAAATTTCTTTAGTGCATTTGAGGCTGTTGCTGTATCTGGAAACGCAAACGGTAAAGTTCCGATTGAAAATGGAAAGAGCGGAGTGTCGAGTTCGTGATTGATTGTAAGTAGACCGACATCATAAACTCCACTGCTTACATCATCCAAAGCAGTATCCGGTCCTCCTAATTGTGCACCAGGAAAAACTTCAACTGCTACTTTTCCATTTGTTTTTTCTTCAACTTCAGCCTCCCATGGTAAATAAACATTTTTATGGGCATGGTGCACAGTTGGATGCGGTGAACCTAGCATAAGTTCAATTTTATCTTTTGAAGACGATGAATCACCTGTACTAGATTTTTCATTGTTACCACAAGCAGAAACAAATAGAACAACCAAAATAGCAATAACGATTAATTGAACTCTAATCTTCATAATTAACCTCCAATATTGATATTGTTATAACCATGCACATACATCCCTGTGCTAATAAATCAACTATTCTGCTATTCTTTGATTCATCTTTAACAAGATAATAGTTTTACCAGACCTTCATTAATACGCGCTTCATTTGGTAGCCAATCGTCTTCCATTGTTTGAACAGGATAAGGTGTGTCATACCCGGTTACTCTTACAATAGGGGCTGCTAAGGAATAAAAACATTCTTCATTTATTCGTGCGATAATTTCTGCTCCTACTCCACCTGTTTTGACTGCTTCATGGACAATCATTAATCGTCCTGTTTTCTCGACAGATTCTTTTATTGTTTTTATATCCAATGGACTAATCGTTCTTAGATCGATCAGCTCTATGTGAATGCCTTTTGTTTTATATTCCTCTACGATTTTTTTAACCATAGGAACTGACCCACCATAAGTCACGATCGTTGCATTTTCTCCTTCTATTAAGACAGCTGCTTTTCCAATCGGGACACTATATGCTTCTTCAGGAACCTCCTCTCTATAAGAGCGATATAGTTTCAGAGATTCTAAAAATAAAACAGGATTATCATCACGGATAGCCGAGATTAGAAGTCCTTTTGCATCAAATGGGTTTGATGGGATCACAACCTTTAATCCAGGAGTATGCAAAAAAAGCGCTTCCAAACTATCTGAATGTAGTTCAGGTGCCCGTACATTTCCTCCAAAAGGGGCCCGAATGACAATTGGGACGGTAAATCTCCCACCTGATCGATATCTCATCCTAGCAGCCTGACCACAAACTTGATCCATAGTTTGATAGATAAAACCAAAGAATTGTATTTCTGCTACTGGCCTCATTCCATTCATAGCCAAACCAACGGCAGAGCCTATTATTCCAGATTCAGCCAAAGGAGTATCAAAAACTCGATTCTCCCCAAATTTCTCATAAAGTCCCTCTGTAGCTCGAAATACCCCGCCATTGACTCCAATATCTTCCCCTAGAAGAATAACCCTTTCATTCTGTTCCATTTCTTGTGACATGGCTTGGCGGATAGCTTCCACCATCGTTAATTTAGCCATCAAACGTCACCTCCCTTCTGATTTAATTCGCCTTTTGAGCTCTTCTTTTTGAATGAGTAAATCCTCATCGGGTTTGTCATAGGCAAAATCAAAAGATTCATAAGCTGGTGCAGGTTTTACAGTTTCAAATTCTGCTAGAGCCGTTTCTATTTCATCCTCTACCATCGATACAATTGCAGCTTTCCTTTCACTTGAAAACAAACCCTGTTGTTTGAGGAAACTTTCAAATCGAATAAGCGGATCTTTTTTATTCGCCCACAACTCAACCTCATCCTTGCTTCGATACCTGGTCCAATCATCCGCAGTCGTATGGGAACCCAAACGATAGGTTACTGCCTCTATTAATGTTGGACCGTTTCCACTTCTTGCACGTTCCATTGCTTCTGTTGCTACTTGATAGCAAGCTAATACATCATTTCCATCCACACGTACACCCTTCATTCCATAAGCTGTGGCTTTTTGGGCAATGGTTTCACTTCCCATTTGTTTTTCAATTGGAACACTGATTGCCCATTGGTTGTTTTGACAAAAGAAAACGACTGGAAGCTTATAAACAGACGCAAAATTCAAGCCTTCATGGAAATCTCCCTGAGAAGTTGCTCCATCACCAAAATAGCAAGTTGAGACGCTATCCTCACCTTTCAACTTTGAAGCCCAGGCGCATCCCACTGCCTGAGGAATTTGACCTGCAATGATGTGTTGAATGGGAAACATATTGACGTTCTTCGGTGGCCTTGTTCCTCCAAAATGGCCTCTAAAATACATTAGGAAGTTATTAAGCGGGACTCCATGAATTAAAGAAACGACCGTTTCTCTATAACTTGGTATGATCCAATCTTGTTTTTTAATTGCTAATGCGCTCCCGACCTGTGCAGCCTCCTGCCCGGCAAAAGAACCATATGTTCCGATTCGTCCTTGTCTCTGTAGATTAATAAATTTCTTGTCAAAAACTCTTCCCTTAAGTATCCATTCGTACATTGTTAATAGGAGTTCATTATCAATGTTTAATTTTAAAAAAAGGTCTTTATCTACCTCTCCATCCTCATTAAGAATTTGAACCATATCAGGCTTAACCTCATATGTTTTGGGCATAGTTTTTACCCCTTCCTCTAATTTCATATGATATGGATAGCCTTCTTTAGCAACGCTTCCGAGGCTTCTAATAATCCCTCCGTCAAAGTTGGATGTGGATGAATGGTAAAACAAATATCATCCACCTTTGCTCCCATTTCAATTGCCAGCGTGGCTTCACCAATGAGGTTGGACACTTGGTATCCTACCATCTGCACCCCCAGTACCCGATCGTCCTGATCGGCCAAAACTTTTACAAAGCCTTCTGTTTCATCGGCACTTAGGGCCCTGCCATTAACTAAAAATGGAAATTTACCGATTTTGATTTCATAGCCATGATCTTTCGCTTGTTGTTCAGTTAAACCAACTGAAGCAATTTCCGGATCAGAAAAAATAACTGTGGGCATCGCAATATTATCGATAACAGTGTTCATTCCTGAGATAGCCTCCGCTGCAATCTTCCCTTCATAGGACGCTTTGTGTGCTAATGCGGGTCCCTTTACAACATCGCCAATTGCATAAATAAAAGGAATACTAGTTCTGCATTGCCAATCTGTTTCAATCAACCCGCTTTCATTCAATTTAACTCCGATTTGTTCTAAACCTATATCTTTCGTATTCGGAAATCGGCCGGCAGTCACAAGGCAGTATTCTGCCTCTAGTACATGTTCTTCACCATTAAACTGAACGTTAAGTTGAACACTGCCTTCCATCACTTTACTCTGTTTTACTAAGGCATTTGTATGAATATCAACCCCAAGCTTTTTCAGATTTCTTTTAACGACTTGTACTAGTTGCTCATCCGTGCCGGCTAAAATGTTCTTTGATGCTTCAAGGATGGTAATTTTGGAGCCCAGCTTGGCATATGCGGTACCTAATTCAATTCCGATATAACCTCCGCCTACTATAATCATTTGTTTGGGAACTTCCTGAAGTTCCAACGCTTCGGAAGATGACAATATCCGACCGCCAAAAGGAAGCTCAGGAAGTTCTTTCGTGGATGATCCCGTTGCAATGATACAATTTTGAAAATGATATCGCTGGGAGCCATGTTCTGTTAAAATCCGAACCTCTTGATGATCTGTAAAAACCGCTTCGCCGAAAATGGTTTTAATATTGTTTTTCGTGCACAATGTTTTAACTCCATTGGAAAGTTTTGACACTACATGATCACGTTTCCAATTTTGAAATTTCTGAAAATTTAACTTTACACTATTGACTTCTATTCCTCTATCAGCTAGCCTCGATAACTTATAAAACTGCTCTGCTTCAGTAATTAACGCTTTGGAAGGAATACAACCCTCATTTAAACAAACTCCGCCCAGTGCTTTTTTCTCTACTAAGGTTACTTCCTTGCCTAGTTGGGCTGCACGAATAGCTGCTGTATACCCGCCCGGTCCTCCGCCGATTACCAGAACTTCTGTCTCGTACAAAAAATCACCGACAACCATTTACCTAACCTCCAACATCATTGATTCGGGATTCTCTAAAATGTAAGTCAGAGTAGTTAAAAATTGCCCAGTTTCCTGTCCATCCATGATTCTGTGATCAAATGATAAAGCATAACCCAACATGCTCCGAATCACTATTTCATCTTCTATTACTACTGGTTTTCTTTTAATTTCATAGATACCCAATATAGCTGCTTCCGGGAAGTTTATGATCGGTGTAGCATATACGGCTCCACCATTTTTACCCGTGCTACTAATTGTGAAAGTGCCGCCTTGCAAATCTGCTAATTCAAGCTTCCGCTGGCGAGCCTTATCCGTCAATTCCTCTAATTCCAAAGCTATTTCCAAAATTGACTTCTTGTCGGCATTTTTGATAACTGGAACTACCAGACCATCTTTTGTAGAAGTAGCAATTCCGATATGATAATATTTTTTGAGAATGATTTTACCCCGTTTTTCGTCAAGGGAGCTATTTAGATACGGGTTTTCAATTAAACTCTTTGTCACGGCTTTTATGATAAATGGTAGATATGTAAGCCTACAGCCATGTTTCTCAGCAAAAGGAATCAGATTTTTTCTCAAATCCACCAATTTTGTTACATCCACTTCCCCCATTCCTGTTGCATGTGGAATGGTATTAACCGACTGAACCATTTTTTCACTTATTTTCCTTCTAAGTCCCACGAATGGAATTTCCTCTTCTTGGTTCTTTGTTTCAATTTCTTCTTTTCTAGCATGATTGGATATTTTTGTTTCTTGCGGGGGCTTAATTGGTTGGCTGAACCCTCTAACATCTGCTTCTATTATCCTGCCTCCAGGTCCAGTACCGATTACCTCATCAAGGTTGATACCAAGATCACGTGCTAACATACGGACAGTAGGAGCAGCTTTCGGTCTTATTTTTGTTGGTGTAGCAGAAGAGTAAACGCTTTCAAAATTAGATTGATTGGTTGCCATTTTAGTAGTTTGGCCGCCGTCTATGGATGGTATCTGTTCATTATCTTTTCTTCCCTGCTCTTCAAATGTTACTAATATATCACCTACATGAATGATCGTTCCTTCTTCCCCGGCAAGTGATAATACTTTTCCAGTAACAGGTGAAGTTACTTCTACTACTGATTTATCAGTTTGAACCTCAACAACCGGTTCATCCGTTTTTACATGTTGTCCAGGATGAACAAGCCAGCGAATTATTTCCGCCTCATGCAACCCTTCTCCAAGGTCTGGAAAATGAAACTGAAAACTCATTCAAAATCACCACCTTAACGATTTATTAGTTGTAATCTTGCTAAATTATAAATTTTTTTCATTTACACCTGATTTGATGTCAAAAATGAAATATCTGATATATCAGTTTGATTATAAAAAAAATATCTAGCGCTTGGTTTGGTAACAAAAGAATTTCAAAAAGTTAACTTCCCAATCATTAATGATTACCATATCTTTTTCTAGCATAAATATATTTTCTTGTATTTCCTTTTATTCATAATTTTATGAATATCCCTTACAATAAATTAACTGAAACTGTATTGGACTGCAATTTGAACGTTTATAGC
>NZ_JBALNQ010000066.1:0-2942 GCF_036961885.1 Neobacillus niacini | reverse complement strand
AGGTTAAGTTAGAAAGGGCGCACGGTGGATGCCTTGGCACTAGGAGCCGATGAAGGACGGGACTAACACCGATATGCTTCGGGGAGCTGTAAGTAAGCTTTGATCCGGAGATTTCCGAATGGGGGAACCCACTGCTCGTAATGGAGCAGTATCTTTACCTGAATACATAGGGTATTGAAGGCATACCCGGGGAACTGAAACATCTAAGTACCCGGAGGAAGAGAAAGCAAATGCGATTCCCTGAGTAGCGGCGAGCGAAACGGGACATAGCCCAAACCAAGAGGCTTGCCTCTTGGGGTTGTAGGACACTCAACATGGAGTTACAAAGGAACGGGGTAGATGAAGCGGTCTGGAAAGGCCCGTCATAGAAGGTAAAAACCCTGTAGTTGAAACTTCGTTCCCTCCTGAGTGGATCCTGAGTACGGCCGGACACGAGAAATCCGGTCGGAAGCTGGGAGGACCATCTCCCAAGGCTAAATACTCCCTAGTGACCGATAGTGAACCAGTACCGTGAGGGAAAGGTGAAAAGCACCCCGGAAGGGGAGTGAAATAGATCCTGAAACCGTGTGCCTACAAGTAGTTAGAGCCCGTTAATGGGTGATAGCGTGCCTTTTGTAGAATGAACCGGCGAGTTACGATCCCATGCAAGGTTAAGTTGAAGAGACGGAGCCGCAGCGAAAGCGAGTCTGAATAGGGCGTTTGAGTATGTGGTCGTAGACCCGAAACCAGGTGATCTACCCATGTCCAGGGTGAAGGTGAGGTAACACTCACTGGAGGCCCGAACCCACGCACGTTGAAAAGTGCGGGGATGAGGTGTGGGTAGCGGAGAAATTCCAATCGAACTTGGAGATAGCTGGTTCTCTCCGAAATAGCTTTAGGGCTAGCCTCACGTTGTAAGAGTCTTGGAGGTAGAGCACTGTTTGGACTAGGGGCCCTCATCGGGTTACCGAATTCAGACAAACTCCGAATGCCAAAGACTTATCCGTGGGAGTCAGACTGCGAGTGATAAGATCCGTAGTCAAAAGGGAAACAGCCCAGACCACCAGCTAAGGTCCCAAAGTTTACGTTAAGTGGAAAAGGATGTGGAGTTGCTTAGACAACCAGGATGTTGGCTTAGAAGCAGCCACCATTTAAAGAGTGCGTAATAGCTCACTGGTCGAGTGACTCTGCGCCGAAAATGTACCGGGGCTAAACGTAACACCGAAGCTGTGGATTGACATCTACGATGTCAGTGGTAGGAGAGCGTTCTAAGGGCGTTGAAGCTAGACCGTAAGGACTGGTGGAGCGCTTAGAAGTGAGAATGCCGGTATGAGTAGCGAAAGACGGGTGAGAATCCCGTCCACCGTATGCCTAAGGTTTCCTGAGGAAGGCTCGTCCTCTCAGGGTTAGTCGGGACCTAAGCCGAGGCCGAAAGGCGTAGGCGATGGACAACAGGTTGATATTCCTGTACCACCTCTTTATCGTTTGAGTGATGGGGGGACGCAGGAGGATAGGGTAAGCGCACTGTTGGATATGTGCGTGTAAGCAGGTAGGCTGAGAAGTAGGAAAATCCGCTTCTCGTGAAGGCTGAGCTGTGATGCCGAGGGAAATATAGTACCGAAGTTCCTGATTCCACACTGCCAAGAAAAGCCTCTAGCGAGATAAAAGGTGCCCGTACCGCAAACCGACACAGGTAGGCGAGGAGAGAATCCTAAGGTGAGCGAGAGAACTCTCGTTAAGGAACTCGGCAAAATGACCCCGTAACTTCGGGAGAAGGGGTGCTTTTTGAGGTGAATAGCCTCGAAGAGCCGCAGTGAATAGGCCCAGGCGACTGTTTAGCAAAAACACAGGTCTCTGCGAAGCCGCAAGGCGAAGTATAGGGGCTGACGCCTGCCCGGTGCTGGAAGGTTAAGAGGAGGGGTTAGCGCAAGCGAAGCTCTGAATCGAAGCCCCAGTAAACGGCGGCCGTAACTATAACGGTCCTAAGGTAGCGAAATTCCTTGTCGGGTAAGTTCCGACCCGCACGAAAGGCGTAACGATCTGGGCACTGTCTCAACGAGAGACTCGGTGAAATTATAGTACCTGTGAAGATGCAGGTTACCCGCGACAGGACGGAAAGACCCCGTGGAGCTTTACTGTAGCCTGATATTGAATTTTGGTACAGCTTGTACAGGATAGGTAGGAGCCTGAGAAGCCGGAGCGCTAGCTTCGGTGGAGGCGTCGGTGGGATACTACCCTGGCTGTATTGAAATTCTAACCCACATCCCTTATCGGGATGGGAGACAGTGTCAGGTGGGCAGTTTGACTGGGGCGGTCGCCTCCTAAAGAGTAACGGAGGCGCCCAAAGGTTCCCTCAGAATGGTTGGAAATCATTCGCAGAGTGTAAAGGCACAAGGGAGCTTGACTGCGAGACCTACAAGTCGAGCAGGGACGAAAGTCGGGCTTAGTGATCCGGTGGTTCCGCATGGAAGGGCCATCGCTCAACGGATAAAAGCTACCCCGGGGATAACAGGCTTATCTCCCCCAAGAGTCCACATCGACGGGGAGGTTTGGCACCTCGATGTCGGCTCATCGCATCCTGGGGCTGTAGTCGGTCCCAAGGGTTGGGCTGTTCGCCCATTAAAGCGGTACGCGAGCTGGGTTCAGAACGTCGTGAGACAGTTCGGTCCCTATCCGTCGTGGGCGCAGGAAATTTGAGAGGAGCTGTCCTTAGTACGAGAGGACCGGGATGGACGCACCGCTGGTGTACCAGTTGTCTTGCCAAAGGCATCGCTGGGTAGCTATGTGCGGACGGGATAAGTGCTGAAAGCATCTAAGCATGAAGCCCCCCTCAAGATGAGATTTCCCATAGCGTCAAGCTAGTAAGAACCCTGAAAGATGATCAGGTTGATAGGTCAGAGGTGGAAGCGTGGTAACATGTGGAGCTGACTGATACTAATCGTTCGAGGACTTAACCAATTTTT
>NZ_JBALNQ010000065.1:2670-5418 GCF_036961885.1 Neobacillus niacini | reverse complement strand
CTCAATATTACTCCATTGTTGTTAATAGACTAAAGTATAGTATACAATTTAATATAAGCTACTCCTAAATTTTTTAAGGATAAATTTCTTAATAAATGTAGATTCAACAGCATTTAATTATTAATCGAGTTTTTTCCTCCATAGCATAGCTGTTATTACGATACTTGAGACATAGCACTGGCAAGAATATATTAATTTAATAATAATAAAATCATCTCCTTATCTGCATCATACATATAGGGATATACTTTGATTATATTTAAGTTAAAAAAAGAAACAGTTGACACTAAAAGGACCACACATATTAGACATATCTAATATATGTGGTCCAATTTTATTACCTTCTTCAACAAAAGCACCCGATAGTTCAATAAGGGAAGGGCGACAACTATTACTTTAGCTGTCGCCCTTTTTATCAGCAATTACATGTTCGACTTTAACTTTTAATTTCATCTGCAATCGTGGGTTCTACAAGATCTTTTCTTCGATAAACATTTAAAATGAGTCCTAAAACAGCAGCGTAAAAGAGTATCGCACTGCCTCCATAACTAATAAAAGGCAGAGAAACCCCCATTATAGGCACGACTCCAAAGCTCATCAAGATGTTCCAGGTAGTAGGAACCGCAAACAATGTAGCACCACCTATTACGATCAATCTCCCATAGAGGTCCTTTGTTTTAAACGCATTTTTTGAGATCCTTGAAATAAATATCAGTAGGATCAAACATAGAACGAATCCGAAAGCCCAACCAAGAGAATAGACGAGGAAGGGAAAAGCAAAATCTGTATGTGCTTCTGGTAACAATTGAAAATTCAACTCGTTGGAAAGTCCGTTACCGAACCATCCCGCTTCTGAAAGGACATTCCTAACCGCCTTATACATATATCCTGCTCCATTTGAATCGGCAGTAGGGTTTATAAAAGCAGATAATCTAGTTAACAAATAACTTTGACGTGAGGTCATGTAGAACATAATAATGAAAATAATACCAGCCAATAGATTTGTTAGGGTCAGATTTACAGCTAATTTCTTATGGATTCGAGCGAAAGCAAACATCCCAAGTATGCAGAAGAAGTAAATAATACTAACCATAAAGTCTGGCACCATCATGTAGAGCGAGATGGGAATCCAAAATAAAACAAAAAGTAAACCTTGTTTTTTCCAACTACGAAACTCATTTATTTTGTTAAAAATACCAGCCCAAGCAAGAAAAAAGAAAAATAAGCTCATCATGGTTCCATCGACCGTCGGGCCTGGGAGGGAAACCCACTTCTTTGCTCCGTTGGTCATAATTCCAAAAAGATGAAGATATATATGGATCAATAGGCCTATCGCATAAAAGTATATCCATCCGTTCTTTAATTTTTGGTAATCAAAGAAAAAGAATCCAATGATTACAAGAATAGCCAGGGTGTACCAAATCGCCTGTCTCCCCATAAAATAGGTACCTGATAGGGAAAATTCAGGAATCCCATCAACTAACGGGAGAAAACTAAAACCAGCAAAAAGAACAAATAAAACAATTAGAACCCAATCCATTTTCGGCTTATGTAGGGGATTTAATCTCTCCCCAATGGTAAATGGATTTCCCATTTCTTGAATCGCCTTTTCCTCTGCATCCTCTTTAGAAAACCCTCTCTTTTTGTAAGATTGACTTAACTCTTGCAGATGATGAATAAGCTCTTTTTTTATCATGTTGTGGGCTTCCTTAGATTTCACTTTGGACGTTACTTTACTTAAAAATTCTTCAAATTTGGGAGAACTCATAAGGACGCCTCCTCTAGTAAGTGTTTAAGGGATAACTCTTGTTTTGATTTATCTTGTTTATAGGTAGCTAAGTATTTTTCCCCTTTGGAATTTAAGGAGTAATATTTCTTTTTGTTTATCCATTTTGAAGTAAGAATTTCTTTATTTTCTAGTAGATGTAGAAGTGAATAAAGCTGCCCTTCATGTTTTTGGAAAGTACGTTCATTTTTTTGAAAAAGTTGGGTAGAAATATTGTAGCCATCCTTTGATTCATGCTGAACCGATTCTAATATAGCTATGATGGTTTCTATCTTCCAAGAATGAAATTGTGATTGAGATTGTCTCATACGAATGGATTCTTTCACCGCATTTTTTCTTTCATTGGAAAAAGAAAAATCCTTGAAAATTGATTTTTTCATCGAACTCTTCAGGTTAGTAAATGGATCATTCATCTCCTAAACCTCCTCGATCATCTTGTCTTTTAATAATTCTTTTGCACGCTTTAATCTAGTTTTTATTGTATTTATATTTACTGTCGTAATCTTACTTATTTCGGCTAAAGATAGTTCTTCATAATAATGCAGAAATACTACTTCTCTGTACTTTAGAGGTAAATTCATGACAGCATTTGTTAAGTTGTTTTCTTCACTATTCGCGATAATCTCTTCTTCAACCTGTTTTGATTTCGAAGGTATATAATCCAAAATTTTATCGCTAAGCGTTATTTTGCGATAATGCCAGCTTCTTAAGTAGTCCTTACAATGATTACTAGCAATACGATATACCCATGTTTTTAGTGTTGCCTGCTGATTAAACTGATTTAACTTTTCATAACATTTTAAAAATATCTCCTGCGTTAAATCTTCTGCTGTCGTTCGATTTTTAACATATGTATATACGAGATGCAGGATATCATCGCTATATTCTTGCATTAATTGATCTATTATTTCCTCTCTCTCAAGCAACATACTTTCATCTGTCACCGCCAGTTGTTTTAGTCC
>NZ_JBALNQ010000065.1:1148-2626 GCF_036961885.1 Neobacillus niacini | reverse complement strand
TTCATCTTGTTATCACCCTCTCACATATAATAGACGTAGCTAACCTTCATTTGGTTTGAAAAAATATTGGATTTTTATGACCTTCTATAATCTAAGGTATAAATGGAAAAAGGACCAACCTCTTATCGGATTGTTCCAGAATGTTGTATGTAGGTTAGATGGCTTATAATACTACTTATTCGATTAATAATACCTTACTTCTCAGAAGGAACTGCAAGTACAATAGCTCCTAAATTCAGAATTACTTATCGGCGTAAATCTGCGTTTTACTGACGCTACCCCTTTTTTAACTATCCTGCCCCGTTTGTTTGATAAGGAATTCTAAAAAAAAAGGTGGTTAATCCTTCTTGGATCAACGCACCCGTTACTTTAAGTGTAATTCTTCACAATATATCACTTATTGTAGTAATGAACCCTTCCTTTACTATTTACCTCAAATGTTTCATTAGGGTGTTTTAATATTTCAGTTTATATTTTTGGGGGTTCAACTCCCATCATTCTCATTAGCATTATTATCTGCCCGCGATGATGGATTTCGTGTTCAATTACGTGATTAATTAACCAAAGTAGTGATACTTCTGGACAATGCTTATATGGCATTTTGTGAAAATCATTAAGTTGATTAATAGGGGTATTTGTCAACAAATTTATTGTTTCTTTATGAATTTCATTCCAATAGACTAGCACATCTTGAATTGATTCAAAGTGTTTAGTTTTCCATCTTTCATCCCAAGATTCTCTTTCTAAAAGATTTCGGTAAATCCATACCCACTCAACACAACACATATGAGAAGTTAAATCGTGCACAGAAGAATGCCACCCTTTAGGTTTCCAATACAATTGCTCTTCGTTTAAAGAATTGATACAAGATAACGTAGCTGGATGTAGTTCGGTATCCCAATGATTAAACAAATCATAAACAACCATTTTAGCCCCTCCACTCTTTATACTCCAAAGCAATTTTACCAAAAAAAACCTAATTTTAATGTTGTATTTGTCACTATCCTTCCTACGTTAGCACAACAAGCAAGCAAAAAGTTCGCTGCAGCGTTCTCCATCTTTAACTCTTGCAACCCGCTACTTCAATAAGCAACGTATTCTTATACTTTACAGTATCATCGTATTACGTAAATTTTATGGAATAATGCGAGGAGTTTTAACTGTTTCCTCCTCTTCAAGAGTACGAATTCCCCCCAATACTTCATAAGCTGCACCGATTGACACAAGAAAATCTCCTGTGATTGCAACTTTTTGTTCTTGGAGAAGTTTTATTACATCTTTTTCACCTATCTGACTTGATACAGATACAGCCTCTAATAATTGTCCAATCGTCTTAATCCAAACACCGGTTAAAATTTGCCGATCACCAACTGAATTAGTATCATTCTCAATATTCAAAAGTCCTGTTAAACCTTTAATTTCAATAATCTGACCAATTACTTGAATCCATAGACCCAATGCAACCTCTTTTTCCAGTT
>NZ_JBALNQ010000065.1:0-1103 GCF_036961885.1 Neobacillus niacini | reverse complement strand
GCAACCTCTTTTTCCAGTTCTATTATTTTTTTATTGTCTAAATCTTTTCTGTTATTACCTTTATTTTTTTGGTGCTCCATTATTACCAGCCCCAGAACAAAAAATTTCTTTATTTTATGCTAAATAAGTTATTGTGTGACCTTCGCTCAAGGTCGCACTTAAATATTAGTCGTTTTTCCCTTTATTAGGTTAATTGCATAGTATTGGTCAAATAGGACTTAAAAGAGAGGTGGGTTTTTGTCTTTCTTGTTCCACTAACCTGCCCCTTTAGTTGAATAAGAAAAAAGAGTTGCCTATGGCAACGCCACGATCTTTAACTAAAGCACCCGTTAGAATTCGTGAGAAAATGTATTAAACTGAGGGAGTTGAATAAGATTTTATTCTTTAACAGATACTTTATTTGAAGATTGCATTCCAAGGAGAAGATTTATGAATTTTACAGAAACAGTAAGGAGTGTTTTTATGGGAATATTAAGTGGAAATTCAACAGATGAACCAATGCACTATGGAGAAGTTTTCGGAACTTGGTCATTCCTTTTAACAGCTAAAGGATTAGTTGCAGGTTACCAAACCCTACTAAACCACGCTGGTGATGAAGACCTACAAAAATTGCTAGAAGAAGCAATTCAAGGTGGACAACAAGAAATCAAACAAATTGAAACATTATTAAAAGAAAATGGTATTGGTTTACCTCCAACACCTCCTGAACCACCTAAAGCATGTTTAGATGACATTCCAGTTGGAGCACGTTTTGCAGACCCTGAAATAGCTGCTATGCTTTCGGCGAATATTGCAGCAGGCTTAGTAGCGTGTAGTACGATTATGGGGCAATCTATTCGGGAAGATATAGCTATGATGTTTGGACAGTTTTATATTCAAAAGGCAGCACTTGGTGCTAAAGTTCTACGATTAAATAAGGAAAAAGGATGGTTAATTCCACCACCATTACACCATTTTAAAGCTGAAGATTGTAAATAATTTATTATTGGAACAGAAAGGATTCATTCTGTTCCCCTTTTTTTAAACAATCCTGACCCGTTCAATTCCCATTCCCCCTTAGCACATACAAGGCAACACATCTACCTTTAGTGTAATTTTACACT
>NZ_JBALNQ010000064.1:47490-51753 GCF_036961885.1 Neobacillus niacini | reverse complement strand
TTAGTTTTCAAGGATCAATTTTACTCCGTCGCCCAAAAGCGACTTTTTAATATTACCAAGTTATTAACCGGAAGTCAATAACTTTTTTCAATTCTTTTTTTCAAAAGCGTGTTGTTTCGTAACAACAGATATTAATATACCACCATTGTTTCCTCCGCGCAATAGCTTTTTTAACATATTTGTCTAATATATTGAAATAACAATTTTCAAATATCTTTTTATATAAACAAAAAAGCACCAGTTACCCAGTGCTTTTTTAAATAGTATTACCGATGGCGCATTAACGGGAATAATAATACATCACGGATTGAAGGTGAATTGGTTAACAGCATTACTATACGGTCAATTCCAATTCCAAGGCCTCCTGTTGGCGGCATACCATATTCCAATGCTTCTACAAAATCCTCGTCCATTTCATGCGCTTCATCATTTCCCTGTTCACGCTCTTTTAATTGTGCCTCAAAACGCTCCCTTTGATCAATCGGATCATTTAACTCAGTAAAAGCATTAGCGTGTTCACGAGCAACAATAAATAACTCGAAACGATCTGTAAATCTTGGATCCTCTTCATTTTTCTTAGCAAGCGGAGAGATTTCAACCGGATGGCCATAAATAAAAGTAGGCTGGATTAACTTTTCTTCAACCTTTTGCTCAAAGAATTCATTAACGATGTGGCCATAAAGCATATGTTCAGTTATTTCTACACCATGTTCTTTAGCAATTGCGCGTGCTTCTTCCACACTCGTTGGTTTCCAGAAGTCTGCTCCAGTATATTCTTTTATGGCGTCAACCATGTGCAGCCTTTTCCATTCAGGCTTAAGGTTTACTTCATACTCTCCGTATTGAATCGTAGTGGTTCCTAATACTTCTTGCGCAATGTGCGCAATTAAGTTTTCAGTTAGACTCATAATATCCTGATAATCTGCATATGCCTCATATAGTTCAATCATTGTAAACTCTGGGTTGTGGCGAGTAGAAACACCCTCGTTACGAAATACTCGACCAATTTCATAAACCTTTTCAAGTCCACCCACAATCAGACGCTTCAAGTGGAGTTCAATAGCAATCCGCATGTATAGTTCCATATCAAGTGCATTGTGGTGAGTAATAAACGGTCTTGCTGACGCACCACCGGCAATCGAATGCATCATCGGAGTTTCAACCTCTAAATACCCATGATTATCAAGATAACGGCGCATAGATTGAATAATTTTACTTCGCGTAATAAAAGTCTCTCTGCTGTCTTGGCTGACGATTAAATCTAAGTAACGCTGACGGTACCGCTGCTCCACGTCTTTAAGTCCGTGGAATTTATCAGGTAACGGACGCAATGCTTTTGTCAAAAACTCAAACTCTTTAACCTTAACAGAAAGCTCGCCAACCTTTGTTTTAAAAAGAGCTCCCTTAACGCCAATGATATCTCCTAGATCTGCAGAATCAAATATATCATATGCCTCTGCACCAATTGCATCAACTCTAACGTATACTTGTAATTGCCCAGTGAGATCCTGAATATTTGCAAATCCCGCTTTACCTTTTCCACGTTTAGTCATGATCCGGCCTGCAAGAGTTACTTCAACATTTTTTGACTCAAGGTCTTCTTTCTCTAATTCGCCATACTGCTCTATTAACTCATTGATACTATGAGTTCGTTCAAAACGTTTCCCAAACGGATCCAGTCCATTTTCGCGCATCTTATTCATTTTCTCTCGTCTGACCCTCAGTTGGTCATTTAATTCTTCATGACTCACGCTAATCAACTCCAATTACTTCTTATTATGTAGACTAGATTTAATCCCTTAACTCAATCACTTTTATGCATACTTTATTATTTTACACAATCTCGACAATTCAGACATCAAAATATAAAAGAAAACTGCCAGTTGTTTTACTGGCAGTGCTCATTAAACAAAAACATTATAGAAAAGCATGTTAGTAAAGTCAACTTTAACCTACTATTACTTGACTTTCCTTCTCTTCTATTTCAACAACCATGTCATTTAATAAGGCAACCATATCATCACGGTTATTACATTCATTAATTGCATTTCTTACTTTTGCATTCCCTTTTACACCTTTTAGATACCATGCAGCATGTTTGCGCATTTCTTTAACTGCTATATTCTCATTTTTCAGGGCAATTAAACGGTCTAAGTGTAAAGTACATACATCGACTTTTTCACGAATGGATGGTTCTCCCATTAGTTTGCCTGTTTGGAGGAATTGAACTGTTCGATAAATCATCCACGGATCTCCCAACGCAGCTCTGCCAATCATAACTCCATCGCAGCCTGTTTCTTCTAACATTCTTTTTGCATCCTGAGGTGTTTGAACATCGCCATTGCCAATAAGCGGGATGTTTAGGTTCTGTTTTACTTCTTTAATAATGTCCCAGTTTGCTGTTCCTTCATACATCTGAACGCGAGTACGTCCATGAAGTGCAACCGCCTGACCGCCAGCTCTTTCAACAGCCTGAGCATTTTTGATAGCAAAAATATGCTGTTCATCCCAGCCCATTCGCATTTTCACTGTTACTGGTTTATCAACAGCTTCAACAACAGCTGATACCATCTCGTATATCTTATCCGGGTCTAACAGCCATTTTGCTCCCGCATCACACTTAGTAATTTTCGGAACAGGACATCCCATATTGATATCAATAATATCTGCGTTCGTATTTTTATCTACAAATTGTGCTGCTTTAACAAGGTTTTTCTTTTCACCTCCAAAAATTTGCAGGCTTAACGGCTTCTCACGTTCGTCAATGTAAAGCATATTTAGCGTTTTCTCATTTTTTAAAACGATCCCTTTATCACTGACCATTTCTGCACAAACTAAACCAGCTCCAAATTCCTTAACTGTTAAACGGAAGGCAGAGTTACAAACACCAGCCATCGGTGCCAAAACGACTTGATTTTTCATTTCAATATCGCCGATTTTCAACATACAACAATACCTCCCGTTCTATTCATTTGGTGATAATTCTTCCAAGCTTATATTTAAAGTTGAACCAATCTTCTTAAGTAATTCCCCTGTAGGCAGGCGATTACCTCTTTCAATCTCTCCGATTATTGACACTGATACACCAAGTACCTTCGCGAAGCTCTCCTGTGTGTAACCTTTTAGCTTCCGATAGGCTCGAATACGTCTTCCCCATTTTTCCGCTTCCATATCCGGACTCCTTCTTTGTTAGGTAATTCATTAATCCATGCTGCGAGTGGTCTTTCTATATTTGGAGGTATTAGGTCAGGTTTTATCTCTGACAAAGGAATCATGACAAATTCCCGCTCTAGCATCCTTGGATGCGGAACAATAAGTGTTTCTGTTTCAATATTTTCTTGGTTATAAAGAAGAATGTCAAGGTCAATTGTTCTTGGCCCCCAAAAAATTTCCCTTTTTCTACCAAGGTCTAATTCAACTTTTAGGCAGTAATCGAGTAGTTCTTGAGCATTGAATGATGTTATGATTTCAATCACCATATTTAAAAATAAATCTTGATCCTCATACCCGACAGGATCTGTTTCATATACAGAGGAGCAATTTACCAATTCAATATTTGAATGATTTGCTAATTTATCAATTGCCTTTAATAAATAATCATACCTGTTTTCGATGTTCGATCCAAGGGCAATAAATGCTGTATTTTCCATTTTTATCTCCCCCTTGTAATTTCTACGGCAACAGATTGATAATGACCAGGAATGGGCGGATCTGGTTTGATTACTTTTACAGTCGCTTCAGTAACAAGTGGGAATTGCTCCAAAACGGTTTTTGCAATGTTTTCAGCAACAGCTTCCACTAGCTTAAACGGTTTTCCCTCGACAATCTCCTTACATACCAAAAATAAATCAGCATAACTTACTGAAAACTCTAGTTCATCTGTTTCTCCAGCTTTTTTTAAATCTACAAGAACCATTAAATCTACGATAAACCGCTGCCCAAGTTTGGTTTCCTCAGGAAAGACACCATGATACCCGTAGAATTCCATTTGGTTTACAAAAATTTTATCCAAGCTTAACACCCTTCCCCATTAGAACATCCATCATTTTTGCCATTCTGCTCATTTCCTTAACATCATGGATACGAATGATTTGACATCCCTTTTGGATACCATAGCATACGGTTGCGCCAGTCCCTTCCATTCTTTCCTTCACCGGAAGATTCAGTGCCTGTCCTATCATCGTTTTTTTTGATGTGCCTAAAAGTACTGGATAGCCGAGAGCCGTCAGTTTATCTAGGTTTTGCATCATCAAAATGTTTTCA
>NZ_JBALNQ010000064.1:45701-47477 GCF_036961885.1 Neobacillus niacini | reverse complement strand
TAAAGTCTTTAGCAAAACCAATGCCGGGGTCTACTATTATCTGTTCATCCCGAACACCCGCTTGTTTGGCAATATGGATACTCTCATACAGGTCGTTTAACACGTCCCTTATGAAAAAAGAATAATCTCGATTATGACGGTTATGCATAAGGATAATCGGAACATTGTAATCAGCAGCAACAGCTGCCATGTTTTCATCTGCCTTTGCACCCCAAATATCGTTAATAATATGGGCACCTGCCTCAACTGCTTTTCGGGCAACTTTAGCTTTATATGTATCAATAGAAATAGGAACTTTCACGTGTTTTGAAATGGCTTCAATGACTGGGACAACACGTTCTATTTCTTCCTCTTCGGATATTACAGTATAATCTGGACGAGTAGATTCACCGCCTATATCAATAATATCAGCTCCATTTTCAACCATCTCTTGCGCCCGCTCAACTGCTATTTCTACATTATTGTATTTACCTCCATCCGAGAAGGAGTCCGGTGTAGCATTTAATATCCCCATAATGATGGTTTTTTTTTCGAAATCTAACATATAGGGACCACATTGTATTTTGTTATTTCCTGCTGTCTGCATACTTAAAACCACCTCATTTTATTTTACCTTCTATCATCATACAAGAAGAAGGTTTTTTAAAGCAAAAAAAGAAGTTTTAGCTTTACGCTAGAACCTCTTTTCAGTTAATTTATTGTTCTTCGTATTGGTAAAGCGCAGTACTTAAATAACGTTCACCATTATCTGGAATAATAGCAAGGACCTTTTTACCTTTTCCAAGCTTTTTGGCAACTTCTAATGCTGCATGAATAGCTGCGCCTGAGGAAATCCCGCCTAGGATTCCTTCCTCTTTTGCTGCACGACGAGAAGCAGCAAACGCTTCTTCAGCTTGAACTTGTAAAACTTCATCATATAGTTCAGTATTTAGAACGGCTGGGACAAAGCCAGCACCGATTCCTTGAATCTTATGTGGACCTGGTTTACCGCCTGATAATACAGGCGAATCCGTTGGTTCAACTGCATAAATTTTTATATTTGGGAACTTTTCACGAAGAACTTCACCAGCACCTGTGATCGTTCCGCCTGTACCAATACCTGATACAAAAGCATCTAGTTGATCCATTTGTTCAACAATTTCTTTACCAGTTGTTTTGCGATGAACTTCAGGGTTTGCTTCATTCTCGAACTGTTGTGGAACGAAGTAGCCATTTTCTTCAGCAAGTGCATTTGCTTTTGCGATTGCACCTTTCATTCCTTCAGGTCCAGGAGTAAGAACGAGTTCTGCTCCATATGCACGCAGCAAGTTTCGTCTTTCTAAGCTCATTGTTTCGGGCATAACAAAAATTGCCTTGTATCCTTTAGCTGCTGCGACCATTGCAAGACCGATTCCTGTATTTCCACTTGTAGGCTCAATAATCGTATCGACTCCAGGCTTAATTAAGCCCTTCTCTTCAGCTGCTTCAATCATCGCTAAAGCAATACGGTCTTTTACACTACTGCCAGGGTTAAAATATTCAAGCTTTAAATATACCTCTGCACTGTTTTCATCTACTAATCTGTTTAATTTAACAATAGGAGTTTGACCAACTAATTCTGTAACTGAATTTGCTACGCGTACCATTAGAGCACCTCTTCCTTTATTCCGAGTATTTTTATTGGTATTATAATGAATTTATCAGTTTTTACCTTGTTTTGTCAACTATTTTGCTAAGCAAAAACTCCTAATTTTAAAAAAAGACTGTGTTAAACTTGCCTGTTGATTTACGCTACAG
>NZ_JBALNQ010000064.1:38636-45635 GCF_036961885.1 Neobacillus niacini | reverse complement strand
TCCCGCAGGAGTCGAGCACCTTTCGCTCCAATCAACTAGTTCTAAAATCAACAGTATTTATTAACATAGCCTAAAAAAGAAACACAGAAAATTAATTCTGTGTTTCTATTGATTTGCATCTTTTTTACCATAAAACCATTCAACCTTGGCCTCTTGCCAAAAGTTCGTAGTTGAAGCGGAGGCTTTCATTTGTTCAAGTGCAATTTCTCTTCGTACTTGTTGTTTAACATCCTCGTAGGAATACTTTTTTCCATTCATTTTTCCTTCAAGCTTTATAATAGCAAAGCCCTGTTCTACTTGGATCGGGTCACTCCATGCACCTTTTTTTAACTTTTTTGCTGTTTGCAAGTACTCAGGAGGAAACCGCTCTTCCCCTTGCATGATAAAACCAATATCTCCACCTTCATTAGCAGAAAAGTCCTCAATCGATTTTTCCATTGCTAATGCTGTGAAACTCGATCCTTGCGATAATTCCTTTATAGCCTTTTCTGCTTCGTCACTGGTTTTAACAATGATATGTGATAAATGATAGGCAGTAGGAATCGTATACATGTCTTTATTCGCTTCATAATAAGCTTTCATTTCTTTTTCAGAAACCTCAACATCTCTTGTTAAGATTTCTTCTTGGAGGAGAGTGTTGCGAATTTGTTCCTTCCACCTTTTCTCTGTTGTCTTTTTATTTTCACTCGGTGAACTATATGTAGTTTGAAGGATTCTATATTCTCGTTCCACATCTTCATCAGATACGTTAATTTTATATTTGGCCGCCATTTCTTTAATTACTTTTTGATCAATCATATCCTTTAGTACATCTTTCCCGTATCTCAACTCTAATTCATTCAACCACTCTTGCCTTGTAATGTTACTTTTCCCCACGGTTGCAACCGCTTCTTCATTAATTGCAGTCCCGTTTGCATCTTTCATTTTTGAAAGGAAAAAGGAAAGAGTTAAACAGTTCAACAAAATGAGTGCCGCAATAACAATCCATAGCTGCTTTCGCTTCAACTACTCCTCCCCCTACTTTACCTATTTTGCCTGGCTCTTTAATTCCTCTAGTTCTTCTTTTGTAAAGAGATATTTTTCATTACAAAAATGGCAATGTGCCTCTGCTTGTCCGTCTTCCACAATCATAGCCTCAATTTCATCTTGGCCTAAACCGACAATCGCATCTGCAAAGCGACCTTTTGAACATACACATTTAAACTGCACAGGCATTTTTTCTAAAATATTTACCTGGTCCTTCCCAAACAATTCTTCCAGAATTTCTTCAGGTGTAAGTCCCTGTTTAACTAGTTTCGAAATGGGCGGTATTGTTTTTAGGCGCTCCTCTACCCTGTTTATGGTTTCATCCTTAATTCCAGGCATTAATTGAAGAATAAATCCTCCTGCCGCAAGAATCGTATCATCCGGGTTTACCAAAACACCTACACCAACCGAGGAAGGAACCTGCTCCGAGGTAGCAAAATAATAAGTAAAATCTTCCCCTAATTCACCGGAGACGATGGGTACGAGGCCCGTGAAAAAATCTCGAAGACCTGTATCCTTAACGACAGACAATGTGCCTTCAGTGCCGACCGCGCGGCGAACATCTAACTTCCCATGCTCATTGGCCTCAAAGTCCACTTGAGGATTTGTGACATAACCGCGGACCTCACCCTTTGCGTTACTATCAACAAGAATGACGCCGATCGGGCCTCCTCCGTCAATTTTGATTGTCAGTTTATCTTCACCCTTCAACATAGCTCCCATCATTACACCTGCGGTTAGGGAGCGCCCTAGTGCCGCAGAAGCTGTCCGCCATGTTTGATGGCGACGCTGTGCTTCAGACACTACATCTGTTGTACGTACAGCATACGCTCTAATTTGTCCTTCACATGCTATGGCCTTCACTAAATAATCAGTCATCATGTAACTCCTTTCTAGTTGCTACTTTTTATATTCTCCAAATTTCTCTTATAGATTAGCTGCAAACCTTTTAATGTTAAAAAGGGATCGACGATATCAATAATCTTGGATTCTTGAGCAATTAAAGGCGATAATCCCCCAGTCGCAATAACTGTCGGCTTTTGTTCGCTCTGGTCTATCATCCTTTTAACAATACCTTCAACCTGTCCCACATAACCATAGACAATCCCTGCCTGCATGGCAGCAACTGTGTTTTTGCCAATAATAGATTCAGGTATAGCAATCTCAATCCGCGGCAGTTTGGCCGCCTTTGAATATAATGCTTCTGTTGAGATTCCAATTCCTGGTGCAATGGCACCACCCATATATTGACGATGTTCATTTATGTAGCAATAAGTCGTGGCCGTACCAAAGTCGACAATAATCAACGGACTTCCATATTCGTGGATAGCAGCAACCGCATTAACAATTCGATCGGCACCGACTTCCCTAGGATTTTCATATTTAATATTTAGCCCTGTTTTCATCCCTGGTCCGACAATTAACGGAGTAAGATTAAAATATTTCCGGCACATTCTCTCTAGGGCAAACATGATAGGTGGAACTACTGAAGAAATAATAATTCCATCTATTTGCGAAAACGATAGTCCTGATGCTTCAAAAAGAGATTTAATAATCATCCCGAATTCATCTTCTGTTCGGTTTCGATTTGTTTCTACACGCCAGTGATATTTAAGCTCTTCCCCTTTATATACACCTAATACAGTATTTGTATTCCCTACATCAAATACGAAAATCAAAAGAATCACTCACTTTTTAGATTTTTCTATTGGTTAACTGCAAATATCATAACATAATTACATTTTTTCGTGAAAAAAGAGTGCCTTTTATAAGCACTCTTTTTTGGACTATCTACTTTTCCTCAGTTTCAGAAGGCTTGCTAGTTGTTTCTTCTTCCTTCTTCGAGTTGATATTTACTTTTACATCATCTGTCTTCTTCGTTTCCACCGGTTTAAATCCTTCGAGCTCTGCAGCAGACTCTGGCATACGGCCATTTTCAATCAAGTAATCGATTTGTTCTGCATTGAGGGTTTCAACTTCAAGAAGCGTATTAGCAATCAGGTCAAGTTTATCTCGATTCTCAGTTAGAATGGTTGTAGCCTTTTCATAGCATTCTTTAAGAATTCGTTGAATTTCAAGGTCAATTTCAAAGGCAATGGCATCAGAATAGTTTTGTTCATTATGAATGTCACGTCCTAAGAATACTTGACCACCGGACGCTTGACCGAATTGTCCAACACCCAGCTTATCACTCATACCATATTCCGTTACCATTTTACGGGCAATTCCAGTTGCGCGTTGGAAGTCATTATGAGCACCTGTACTTACTTCACCAAAGACAATCTCTTCCGCAACACGTCCACCCAATAAACCAACAATTTTATTAAGTAATTCTGGTTTCGTCATAAAGTAACGGTCTTCTCTTGGAAGCATAACCGCATATCCACCTGCTTGGCCACGAGGTACGATGGTAACCTTATGAACCATATCAGCTTCATTTAGAACTAAACCAATAACTGTATGTCCGCCTTCATGGAAAGCAACAATATTGCGTTCTTTTTTCGAAATAACACGGGTCTTTTTCGCAGGTCCTGCAATAACCCTGTCTGTTGCTTCATCAATATCTTCCATGTCGACTTTTTTCTTATTCTGACGTGCAGCTACTAATGCCGCCTCATTTAATAAGTTTTCTAAATCGGCACCTGAGAAACCAGGTGTACGCATAGCGATATTTTTTAGATTTACTGCTTCATCTAATGGTTTGTTCTTTGCATGTACTTTTAGGACTGCTTCACGACCAATGACATCTGGACGGTCAACCGTAATTTGACGGTCAAAACGTCCTGGACGTAATAATGCAGGGTCAAGAATATCTGGACGGTTGGTAGCTGCAATAATGATAATTCCTTCATTTGCACCGAATCCATCCATTTCAACTAATAATTGGTTCAAGGTTTGCTCACGCTCATCGTGACCTCCGCCTAAACCTGCACCACGTTGGCGACCAACAGCGTCAATTTCATCGATAAAAATGATACACGGAGCATTTTTCTTAGCATTTTCAAATAAGTCACGTACACGGGATGCACCGACCCCAACAAACATTTCAACAAAGTCAGAACCACTAATAGAGAAGAAAGGAACACCAGCTTCTCCTGCTACTGCACGTGCAAGTAATGTTTTACCTGTTCCTGGAGGACCTACAAGAAGGACTCCCTTTGGAATACGTGCGCCAAGTTCTGCAAACTTTCGAGGGTCCTTTAGGAATTCTACTACCTCGACTAATTCTTGTTTTTCTTCATCAGCACCTGCGACATCTTTAAATCGAGCTTTCTTCTTATCATCGTTGTAAAGCTTAGCTTTACTCTTACCGAAGTTCATCACACGACTGCCGCCGCCTTGAGCTTGGTTTAATAAGAAGAAGAATAAGATAAAGATGATCACAAATGGAATAATGGAAGTAAAGAAGGTTACCCAACCGCTTGTTTCCTTGGCAGGCATGACTTCCACCTTAGATCCAGCTGCATCAATACGCTCTAGAATTTTTTCGCTATTAGGAACATATGTTAAAAAATTCTTTCCGTCTTTTATCCCTTTTTCAAACTGTCCCCGAACCTCAAAAACCCCTCGTTCAGGCTGCATAGAAAATGAATTCACTTCATTTTTTTCTAAATGGGCAACAAACTCATTATAGGAAATGTTATCCGTAGGCTCATTGCTACCATTAAAGAAGCTTACCACACCAATTATGACTAAAAATATCAATAAATAAAAGATGGTATTACGGAAAATCCGATTCATCTCCTACCTCCTCCCACGATAAAAACTTTTTTAGATAGTATCATAGAAAATCATTCCAATTCTTAATTACTTTTGTCTTAGTTTCACTTAAATATTATCGCTATATACTTCTGGTTTTAAAACACCGATATATGGAAGATTCCGGTATTTTTCAATATAATCTAAACCGTAACCGACCACAAACTCATCAGGGACAATAAAACCGACGTAATC
The DNA here is from genome assembly GCF_036961885.1 of Neobacillus niacini. Taxonomy (GTDB): domain Bacteria; phylum Bacillota; class Bacilli; order Bacillales; family Cytobacillaceae; genus Neobacillus; species Neobacillus niacini_H. Next base: position 40,655 of record NZ_JBALNQ010000064.1, on the reverse strand, counting down.
TGCTTTTATCGCGCTCTTCCTTCCTGTTGGTTTATCAAGTAAGGTAACAATTTTAATTGACTTTGCTTTTCGGTAACGGAATAAATCAACGAGATAGCTTAGTGTTAAGCCACTATCGATAATATCCTCAATGATTAAGATGTCTCTTCCTTCCACTGAAGTATCCAAATCCTTTAAGATTTTCACTTCTCCTGAAGAAACAAAGCCTGATCCATAACTTGAAACATCCATAAAATCCATTTCCAAATAGCAATCCATTCGTTTTAGCAAATCAGCCATAAATGGCATTGCACCCTTTAATACACCGATTGCGAGAGGGAAGCGATCATGGTACTCTTCTGATAATTGAGCCCCTAACTCCTTGATTTTCTCCTGAATCTCTGCTTCAGAAAATAAAACCTTTTCAATATCCTGTTTCATCATAATAGTGCCTCCTAGAAGAATCATTACTTATAATATGTGAGTAGTATATACTGACTTGTTGAATGATTAAAGCCTTCAAATATTGATTTTTTTATTCCAGGAAGCCAAAGAATCGACCCATTTTTATCGGTAATTACTGGCCATGTGTTGCGATCCTGAATGGGAACCTTACTATCGATAAAGATGTCTTTTAGTTTTTTTGTTCCAGACATTCCCTTAGGTTTTATACGGTCACCCGTTTTTCTTGAACGGATCTCAATGGGCAGCTTGACCCTGTCAGTAGGAAAAAGTGCATAATCCCCGTCTATATCAAAATTTTCTATATCATCAATTACATCCAGTCTGATTCTTGACCCACTAGGCAATTCAATCATACCAGGTCCTGATAATTTAAAGGAATAAGGGAAAGCCTCTATTACTTCAAATTGAAAAGATAGAAGTGAATAAGATCGAATAACTTTTAAACCATTTGGGAGATCTAGTGTACCAGAAGGATGATGATGTCGAATTAAAGATAAAACATGGTCAATATGTAAAGCTGATAGTGACACAGGTATAACTTTGTAAAGATAGTTTAATATTAGTTGAATACCTCTTCTTTGTAAAGGAATTGGCACTTCTAAAAATGGGATAATGTCAATGGTAACCTTATTGTCTTCGCTCATTTTCATTACTTTATTCATTCTTTGGACAGTTAATTCCTGAAGAAGTATTTCATCATTCTGGATATCTTCACTAAAACGCTGAAAATGCTCATGGACATGCTGATTTTCAGCTTTTAAAAAAGGAAGAACTTCTTTACGAAAGCGATTCCTACTGTAAATATTTTTTTTGTTACTTGGATCGATTCTTGGTATCAAACTTTGCTTCTGACAATAATCAGCAAGTTCTTCTTTTGTTAAGGATAAAAATGGGCGAAAAATAAATCCATTTCCAAAAGGTCGTAAAAATGGAATCCCTGCTCTTGCTGCACCAGAACTTCCTCTTGTCATTCTCATAAGAATTGTTTCCACCTGGTCATCTCCATGGTGACCAAGAGCTAAATAGTTATAACCGTATTTATCCATAATTTCTTCGAAAAATCCGTATCTTGCTTGTCTTGATGCCACTTGTGAGTTTTTCTTTGTTTGCTCAATTATCTCTGGAACATTAATTCGAGCCATTTCAAACGGAATATCCTTTTGTTCACAATAATTTTTTACGAACATAGCATCCTCAAATGACTCTTGACCACGAAACATATGATCCACATGTGCTACAACAATAGAAAGCTTATTCTTTTCCTTTTGCCCCCCTAGGTAGTGCAGCAATGCCATTGAATCTGGACCACCCGAAACACCTACCACCATTTTTTTATTTTTAATTTCAAATGAATGGTGATTTAGAAAGGAAGCTACCTTGGCTTCTAACATTATGCATTCTTCCTTAAGTTAGTTTCTTTAAAAAACTTGAATATCACTAGCTTACCACTTTTATGACAAAAGTATCAAAAACAAAGACCTAATTAATTAGGTCTTTTTTTAAAAAAATAAGAAATTAATTAGAACTTAGATTACTGTCCAGTTCCAGCGCCCTAGCGGCTAGTGTCCTTCGCTC
>NZ_JBALNQ010000064.1:7403-38548 GCF_036961885.1 Neobacillus niacini | reverse complement strand
CGCTGACCAGGGCGCTTGCACTTTTCTTATTCACTTTAATACGAAATAATCTAACATAAGTTTCAAAAATTAAATAAGTTTTTGAAAAATATACAATAAGTATAACAATGCAATAAAGATGGTGATCATGATTGTTTCTGCCCAACGGCTCTTTTTCTTTTTTTTACGGTATATCTGCCGGGATTTTGTCTGGTTTGACTGCTGGTTTATCTTTTGTTTTTGATTGGTGCTGTTGGTACTAGTAACAGCGGCGTTATTAAGTGATTCAGGGCTTTTCTTATCTATTACTAAAGAAAGTAATTCTGTTCTCATTTGAAGTGCATTCGTATACTGCCCTTGTAGTGCCTTTATAATAACTCTCTCTAACGGAAGTAATTCCCTTTGTTTTCCAATTGATTCTCTTAGCTGCGAAATCCCTCCCGCTGTCTTATTAAAGCGTTTGGGATAGGCTGTATTAATCATAATCATAGCAACAGCAAATAAATCATACGCAGGGTCTGCTTTTCTTGTTCCTAAACCCCAATAACCACGGTCATAAAACTCAGTAAATTCCTTTATTGCTCTTCCTTGTAATGTTGTTCCACCGACATCAATGCATCTAATTCTTGGAGTTGGTCCAGTAACAATTAGATTTTCTGGCTTTAAATCCCCAAACACCCAACCATTTTCATGCAGGGTATTCAAATCATTTAATAGTTGCAGAAAGAGTACTGTGGTCCATGCTTTCCCTTTTTTTTGAATAAATGTCAGCAGATCTGGCCCTTGAATATATTCCATCGTATAGAAAGAAATTTGACCCTGATTGCTTTTCCAATCATCTACATCAAGCAAAGAAGGTCCGAGGGTTGACCCTTGGACCTTCGCAAATGACCTTAATACATTTACCTCAGAAGTAATCGACATTCCATTATCACTCATCTTTAAGGCAACTTGCGTATTTTTAAACTTTGCAAGGTAAACAATGCCGTTTGCTCCATATCCAAGTTCCTTTAGAACGGTATATTTGTTTGAATGCCATTTTCCAGTAATTACAGTACCGGGAGCTACTTTACATCGACTCTTCAAGGAATGATTCATCATCACCGGTCATGAGACTCCTTAATGAACGTTTTGAACTAAATGAAGATAGTGCTGTTCTGATTGCTGGTCCAGTTGGAGTAATTCCTCCTGTTGTCAGCTGGGAGAAGATACTTGTCAAAGATTGTAGTTTTGGCGTCCAATCTAGAATTTTTTCGACATCATTCTTTTTCCCGGGAAATACAAAAACAGCAAACTGATTATCACCAGTACGTGCATTCAAGCTTAGAGAAAGGTCCAGTAGGGCTTCTTTAACAGTAGGAAGCTTGTGTTTCATACTTGCGCTTGTATCGACAAGAATTAACACCTCTAATTCGACAGTTTCTCCAAGTTCATCAACGACCTCCATTACTTCTCCTCTTTTTTCAGGAGGCAGGTCTTCAATTGTCTGAGAACGGCCAAGAATTTGCTGTAATTCGCGATTTACCACACCCTGAATTGTTTGTGTCATCGCTTTTCGTGTCACCATTTGAACAGTTTGTGAGAGCTGCTGAGCATACACAATTTGACTGACTCCGCCACCAGACATCGCTATTCCTTCAATTTCCGTCATTCCCTTTTCATCAATAACATCCTGCTCCATTACACCGATTACATTTACAGATATACCTTGTTCTTTTGCAAGTGCAGCCATTGCAATGGGATCTTCACCTTGATTAGAACAGCCGTCTGTTATTAATAGAATCTGACGAATTTTCCCTGTATACATACTCATTCTCCCTCCACTTTTCGAGTTACTTCCATTTTCGACACAGTGAAGGGGATTTATACATAATGATAGGATAAACAGGATAAAATAGTTGATTACGCTCTTTTCCTCAATGTGGTAACCGGAATACTTGCCCATTTAGGTGTATTATGTTTTATTTTTGCCACCACAATGGTCATATCATCGCCAATTTGGTTATCTCGGGAGCGAATGACCTCCTCTAAAATTAAGTCTGATATTGCCTGTGGATCATCGGTTTGTAACTCTTGTATTTTCCGCTTCATCCATAAGTCGTAATTTTCAACATGCTTCGGGCCTTCAAATATCCCATCGCTCATCATGATGAGTAAATCTCCAGCTTTTAATTGTTCGCTAACGACATCGACTTCAAACTCTTCTAAAATACCTATTGGTAGATTACTTGCCTGAATTTTGATCACTTTATTTCCTCTTTTTATAAAACTAGGGGTTGAACCAATTTTTAAGAATTTCGCTGATGCATTTTGCAAGTCAATCATGGCTAAATCTAATGTTGAAAAAATTTCATCAGTTGTTCGAAGTGACAGTATGGAATTAACTGACTTAATGGCCACTCTTTCCTCAATACCTGATTGCAGGATTTTTTGTAAAAGCAGCAGTGTTTCTTTGCTCTCATAATGAGCTCTTTCTCCATTTCCCATACCATCACTAATCGCAATCGCAAATTTCCCCAACCCTAATTCCATGGTTGAAAAGCTGTCACCTGAAACAAAACCACCATCCATAGCCGCATGGGCCATTCCTGTCTCTACGGTATAGGCTTTAGATGACCTAAATACTACATGGCAAAAGCCATTTGGGTATGCAGCACATTCTTCAGCGGTTACGATAATTTGTTCCCCAAGAATATCTGACAGCATAGGTGCTACCAACTTTTCACACTCTCCATGCCCATTACAAAATGGAACAGACATTTCTATATCTACATTACCTGACTCAAGACTATAAATCTCAACGTGTTCAACCTGAATACCAAAAGCTTGGATTGCCTCCATAATTTGTTCTTCTTGTTTATGATGATTCTCTCGTTCGCGCTGAATCTCCTTTGCAAAGTTATCCATGACCTCTGATACACCAAGAAGTTGTTCAGCTACGAGCTTTCTACTTTCTTGAACCTGTTTTTTTAATTTTTGGTTTGCTTGGAAAAAAGTCAATTCTTGCTGAACCGCTTCATACACTCTTTTCGAGCGGGTGCAGTGCTTGTCCCATTCCCTAGAAAGCTTTGGCGAGACTACTCCCTCGTTTTGGTCCATTTCATGAATAATTTCTTCCATGTATCCATAGGTTGTAGTAAAGTTCTTCGCCCAGCATTGTTCCTTCTTAAAACAGGTATTACATGTTTTTTCAGTAACATGGCTCATAAAATAATCCATTTCCCGTTCATTCTCATTTTCACTAGGTTTTACTTCCATCTGTGAAAAGCTTTTTGAAAGAGCATGAAAGACATTGGAAAATTGTGCTACTCTTTGTGCCGTTACATCACGCATTTTCCTCATATATTTTTGCTGTTCACTTGTGTATTCTGGTGTACCAGGAATATATTTGGCCAATTTAGAGGTAAATAATTGCGGTGTTAATAAGAAAAGAAGAATCGCGGCGGCAGATTCTAATAGGGTTATTGTTAAAGAACCAGAACTGCCCTCCTGCCCGTACATTCCAATCAAGAGTGTTGCAATAAACAAGCCAATTGCAACGCCAATTTTTTTTCCTTCTTTTAATAAACCGCCTAATACCCCTGAAAATGCCAGTAAACTCATATGATAAAAACTTGAAACACTTGCGAGGCTAAAAATTAAACCTGTTACCACGCCAACAGTCGAACCAACTGTCGCCCCAGCAATAAATGAAAATACTAAGACTAGATAGCGTGACATAATATGTTCAAGTGATAAATCGTATATTTTCCAGCCAATCGTTCCAGTCATAATAGAAGCAAGCATAATAATCAAGCAAACAATTTCCTCTGTTTTTAGCAATTGCCTGCGCTTGTTCAAAATTAATAAAGGAATACTCTGTAAAAAAATAAGCGTAAGGATAAACGCTAAACTAGCCTGAACTCCCACCATCATCGCGTCATATAAAGACAATTGTCTAGAAATAATAAACGCTTCAGCTAACTTTCCTATCCCAAGAATGATTGCGACAAAGAAGGGAATCATTCTCATTTCATTTTTTATCCATTTCTCACTAATTCGATAAATAACTAGAAAGAAGACGGATACCAAAAAGGTAAAGGCTGCATTCTTTAAGGAGACAGTTGCCGCACCCGCTACCAACCCTACTAAGGCGAGCGGAGATCGGTCTCTTTTTATTAAAAAAACTGCAGCGAAAAATGGCAGACTAAAAGGGGCAAGCGTGGACAATATCAAAGCTCTTCCTAGTAAGAACCCTACCAAAAGTAAAAGGTAACCCTTGATAAGGAAGAAGGATTCAACTTTTAACAGGAACCTTTTCAAGACGCTCTCCCAAGTCCATTTAGGTGATCGAAAGTTCACCTCTCCGACCGGTTCTAGTAAACTCCGTTCTAGCTTCTCCATAAATCACACTCCTCTACTAATTCTCGTTAAAGACTATTATAAAATTAATAGATTTAGAAGTTTGTCAAATTAGTGAATAATCAGAAATTTTCGTTCGACGGTTTCCACTATTATCATTCAAATAATGTTAACAAATGGGATAGATGTCGTAAAACAAGGTATTTTATTGATAATCCTAAAAATTCATTGACAGCTTAATTTATCCTATGTATTATATAACTTGTGTCTAAAATACATGGCGGTGTAGCTCAGCTGGCTAGAGCGTTCGGTTCATACCCGAAAGGTCGGGGGTTCGACTCCCTTCGCCGCTATACAGAAAAGCTACAGCCCCTAGGCGCTGTAGCTAGAAAAGAAAAGCGAAAGCGCCGTTAATTATCGGCGCTTTTTTGATAATCAAAAAAGACAAGCCGCTTGGCCTGTCTTTTATAGGCAATTTTTATATGTCTGCTTCGTTACAATCAATAAACAGCAAGTTAACCTCTTTTAGCGCCTCTTCCGCCACGCTTCGATTCTGTATGACGTTTTAAAGAAGTTAAACGATCCTCACTATCCTTTAAAAACTTCGCCATTTTTGACTCGAACGTCTCTACTCTAGGAGCATTTCGGTCGTTCGACCTGTTTTGACGCGGACGTTGTGAATGTGAGTTCGAATGTGAATGGGATCTTTGCTGTGTCTCTGGTTTATCAATTGCTTTTTTTATGGAGAGTCCAATTTTTCCATCTTTCCCAACATTGATGACTTTAACCTCTACTTGGTCACCAACTTTAAGATGATCATTGATATCTTTCACATAATTGTCAGCAACCTCACTGATGTGTACGAGCCCAGTTAAGCCATCCGGCAACTCCACAAAAGCCCCGAAATTTGTAATCCCTGTTACTTTCCCCTGTAACTTGCTGCCTACTTCGATTGACATAAAAAGAATTTTCCTCCTTAAGAATTAAAAAAATCAAACTTTTCTTATAGTATACAAAATGACAAAAATAAGTGTCAACGTGACTAGCTATTGGGTGTTTTTACCTTTACTTTCTTCAGGAATATTGAAGATAATTTCACCGTTTTCCGAGAAGAAATATTCTTTCCTAGCAAGCTTTGCAAGGTAATCATCATCATTTAACTTAACGATATCCTCTTTCAGAATCTCCTGTTGCTTTTTTAACTCTGACAACTCATGATCCAGCTGTCTTTTTTGTACGACTTTTTTTTCTAAAGCTGAGGACTGGGAAATAAAGCTAGTAATCATTAAATAGGACATAAGAGCTGCGAACATTAAAAACAAGGATAGTCTTCTAAAAAGTAATTTCCTTTTTCTAGCTGATGCAATCTCGGCAATTTCTTGTTGGTGGATATAGGTTGATTGAATTTTTGCTATATTCTTTTCTCTAACTGAACTCACTTCCCATCCCCCCTTACTCTTTTGGTTTTTTCCACTTTCTGTTTAACTCTACTAAATAATTCCCGATTCCCATAAAAATTCCTGCTGTTTTATTATATAACTTCTCGACGGTTTTTTTAATACCTTTCGGCAAAAGTTTCCATAATATTAATATTATTGTTTTAATTGGTGTCCAAATCACTTTGACAATAAATAAGAAAACCTTTAAAACAAATTGGACAAGGGAAAGAAGCCCCCTGCCAAGTAGGATAAAACTTGAAATGACCAGCTGGAAAAGACCAAGGACAGGTTTATAGATAATCAAATGGAAAGTCCTTCTCATAAATCGGTAAATGGCTATGATGGTATTTATCATCATTTCGAGAAATTTTAAATAAAGTCCTTTAATTAAACTCTGATAGGCGGCAAATCCACACAGAAGGGCAATGAAAATATAGAATCGTAATTCACCATTGTTTACAAGGAATAAGATATAAAAGATGATTAGTGCTTGAATGACCCAAAATAACAAGTCATTAAAAAAAACAATCCAAGACTTTCGGTTAGGTCGATCTAAGAAACGCTGGTAGGTATCAAACATGACCCCAAATAGCGACCCCATTCCAATCATCGAAAGCATGGTAAGGAATTGAGTGGAGAGTGTCATCGGAATAACTTACTAAAGAACCCTTTAGCTTTCTCCCCATGCTGTTCATCTAAGTAAACTAAGTCAAATATCTTTCCCTTAATGGAGACAATTCCTTTTTCAACATCAAGATTTTTCATTTGCAGGTTTTGCCCTTTTATGGCTAAAAAGCCCATGGAGGTTTCCAATAAGAATTCCTCATTGTCAAAGCTTTCTACTTGTTTGACACCCGTTATATCGAGGAGTTTTCTCCCTCGCATGATGACATCATGCTCTGGAACCGTACTTTTGACAGGATTTGTTTCATAATATTGGCTCATTCATCATCCCTCACAATCATTTGTACAACCATTTATTACAATTTTATGTGAGGGGGATATGAATTAGAACAAGCCATTTCACTTTGCGCGTTTAGAACTGTGATTCCCCAAGTCTTTCTTCTTTAATAATCGTATACATTTCTGCTGCCGCTTCTTTTCTAGTGGTATCTTGAATGACATCGATTCTTGCTGTAACCAGTCTTTGTCCAAGGCGGATGGTTAGTTCATCGCCAACTTTGACTGTTGAACTTGCTTTCGCTTCTTTTCCATTTATAAGAATTCTGCCTTGGTCCGATACTTCTTTTGCCAACGTTCTTCGTTTAATTAATCTTGATACTTTTAAATATTTATCTAATCTCATTACTATCCCCCGATTCTAAAGTCCGTTAGATTTTGCTTCATTCCAGAATTGATCAAGTTCTTCTAAAGAATGAGCATCTATCGGCTTGTTGCTGTTCTTTACCTTTTCTTCTATAAAATGAAATCTTCTAATAAACTTTTCATTGGTCTCAAATAATGCCTCTTCTGGGTGTATATCTAAAAACCTTGCAACATTGACAAAGGCAAAGAGAATATCTCCGAATTCCTTTTTGGCATTAACAAGACTCTGTGTCACTATTTCATTCTCGAATTCCACAAGTTCTTCTTTCACTTTCGCCAAAGCAGGTGTTATCTCCTGCCAATCAAAGCCAACTTTCGCTGCTTTCTTCTGAATATCGTATGCTCTTATTAAATTAGGCCTTGATTTGGAAATGCCATCAAGAAGGGAAGCTTCCGTCTCACCCTTTTCCTGCTTTTTAATTTCCTGCCAGTTACGAAGGACCTCTTTTGTGTCTTCCGCTTTTATATCACCGAATACATGGGGATGCCTGCGAATCATTTTCGCTGAAAGTACCTCAATCACATCTTCAATTGCAAAATAGCCATCATCCTCACCAATTTGGGCATGAAGCATAACTTGCAATAAAACATCGCCAAGTTCTTCTATGATATGATCAATATCACCACTATCGATTGCCTCGATTACCTCATAGGTTTCTTCAATTAAGTATTTTTTTAAGGACTCATGGGTTTGTTCCTTATCCCATGGACAGCCATTTGGTCCCCTTAAGACCGCAATAATCTCCCGAAGCTTAGAGAAGTTTTTAAACATAATTTGTTCCTCCTGTACAGGAGGAATATAGACAGAGGTGAGATTATCAAGGGTTACCTTTCGATCCAGCTCGTATAAAGGCACCCGCTCTAGTCGTTCACTGCTGCTGCCTGCTGCTGTCACAATGACAACCTCATAATCATCCGGAAGTCTTTCCATAAGTGTCAGCTTTATATTAGAGGCTACAAACGGATCATAGACTTGACTAATAAAAATATGCTGATCGATTTGCAGCTGATTAGAACGCAGTGATGTTCCATCAAGAAGTTGGAAACCGTCTACCGGATCAATTTTTAATGACTGAAAGAGGGCATCCACAAAGCTTTGACCTCCGCCTATGATGATTTCTACTTCCTCTTTGGGACCATATTCCAATAGTAATTGTACCGTCCGCTCAGCTACAAGAGGATGACCAGGCACCGCATAAACTACCTGCTCTGTTTTCGCCTTTGCAAGTAAGGTTTGGACAATTTCTTGGTATACCTCCTCAAACTGGTCATGCTTTTCATATACCGAATCAAAGGAGGAATAACGGAAATTCTCTGTTTCTAACTCGTTTACAACAGGATGTTCCTTTGTCCTTAAATAAACATGATTTGCCTTCATTAACTTTTTATACACACCAAAAGGAAGCTGTTCCAAGTCGCCTGCTCCCAAACCAAGAATCTCAATTGATTTGCCCATATTCGTTTAACTCCTATTCTTTTTTGGTAATAAAAGGCTTAATTTGCTGCCGAATGGAAATAATGAGAGCTCCTTTTCCAAAAAGACTCCCCCTCTGACAATAATAAGTAAGAACAGAAAACCTCCAGAAAGGACACCGCCAAGTGCTTGGGTCGTTGCCACTACTCTTTCAGTTCCGTTCGGTATCGTAATCAAATCCGTTAAGGCGAGATAGCCTTTTAAAAATAATACCATCACAAGTGCTGCTACTAACAGAGGACTTAGGAAACGGGTCGTTTTCAGTATATTGGTCTGCATACGATTGAATTTAACGATTAAAAGAAAGCAAACCAATACTAAGGTGACAAGAGTGGCATAAGCAGCACCCATTGTCCCAAACTTCGGGACGAATAGAGCATTAAGCCCATACTTGACAGGGAATGTTCCCAGGACCGCAACTGCTGGAAAAAGTAATGAACCTAAACCCTGCATAATTGCAATAATCGTAGTAATGATTGAGCTCAGGAGTATGACAAAGCTTAGAATTCCTAACACCGAGGAACCGGAGTTATTTTCAAATAACATAATATTGACTGGTTCAATAATTGCCCAGAGACCGACAGAAGCTCCTACACCAATGACGATACTTATCCTAATGGCCAACTGAATTTTATCGTTTAAGAATACAGTGTCTTTTTTTATTCTCGCACTCGTGATCAACGGAACGAGAGATAAGGACATGGAAGCAGCAACAATTGTTCCTAACTGGATCAATGGCTGTCCACGGTCGAATATTCCTTTAATACTTTTTGCCATATCCTTCTCATAACCATTTTCAGTAAGTATGGAGTATAGATTTAAGGAATCAGCCATTTGGATAAATATCATTAACATCCCGCTAATACAGATCGTAAGACCTTGAAAGATTAGGGCTTTTAATATAACGCCAGCCTCGCGGTAATAGCCAAAAAGCATGCCTTTTCTTGGAGCAATTATTCTCCATTCTTTACGAATCCAAAGGAATGTAAACAAAATAAGCGCTGATACCATACCCCCTGTAATCGATCCAAACATGGCTCCGCCGCCGATAAGATACAATGAATAGCCTAAATTCGTGAATGTATAGGCTAAAAAAAGAATCGTAAATGCTCGTATGAATTGCTCGCCAACCTGTGATAGCGCTGTAGGTACCATGTCTCCTTTTCCTTGATAATATCCCCTTAGAATCGCCGTTATTGGAAATAGTAAAAAAACAATCGAAACTACCTTCAATAAAATAGACAACCTCACATCATTCATCCAAAAAGCAATATAATCCGCACCTAAATAAAGGATAAGAAAACAGACAACTCCAAACACCTGCAAAATGATAAATGCTAAGAAGAAAAGCCGTCTTATTTTCTCATGATCATTTTTTACCCTTTGTTCAGCATACAGCTTAGATAAAACGACAGGAAATCCTGTTGTAGCCAACACCATAGCAAGACCATAAAACGGGTATACTTGTTGATATATGTAAAAGCCGACATCACCGACAATGTTTTGAAACGGGATCCTATAAACAGCACTTAGGATTTTTGTTATCAGTGCCGCAATGGCTAAAATAAAAGCCCCTCTAAAAAGAGCCTTCGATTGATTTACCTGCTTCATTTCTTTTCTCCTCATAGAACCTAAACTCGAATGTATTATAACACAAAATACAAAGCCGAAGCGCCTTGTACAGGGGTGACTACTTACTGATTGGGGCACAAATAAAAGAGACAGCTTGGCTGCCTCTTTTATTTGTGCGTATAGTATTCGTTCTAGGACTCCATTTGTCTGGCTAAAAATCCAGCAGCTGTTTCAACTGCCTTCTTCTCGACTTCACCAAGTGTTCCTTCTTTTGCATAGATGATTACAGCTCCAATTGGATCACCATTTGCAATGATTGGTCCAATTGTATAAGATGAAATCGTCTCATCATTCCCATCTGCTAACGCGATATCACCTTGTTGGGTTACGAGAACTGAATTACGATCTTCCATGGTTTTTTCCACTAAATCGCTTATATTTTTACTTAAATAATCTTTTTTGGAACTACCTGCTAATGCAATATAAGTGTCTCTATCACAAATTAACACCGGGTTTCCGAGGCTGTCAAATAGGGCTTCTGCATATTCTTTGGCAAAATCGCTTAACTCGCTGATAGGTGAATACTTCTTTAAAATGACTTCTCCATCCCGATCGACAAAGATCTCTAACGGATCCCCCTCACGGATACGCAACGTTCTGCGTATTTCTTTCGGAATGACAACACGACCTAAATCATCGATTCGACGAACTATTCCAGTTGCTTTCATCCAATGTTGCCTCACTTTCATCTGATGATTTTAACTAACTTGGTAATGACCAACTTTGAACTTAGTATCTTTCAACTGGAAAGTTCTATACACATTCACAATATTTTTTCACAAACAGGAAAATTATCCTATACCACGAAAAAGGCACTACTACCTAAAATTAACAGGGTTTTCTTGCCCCCGTTTAGCTGTTTGTAATCCTTTTATCATGTCAAATGCTATATTTAACCAATGTGCAGTCTCGGTTCCTTTTATTTGAATCGTTATTTTAAGTTTTTTGCCTTCCATTCCAAGTCCAATTATTCTTGGGTATTTACTGCTGATGGCAAAGACCTTTTGACCATCAATTGTACCGCTGGCCTGGTCATTGACTAATATGGTTACTTCCTGTTTTACTTGCTTTATCACTTCCACACCGGTAAGTAGTGCATAAACCTTCATCTCAGCCACCTGGAATAGAAAATTGACTTCTTCTGGGTATTCACCAAATCGATCGAGCATTTCCGCTTGAAGTTCTTCAATATCCTCTAATGTTTGTATTCCTCTAAACCGCTTATACATTTCAATCTTTTGATGGCCATCATTAATGTACGTATCAGGAATATAGGCATCTATTTCTAAATCTATTTCCACTGTTGCTTTTTGCTCTACTTTCAAATCGCCTTTTCTTTCCTCGATGGCTTCTTTGAGCATTTGTGAATAAAGATCAAATCCAACTGAGTCAATAAATCCGTGCTGCTGTGCTCCTAGTAAATTACCTGCACCTCTTATAGAAAGGTCACGCATCGCAATTTTAAAACCAGATCCCAACTCAGTAAATTCTTTAATCGCCTGCAGGCGCTTTTCTGCCACTTCTGTCAATACTTTGTCCTTTCGATGCGTAAAATAGGCATAGGCGACACGATTTGACCTTCCGACACGACCGCGAAGCTGATAAAGCTGTGAAAGCCCCATTTTATCGGCGTCATAGACAATCAATGTATTAACATTTGGAATATCTACCCCTGTTTCTATGATGGTTGTACTAACAAGAACATCAAATTCTCCGGATAAAAAACCGAGCATAACAGATTCTAATTCATTTTCTGACATTTGCCCATGTGCGCAGATAACTCGTGCATCTGGAACGAGCATTGAAATTTCCTCTGCCTTCCGTTCAATATCCTCTACTCTGTTATATAAAAAGTAAACTTGTCCGTCACGTGCCAATTCCCGTTCAATGGCTTCTCTGACAAGCGATCCATTGTATTCCATTACATACGTTTGAACAGGGAATCGATTTTCAGGCGGTGTTTCAATTACCGACAAATCACGAACACCAAGCATCGACATATGCAGTGTTCTTGGAATTGGTGTCGCCGTCAAGGTTAACACATCAACATTCGTTTTTAGTTTCTTAATCTTTTCCTTATGAGTTACACCAAACCTCTGTTCCTCATCGATGATTAATAATCCTAAATCACGATAGATGATATCTTTTGAAAGTATCCGATGTGTTCCAATTACCACATCTACCGTACCTGCTTTTAAACCCTTTATCGTTTCTGTTTGCTGCTTTTTCGAACGGAAACGACTTAACATGCCAATATTGATCGGGTAGTCTTGGAATCTTTCTCTCATCGTTTCAAAATGCTGCTGGGCTAAAATTGTTGTTGGAACAAGCAGGGCTACTTGCTTTCCATCTGCAATTGCTTTGAAGGCAGCTCGAATGGCAACTTCCGTTTTTCCATAACCTACATCGCCGCATAGCAATCTGTCCATTGGTCTAGGTCTTTCCATATCCTTCTTAATCTCATGGATGGAGCGGAGTTGATCTTCTGTTTCCTGATAGGCAAAGGCGGTTTCAAACTCCCTTTGCATATCTCCATCTGGAGAGAAGGCATAACCGACTGCAGCTTCACGTTCTGCATAAAGCTTAATTAAATCATCGGCAATGTCTTGAACAGAGGATTGAACCTTCTTTTTCACCTTTTTCCAATCACTGCCGCCGAGTTTATAAATTTTGGGCTCTTTGCCTTCAGCTGCTACATACTTCTGGACAAGGTCAATTTGTTCAACTGGTACGTAAAGTTTATCTGTCCCAGAATAGCGAATATGGAGATAGTCTTTATGAACACCGTTAATGACGAGCGTTTCTATTCCTAAGTACTTTCCTATTCCATGATTTACATGAACAACAAAATCACCAACTTTAAGTTCTGAATAACTCTTTATTCTTTCAGCATTAGAGAGCTTCTGTCTGTTGGCAGTCTTTTTGACACGCTTATTAAAAATCTCTTCTTCCGTAATTACAGCTATTTTCTGAATGGAAAGTTCAAATCCAGTTTGCAGGTTCCCCTTCATAATTTGAACTCTTCCTGGTAACAACTGCTGACCGTCTCGAAGAATTGAAGTTTCTATTTCATAATCTTCTAAAACTCGTTCTAACTTTTTTACTCTTTCGTCATCAGGTCCTAAAAAAAGAATCGAATAATTACTTTTTTTCCATCTGTCAATTTCAGCTTTAAGTAAGTGCATTTGACCATGGAAATTTTGCATTTGTTTACATGAAACATTAATGATATTTTGTGGACTTGTATTCGCGACATGACGAAGAAATAAACTCATATAAAGAATCGGAAATTGACTTTTCTGAAGCATTGGCGATAAATCATGCGAAATAGTCAAATCATGAATAATTTGACCTTCACTTAGCAGGGCTGTGTACCACTCCGCTTCCTCTTTAATTAATGATTCATTCATCTCATGAACACGGCTAATCTCATCAATAAATACCATTCCATTACGAGGTAAATAGTCTAGTAAACTAGTACCGCCTTCATAAGCTAGTGAAAGATATTTAAATACTTGGTCTGGCTTCTGCCCATTTTTAAGTTTTTCAAGCTCATAACTTATATTCTGTGATAGCTGAATCTTCGCCTTATCGTCCTTTAACTTGCGCAGACTTTGCGCTAATCCATCCTCTACCTTTCCAATTACGCGGCTATATTCTTCTGCACCGAATAGAACCTCTGTAGCAGGACCAATTAAAACTGCCGTTGTTTTTTCAATGGAGCGCTGATCATCTAAAGAGAAATATCTAATCGAGTCAATTTCAGTGTCAAATAATTCTATTCTTATTGGACTACTTTCTGTAAGGGGGTAAATATCGATAATGCCGCCTCTAATACTAAACTCTCCTGGAGTTGATACCATATCTGTTCGGACATAGCCCATCTTAACAAAAGTGGTAAGTACCTCCGTTATATTTAAATCATCACCGATTTTAAATGGCAACTGGTACTGCTTCCACAATGATTTTGGTGGAATGACCTTTCTTAGCCCAGCAATAGGAACAATGATAATCCCTTTTTCTCTTTTGCTAAGATGGTTTAAGGCTTCAATCCTTTGTGCCTTCAATTCTGGACTGGCGATACTCATCTCGGCTGCAATCAGTTCATTTGCTGGAAAAAGAAAAACTTCATCCTCACCTAATAGATTTACAATATCTTCATAGATTTTTTGAGCTTGCAATAGATTGTGGGTAATAAACAGAATCGGCCTTTTCATTTGCTCATAAATAGCTGCCGTTAAAACGGTTCTTGATGAACCCGATAATCCAGCGATAAGCTGTTCCTTCAAGCCTTCTTGGACCCCTGAAATTATGGAGTGAATATCTTCCTGATCTAGGAATAAAGATTTTAAACCTTTCAAAAGCTCGTTCCTCCTCTCTTTAAATCTTTTTTCATATTTTAACTTTTATTAGTCTTTAAAAAAAAATAGAAAAATGCTTTGGAGTGCCTTCCAAAGCGGGCTTATTTAATGAATAAGGAAATCATATTGATGATAATCAGGATTTCTTTCTAATGACTCCTGACAATCTTCACAAATGGCAGTTATGTGTATATTACCAGACACATCATACGCAACCATCTCTTGTCTTTCTTGTTCTGTCAGCTTATGCAGACCGAGTGTTTCACTGTGGATCGACGACTGTTCAATGGAACCTAGGCTTGTGCCGCAATGACGGCAATGGTAATGAATGGCCACGCAGGTACCCTCCCTATTCTACTAATAATAATAATAGTATTTACGATGAAGAGGGAAGTTATTCATTTGTTTCATTCGTAAAAATAGAGAATTGCTTTATTCTATGAAAGGAAAGGTGTTCTCATGAACAATTACTGATTAAATTCGTTCATTACCTGCAAAAACGGTCTTTCTAACCAGGTTTTACATGCTTCAGCACTCTTTTGGACAGCTTCTTTTGTTAATGCCTGTTCATCATCATGAAAACGTCCTAAGACATAATCCGGAACCTTCATCCCGTTTGTTGGCCGATCGATTCCAATTCGAATTCTGTTAAATTCTTGCGTTCCAAGATGTGCTACCGTTGACTTTATCCCATTATGCCCGCCTGGGCTTCCCTTTTGACGAAGCCTAATTTTCCCCACTGGCAGATCAAGATCATCATAGATGACGACAAAGTCTTCTACATCTATCTGATAATAGTCCATTACCGCTCTAATCGATTCACCAGATAGGTTCATAAAGGTGAGGGGTTTTAATAAAATGACCTTTTCTCCATTATGAAAACCAATTCCAAATAATCCTTTAAATTTTGATTGATTTAAGGGAATGGATAATTGATTGGCTAACTCATCAATTACTTCAAATCCGATGTTATGTCTCGTTTTTTCAAATTGCTTTCCAGGGTTTCCTAAACCAACAATTAATTTCATTCTTATCCTCTCTTTCGGCCCAGTCCACCTGTTGAATAATTTTCGGAACATAGAATCTCTCCCACTTAATATTACGTCTTTTTTTTGATTAAGGCTATTTATGTAATTATTGTACCTTAATAAATGCGACAAAAGACGTAACCTTATTCAGGTTACGTCTACCTTTTTATTGTCCAGCAGGATCTGTTTCTCTGCCTTCTTCACTTTCAGGGTGACCGCCATCCTGCTGTTCACCTGCATTAATTTCCTCTTCTTGTCTTGGAGGCAGAATACTTGCGATGACTTCATCTTCCTCATGGTTAATCGTAAAGGATCCTTGATAAAGGATATCGGAAACCTTCATTGTCTCGCCAACCTGGAGATTTGATACATCCACTTCAATTTGCTGTGGTATCTCAGTAGGAGTGGAAGTAATCGATAGTTCATGAATAGGCTGCTGAAGAACACCGCCATCTTTTACTCCAGCTGCATCGCCAGTTAGAACAAGTCTCACCGTTACAGTAATTTTAGAGGATTTATCAATGGCAAGAAAATCAACATGAATAATTTCCCTTTTAATACTATCCTCTTGATAATCACTTAATACGACATCATGCTTACTACCCTCAACATCAAGAGAAATAACGCCATTTCTGCCTACATGACGAATCGTTTTCGTTAAATCCGCTGAACTAACATAAACGGGTTTACTTTCAACACTTCGCCCGTAAATAACAGCAGGAATATGTCCATTGTTTCTAATTTTTCTTAACTCTGAAGTGCGCAGTTCCTTACGTTCCTTTGCTTGTAAAACCGTACTCATAAGTTTTAGTCACCTTCCTAGTTTTGTACAATACTGTCTTTATAAAAATTCCCCAAAACAGGAAGGTCTAAACATAAATTATTGAATCTAGCTCCAGCGCCTAGCCCCTCGGGGTCATAAGCAATCCGTCAAGAAGGTTAAAGGACAACCTTCATGCCGGCTCGTCTTATGCCTGTCGGGGCTAAACAGGCGCTTCCGCTTTTTAATCAATCAAATAACGTACTTACAGATTGTTCCTCATGGACGCGGATAATCGCTTCGCCCATTAAAGGTGCCACAGAAAGATGCACAATTTTATCTGACTTTTTCTCTTCTGGAAGTGAAATCGAATTCGTGATAACTAATTCCTTTATATTGGAATTTTGAATTCTGTCAATGGCAGGTCCAGACAATACAGGGTGTGTACAGCAAGCATACACTTCTTTCGCACCGTTCTCGACTAATGCATTCGCTGCAAGGGTGATCGTCCCTGCCGTATCAATAATATCATCGATAAGGATGGCAATTTTCCCTTCAATATTACCAACAATATTCATAACCTCGGCCACATTAGGTCGCGGACGGCGTTTATCAATAATGGCAATCGGTGCTTTTAAACGTTCAGCTAATTTTCTAGCTCTCGTAACACCGCCATGGTCTGGAGAAACAATGACAAGGTCACCATTAAATTCCCTCTGTTTAAAGTAATCCGCTAAAATGGGTACGCCCATTAAGTGATCGGTTGGAATTTCAAAGAATCCTTGTATTTGTGGTGCATGTAAATCTAAACAGATTACACGAGTGGCTCCTGCTGTTTCAAGAAGGTTTGCTACTAATTTAGCTGTAATCGGCTCACGTGCCCGTGCTTTACGGTCCTGACGAGCATATCCATAGTATGGCATAACAAGATTAATCGTCTTCGCAGAAGCCCTCTTCAGAGCGTCTATCATGATTAACAATTCCATAATATTTTCATTAACAGGGGAACTGGTCGATTGAATGACATATACATCACAACCGCGGATACTCTCTTCAATATTAATTTGAATTTCCCCGTCACTAAATCTTGTTACAGAGATTTTTCCTAGTTCAATACCAATCACTTTGGCTATTTCTCTTGCTAACGGAAGATTTGAATTTAGACTGAATACCTTTAAGTTTGGATCTAAGTATTGATTCGACATATTGCCCTCCAATATCTACTTGTTTTTCAGATTAAGTTTATCGACATAATTTTCTTTGTTTACTTGTTGCGAACGGGCAATGGACAATGCTTTACTAGGGACATCCTTTGTAATCGTTGAACCAGCAGCTACATACGCTCCTTTTCCAACGGTTACAGGTGCTACTAGATTAGAATTACAGCCAATAAAGACTTCATCTTCAATCTTCGTTAAATATTTATTTTTACCATCATAATTGACGGTTATTGATCCACAGCCAATATTAACATCATTCCCAACTTCAGCATCACCAATATAGCTTAGATGTGAAGCCTTGCTGCCCTTACCAAAATTCGCCTTCTTGATCTCAACAAAGTTGCCAATTTTCACTTCGTCACTAATGGCTGATTCCGGTCTTATATGAGCAAAGGGGCCGATATTTACAAGTGAGCCAATCGAACTTTTGTAAGCAGCAGATTGACGGATTACCGTTTTATCTCCAACTTCACATAAATCAATTTCTGTGTTAGGTCCAATTTGACAGTCTGCACCAATGACGGTTTTACCTTTTAAGATCGTTCCCGGAAGAATAATGGTATCCTGATCAATAACAACATCAGAATCAATGTATGTATTTGCTGGATCAATAATGGTAACACCATTTCGCATATGACTTTCATTGATACGGCTTCTCATAATTCTTTCTGCCTCTGCCAGGGCAACTCTATCGTTTACACCTAGCGTTTCTTCAAAATCATTTGTTTGAAAAGCTGTGACCACTTCACCTTGGTTTTTCAGGATTTCAACAACGTCTGGAAGATAATATTCACCTTGTACATTATCATTTGAAACCATTTTTAATGCTGCAAACAACGCAGCATTGTCAAAGCAATAGGTTCCCGTGTTAATTTCATTTATCTCACGTTCAGCCTCTGTTGCATCTTTATGTTCAACTATTTTCTCAACAAGTCCATTTTCGTTTCGAATAATACGCCCATATCCTGTCGGGTCATCAATTCTTGCTGTAAGAATCGTCGCTTTTGCTGAAAACTCTTCATGATGTTTAAATAATGACTCCATCGTTTCTGCTTTAATTAGAGGGGTATCGCCACAAACGACAATGGTAATTCCTTGTTTATCCTCTAGCCTGCTTTGTGCCTGCATGACAGCATGTGCCGTCCCGAGCTGCTCATCTTGAAGGGCATAATGACTCACTTCCCCTAATTGGGCTTTTACCAAGTCGGCTCCATGACCAATGACGGTAACCATTTCTTGAATGTCTAGTGATTTAACATGATCGACAACATGTTGAACCATCGGCTTACCGCAAACAGGGTGTAATACCTTATATAGCTTTGACTTCATCCGAGTACCTTGACCAGCGGCCAAAATCACAGCATAACGAATAGACATGTTTAAGTCCTCCAATTTTACCTTTTTCTCCACTAAAAATATTAACGTAATTAGCGAGTCATTTCAAGGAATGTAAGAAAAGTGTTCGAATTTGTTATTTTGAAAAAAATCAGAGGAATGTTTTAGAGGATAGAGAGGAAATAAAAAAAGAGCGCTACTTATGTAGTAGGCTCTAGGTTGTTTAATTCTTCTAGGAAGCACCGGCTTCCTCAAATTCCACTTCTAATTCGCCTAAACGGTGATACTCAGCCAAAACAGCTTCTTGGATTTTACCGCGCGTTCCAGAATTGATTGGATGCGCAATATCACGAAATTCTCCATCTGGAGTACGTTTACTTGGCATTGCGACAAACAAACCATTATTGCCGTCAATAACACGAATGTCATGAACAACAAATTCATTATCTAATGTAATTGATGCGATTGCTCTCATACGACCGTCCGTGGTAACGCGGCGTAATCTTACGTCTGTTACTTCCATGTGCTCACACCCTTTTCTTATGTTAAAAAGCTAGTGTACTTAATTCAACATGGAATCTAGTAAATCCTTCTTTTATATTAATATTTTAAAAATATTTTAGGCAAAATAGTGAACATTTCTAAAAGTCAGATATATTACTATGGTGGAAATGTGAAAAAAAATCAGGTTCACCTATTTTACGAGTGCAATAACTTCAATTTCGACTAATGCATCTTTCGGTAACCTCGCTACCTCAACACATGAACGGGCAGGTTTATTCGTTGAAAAATATTCACCGTATACTTCGTTAATTGCGGCAAAATCATCCATACTTTTTATAAAAACAGTTGCCTTTACTACAGTATCAAATGACGCTCCTGCCTCTGAAAGTACAGCATCCAAATTTTTAAAAACCTGATGAACTTGTTCCTTTACGCCGCCTTCAATCATAACTCCCGCTGCAGTTAGGGGAATTTGACCTGAGCTGAAAAAAAGATTGTTTACGATTATACCTTGTGAATATGGTCCTATTGCGGCAGGCGCCTGGTTTGTTTGAACAACTTTCATACTATTCCTCCGTTCTACGTTTAAAATAATTACCCTCTTCTACCCGAATCCTTTTTTCCTTTACATTAACATCTGTCAGCTTCACAAGTGATTTGTATTCATCTACGAGGCGTTCTTCCATTTTTTCAGCTTCAACTAATACAGCAATCCCCGCTACTGTCCCATTAAACTCCTCAATTAAGCTGATCATTCCCATCACAGTCCCGCCTGCCTTCATGAAATCGTCGACAATTAAGACCCTCGATCCTTGGGCCAAACTTCTTTTTGAAAGAACCATCGTTTGAATTCTTTTTGCGGAACCAGAAACATAATTGATACTTACGGTTGGTCCTTCGGTAACTTTACTATCTCGCCTAACGATGACCACTGGAGTATTTAACTGGCTTGCTACAGCATAAGCAAGGGGGATCCCTTTAGTCGCCACAGTCATGACTACATCAATTTTAGTATTTACATATGGAGAAGCAATAATTCTACCAGCTTTTTGGACAATTGCAGGATCACCTAAAATATCCGTTAAATACAAATATCCCCCTGGCAAAAGTCTATCTGGATGTGCAATTAACGAACATAACTCACTTACAAATGGTCTTGCTTCTTCATCGCTTACATTTACATAAAATTTGACTCCACCCGCTGCACCAGGTACAGTTTGTAATGTTCCAATTCCTCTTTGTTCAAAGGTTTCCTTCACAATTGCTAAGTCTTCGCTAATCGAAGATTTCGCAGAAGAATAACGTTCGGCAAAAAAGGTGAGTGGTACAAGCTGGCGCGGATGGTCAAGTAAATAGCTTGTCATATCTATCAATCGTTCACTGCGGCGAAACTTCATAACGGGTACGGACCTCCAAAAGACGAATATTCTAATATAAGAATATCATTATTGTACGTTTTTAATCAAGAGTGTGTCTTTCTCCTAACATTCTTACAGCAAAAACCTGATCGCAAAAACCTCTCAGACCATTATAAATTCGATGCATTCTTGAATCATGCTGGACAATGCCAAAGACAGTCGGTCCGCTGCCGCTCATCAAAACAGCGTCAGCACCAAACTTCTTCATTTGGTCCTTTATTTGTGCCACTTCTGGATGAAGCTTTAACGTTACCTCTTCCAAGACATTCCCAACATTCTCACATACACTTTGATAATCATTATTATGAATCGCATTGACCATTTCATTAATCTTGGGGTGCTTCATCCCATTTAAATCCAGACGCCGGTAAACTTCAGCAGTAGAGACTCCAATAAAAGGCTTCGCCAAAATGACCCAGCAGGTCGGCGGTGCGGGAAGGTCCGTGATCATCTCCCCTCTTCCTCTTGCTAAAGCTGTCCCGCCATATACACAAAAGGAAACATCTGACCCTATTTCAGAACCAAGAATTGCTAATTCATCAAGAGTTAGTCCAAGGTCCCAAAGTTTATTAAGGCCCCTAAGAGTTGCTGCAGCATCACTGCTTCCCCCAGCAAGTCCTGCCGCAACAGGGATTGTTTTTTCAATTAAAATCTGAACCCCTTTTTTTACTTGATAACGGTCTTTTAACAATTGAGCAGCTTGATAGGCTAAGTTCCGTTGGTCGTCGGGAACATAGCGGTTATGAGAAACAATACGTATCTTGTCCTCCTCTAATAATGTTAGTTCAACTCGATCCGCCAAATCTATCGTTGTCATGATCATTTCAACTTCATGAAAACCATCTAGACGCTTATATAAAACATCCAAGGATAAATTAATTTTGGCTGGTGCTTTTACTAAAAGCTTCACTATGCACACCTACACTTCTATCGTTCATATATTTTTTCCTATTTTACCACAAATCTTCTAATAGGAAAAAAAGTCTATGAATAATAAAGGCTCTTTTCTAAAATTTTGTTGTTTTTTGAACAAAATTTTAGAAAAGGGCCAACAAACTAAGTTCTAAAGTGCAAAATAACTAATGCCACGTTAAAATCGGCTTTAAGATTTTAACATTAAGCTTTATGAAAATAGCCATATATTAAAGGTCAGGGATTTTTATCGTCCCTGACCTTACCGTGGTGTTTTGTTTTGTTTAACATTGACAAGCAAGTGCTGCTTTTCAATTTGTGGCTACGACTGCCTAATTTAAGACTTCCTGTTGTTTTTCATTAGCTGTTCAGAAGCTAATTCAACCGCTCTTTTCACCATATTCCCCGCATCCTTGGCCTTAATGCCGCCCCAGCCCTCTTTTTGAACGACATCATAAAACCCAAGCTCTTTTGCGAGTTCTTCTTTAAATTGAGTAGACATGACACCTTTTCTTCTTGCCATCTAAACAACCCCTTTTTAACACTCACGGCAGTATTAGTATGTATTTAGAAATCGATTTTATTTTGGGTTGTTAAAATAGGCTGTTGATTTGCGCTCCACTAAGGAATGCTTCTTAGAATAATCACCGTAGGGACAGGCGGTTTTTGCCTGTCCTGAGGCACTTCGCTTTCCGCAGGCGGTTCGGGAAGCCTCCTCGGCGCTAAAGCGCCTGCGGGGTCTCCCCTGTCCCGTACTCCTGCAGGACATTGAATTACATCCTTGAGTTTGCCCACGCACGAAGAAAATGCGATAGCATTTTCGAGGAGTCTCGTGCCTTCCGCACAAATCAACATAGTTTTTAAATCGAACAGTTGCCTTTAACACTACATTTATTTTATTTTAGACAAAGCAAAAAGCAGAAAATCGTAAGGATTCCCTGCCCTAAAAAATTGCCCTATATTCTAACTTAAAGCTACATTTCCTGCTGCATCTTCATAGAAGGTAATCTGAACTGTTTCAGTAAGTACATCTGCATAGCTGTATGAAACACGTTCAAATGCATTTTCTTCTTGATCTAATTCAATAACAAAAACTGAAGGATAGGTTTCGGCTAATACACCGGATCGTTCAATTGTTTTCCTACGTCCTCCGTTTGCCTTGAGCAACAATCTTTTCCCTAAATTTGAATCAAGAGCCTTTTTAATATCGGCTAAGGTTTTTGGCATTCGGTCCACCTCACTGTGTAAAGTATATCACACTGACATACCAATGTCAAATAAAAACATAAAATTATATCAGTCCGACAAAAAGATTGTCAATATCTTTTGTTCTACTTTTTCTTCCAATTTTCAACAATCATTATGATAACCTTATCAGAGCAGGATTATGTGCATTTAAAAAAAATAAGCCCTTAAACATTCCTAAAGGACTTATGAATCTTCTTCTTGGACAGGATTATAAGGCATTCCTGTACGTAATACCCCTTTTGTTTCAATGCCTCCTAGTCCTTTTTCTCCTGTTAGTGTATTTCGCAAAACATCCCAGACATTGATACTTTCCATAAACGGCGTATAGCTGATTTTCGCAACAATATAAACGGGATCCAAAGCATGAATATTTATTCGTGAGGGAGAACTAGCAAAATTTGCACCTGCATGTATTAACGATTCAAAGTGTGACTGACACGCACCCGCAAAAATGACAAGTTGATCTAAATGAGGAATCTTCCTTCGGGCTTCTTTGACAGTTTGGACGAAGTGCTTTGAATGGCGGTATGCATTAATATCTGTCATTTTCCCCTTCGACTTTGAATAGGCATCATGACCAGTAATAACGACTATATCCGGACGATATTGATCAATTAATCCGCCAATTTTATTTGGCATTTCCTTTTCGTTACAATGGATACCATAGACTGGAATACCAATTTTCTCGTATAAAGTCATGCACTTTTGTAAGTAATCAGGGTCTCCGTCTAGGTGGAGAACCTTCCCGGGAATTTGAAAATAATTGGCTGGTTGTGCATAGCCGCCCGTCGCCTCGTAATCCTGTCTTTGCTTTAATAAATCAACGTCCTGGGCAAAAAGCCGGAAGGATTGCTCTTCAAGGGATTTGTATTCCTGTGTGATTTTGGACCTTACATTCTTGTTAATAACTACCAAATCCTCGTAAGGTGCGTCCGCGACTAAGCGAAAATCTTCACCATATAGGACTGCAAACCTCTGGCCATTTAGTACTTGAATATCAATGACACGGAATAGAATATCACAGTTATAGGATCGTCTGCCGACAATATCCATCATTTTTATTTCCACTGCTGTCACTCCAATTAGACCAGCATATAGGCCTTCCAAATAAAATTTTATCTTTGATAGGCTATGCAACTACACAGGTCTTTGTGAATGATCTTAGGTTCAACTCAAAAAAAATAGACCATAGCGGTCTATCGGAAGTAGGTAAGCAGTTCGTCACTCAAACGTCCAAATTCTTCAACAGAAAGTGTTTCTCCCCTTCTAGTTGGATCAATTCCTGCTGCATGTAATGCGTTTAAGATCTCTTCCTTCTTTTGTTTCCCATCCTGGAGTTGGCTTGTTAAATTATTAAGTAACGTTTTTCTTCTTTGGGCAAAACTTGCTCGTGTAACCTGGAAAAAGAAGGTTTCATCTTTTACAATAACTGCCGGTTTTTCACGTCTTGTTAAGCGAATTACGGCCGAATCTACATTGGGCTGCGGCACAAAAACTGTTTTAGGAACAATCATAACCGTCTCCGCCTTTGTGTAGTACTGTACAGCGATCGAAAGAGATCCGTACTCCTTTGTCCCTGGCTTCGCTGAAATACGTTCAGCGACCTCTTTTTGAAGCATACAGACGATTCCACGGATAGGTACCTGTTCCTCTAAGAGTTTCATAATAATTGGCGTAGTGACGTAATAGGGCAGATTAGCAACAACCATTATATCCTTGAATTGGATAAATTCTGCATCTATTACTTCCTGAACATCGGCCTCAAGGATATCCTTATGAATAATTTTCACATTTTCATACGGTGAAAGAGTATCCGACAAAATGGGTAATAATCTTTGGTCAATCTCAAAAGCCACAACCTTTTTACTCCTGCGGGCAAGCTGTTCTGTCAGAGCACCAATACCAGGGCCAATTTCAATTGCCCCTGAATTTTCACCTATTTCAGCAAAATCCACTATTCTATGTAAAATGTTTGTATCAATTAAAAAGTTTTGGCCAAGACTTTTCTTAAAAGAAAATCCGTATTTTTCAAGTATTGCTCTTGTTCTTATCGGGGTAGCAATGTCTTTATTCATTTTTTTCCTCCTGTATGACCACTGCAAGTGCTTCTGCAAACTCCTGCCTGCTAATTTGGAACATCATCAACCTTTTATGAAGCTGCTTTCCATTGGTATATCCAATTTTCAAAAGTTTTCCCAATATGATTCTTCTTTCTTTTGAACCAGCTCCACCAATAAGTCCTGCTATAATTAAATCATCCTGGGTAATTTCTTCTTTAATTGTCTCTGACATGATTTGTGCGTCTCTTAATGCGTTCCTTATTGCCTCTAGCTGAGCATGTTCTACTCCAAGGCCTTTACCATTCTTTGCGATAGCTGCTTCTTTTGGTATAAAGGCATGTTTTGCACCTGGTACCTTTTCCGCAATCGTTTTCCTGATTTTTTCCCCTGGAAAGTCAGGATCTGTAAAAATGATGACCCCTCTTGTTTCTTGTGCTCTTTTTATTTTTTCAATCGTTTCTTGATTAATCGCTGAACCATTTGTCTCAATTGTATCTGCATCCACAGCCCGTTTAATCGCTGTTGTATCATCTTTTCCTTCGACGACAATAAATTCCTTAATTCTCATTCGTTCCTCCGGCCTTAAATAATAAAATAGGCTGTGTTAATAATAAATGTTGATTTTCTAACAATGTTGATTTGTGCGGAAGGCACGAGACTCCTGCAGGAGGACGGGACAGGGGAGACACCGCAGGCGCTTTAGCGCTGAGGAGGCTTCCCGAACCGCCTACGGAAAGCGAAGTGCCTGGAGCACAAATCAACAACCAATTTTAACACAGCAAAAAATTTGAAAAATAATTGAAACATTTTTGTAATGTCCATCGTCTATATTAACAAATGCATTCATATCATTTACTAAATAACCTATAGATTTCCTTGTAAGTATAATGAATATTTGAGAACAAAGCAAAATGCAGAGGCTTTTACTTTCCTCTGCACCGATAAGCTTATTCTAAGATTTTAATCTTGACCTTTCTGACTCCCCAGCGGAATGCCTCCGCTTTTGTTGGAAAGAAAACATCAATTTTGTGTCCTTTAATGGCGCCGCCCGTATCAGCCGCAACCGCATAGCCATAGCCTTCCACATAAACCTTTGTTCCTAAGGGAATCACGCGGGGATCAACGGCAATTACCTTTGCATTTGGGTTGGAACGTAAATCCAGTCCCGTAGCCGTTCTCCCTGAACAACCGTTACAATATGCCGTATAGGCAGTAGTATTCACATAAAACTCAGTTCCAGTTTCTGCTCCACGGGAAACTTGAATCGCTAACTCCTTCGTTCCGACAGCCACAACTTTATCGAGTTTCTCTCTAAGACTCTGCTCACCAATTAATTTTCTTGAAACTTCTTTACCGTTTTCCAAGATGACTTCATATTCTCTTGAAACTACTCCCTGTCTACCTTCATTAACAGTTATTTGTTTTCCTTTTTCCAAGCTCTCATCTTTCTTGGTGACAACGGCAAATTGAACTGGTTCTTCCACTACATCGGTGACTTTTTCTACGCGAATGACGTTTATTACGGCATCCCTTTTCACTGTCTCTGATAATGACGGTTCAACTCGGTCAAATTGATTTAGTTTAATTCCCTGTTGTGTTAAAAAGTCAGCGACCGTAGCCGAAGTGGACCATACTTTTTGCTCATTTCCGCCGTCAACTAGTGTAAGATGAAGAGCTAATTTGATGCTAATTTCCATCTTATTTTTGATCGTATCCTGCGGTCTTGACGAAATTTCGTCCTGTTCGTTCAATACAATATTTTGCTCTTTTAGGAGCTCCGCGACCGTACCTGCTGTTGTCCATATCGTTTTTTTCTCGTTGTCTTGGACAATGCGAACCTGTTTTGCTTGCTTAAAGACAATCTTTTGATTGTCCTTTACCTTAGCATCAGCTGAAGGTGACAAGTAGTCTTTTGAGTTTACTGGTATATCCAGTTGGGCTAAAACATCCTTAACCGTATTGGCATGTGTTTTAATTACTTTTTGCTGTCCGTTAAGAGTTAATGCAACGGTATATTTAGATCCTTCATAGTATGAAAAACCCAGTGTTGCTGCTAAAACTACAAAACTAGCAAAAATGATCGCCAACCTTTTCCTACTCAAAGACTTAGAAAACAGGTTTTTCATGTTTTTGAATACGATGAAAAACGCCTCCTTTTCTCGGAGAGATTATTGAGAAACACGCTGTCGGCTGTCAACCCTTGCTTTCCTAGTGAACGTATGTCTTATTATGCATATAGTTGGGAAATTTGCAAAGGAAAACTTCTCGACACGTTTATCCTATGAGGAAAAGGAGGCGTGTAGAACTTTTAGTTATAGTAATAAATTTGGACAAGCTTCTTTTAACTTCGACATGCTTGTCTATCAGTTAATGTCGAATACTTTTTTCGCATTTGCTGTTGTTACCCCTGCAACTTCCTCATAGGAAAGACCTTTAATTTCAGCAATTTGCTCTGCAACTAGCTTTACATAACCCGGTTCATTGCGTTTTCCTCGATAAGGGTGCGGCGCTAAATAAGGGCAGTCTGTTTCAATCAGCAGTTTTTCTAAAGGGACGACAGCTGCCACTTCTTTGGGCTTTTTGGCATTTTTGAATGTCACGGGACCTCCAAGTGAGATGTAAAAATTCATTTTTAGACATTCCATCGCAACCTCTGGACTACCGCTAAAACA
Organism: Neobacillus niacini; assembly: GCF_036961885.1. Taxonomy (GTDB): domain Bacteria; phylum Bacillota; class Bacilli; order Bacillales; family Cytobacillaceae; genus Neobacillus; species Neobacillus niacini_H. Next base: position 10,839 of record NZ_JBALNQ010000064.1, on the reverse strand, counting down.
ATGCATGATTCCTCCGACCTCAGCTGCTTCCTCTTCTTGTAAAATCTCAACTATATCTGCTGTAGCTTCCCGATTATGTATGACGATTGGTAGTTTTACCTTTTTTGCTAATTTGATTTGTTTGCGAAATACTTCCTTTTGAATATCTTTAGGCGACTTATCCCAATGATAATCTAATCCCATTTCACCTATTGCCACTACTTTTGGGTGGGACGCTAACTCTTCAATCCAAAGCAAATCTTCATCTGTCATATCTATTGCATCCACAGGATGCCAGCCAACACACGCGTAAATGAAATCGTAGGACTCTGCAAGTTCGATTGCCTTTTTTATAGTAGGACGATCAAAGCCTACACAGACCATATTCGATACGCCAGCCTCCTGTGCCCTCACTATAACTTCGTCTAAGTCTTCCTCAAATTGTTCAGCATTTAAATGTACATGTGTATCAAATAACATTATTTAAGCTCCTTTGTAGGATTTCCATTAATGGTTCTTGTCGAATTTATAAAGAAAAAATGGAAATGCCACGAATTTTGTTTCACGTGGAACATTCCCATTTCGACAATATTACTTTACCTTGGAACCGTTAGGTAATGTTTGGTCAACTGTGGCGAGTGATAAGGCTCCATCCTGTGATCCGGCTAGGATCATTCCTTGTGACAGTTCCCCCCGCAGCTTCACTGGTTTCAGGTTCGTGATACAAATAACCTTTCTACCCACTAAATCCTCTGGTTGATAATATTGGGCAATTCCTGATACCACTTGACGTTTTTCATACCCCAAATCCAATTGAAGTTTTAGTAGCTTATCTGCCTTTTTTACTGGTTCAGCTTGAATGACCTCAGCCACACGTAAATCAATTTTCATGAAATCATCAAGAGAAATTTCCTCGATAGACTCCGGCTTTTCCTCTTTTTTCTCTTCCACGACTGGAGCGGTAGCTCCCATTTTTGTACGAATAAATTCAACCTCATCTGCAATTTCAAGTCTTGGGAACAATGGATTTCCTTTTGTAACCTTCGCTCCAGCAGGAAGATCTCCAAAGTTAGCTAAACTATCCCACGTCTTGTATTCATCACTGTTAATGCCTAGTTGTTCAAAAATACCAGTCGGGGTCACTGTTAAGAAAGGCTGAAGAAGAATAGCCGTTCTCCTTAATGATTCAGCTAAATGTACCATTACACTTGCTAACTCATCTTTTCGTTCTTCTGATTTTGCCAAAGCCCATGGCTGTGTTTCATCAATATACTTATTGGTCCGACTCACTAATTGCCAAATGGATGTAAGTGCAACAGAAAACTCCATTTTCTCCATTGCTTCTTCATATTTTTCAACTGTTTCACGACTAACTTGAAGTAAGATTTCATCATATTCACCCGTAGAACCAGAATATGCAGGAATGACGCCATCAAAATATTTATCAATCATCGCCACAGTACGGTTTAACAGGTTTCCTAGGTCATTAGCTAAGTCGAAATTAATTCTTTCAACAAATCCTTCTGGAGTAAATACTCCATCGGCACCAAACGGCACCTCTCTTAGTAAATAATAGCGAAGAGCATCAAGACCATAACGGTCAATTAAGGTGACTGGGTCCACTACATTTCCTTTTGACTTGGACATTTTTCCATCCTTCATTAATAGCCAACCATGAGCAAACACCTTTTTAGGAAGTGGAAGATCAAGTGCCATTAACATGATTGGCCAATAAATCGTATGGAAACGAACGATTTCTTTTCCTACAAGATGGACATCTGCAGGCCAATAATTTAAATACTTACTGTCATTTTCTGTTCCATATCCAAGAGCTGTAATGTAGTTAGATAGAGCATCAATCCATACGTAAATAACATGCTTTGGATCTCCAGGTACTTTAACTCCCCAATCAAAGGTCGTTCTAGAAACAGCTAAATCCTCTAATCCTGGCTTAATAAAATTATTGATCATCTCATTTTTACGTGATTCAGGTTGAATAAACTCTGGGTTTTCTTCATAGTATTGCAGCAGTTGATCGACGTATTTACTCATCTTAAAGAAGTAAGATTCTTCTTTAACAATTTCTACAGGTCTGCCACAATCAGGACAGTTCCCATCAACTAACTGACGATCTGTATAAAATGATTCACATGGTGTACAATACCAGCCTTCGTACTTATCAAGGTAAATATCCCCTTGCTCAAGCAGTCTAGCAAAGATTTTTTCTACAACCTGCTTATGTCTTTCCTCTGTTGTACGGATAAAATCATCATATGAAATATCAAGCTTTTTCCAGAGGTCTTTAATCCCGTCAACAATTTCATCAACATATTGCTGTGGGGAGATGCCCTTTTCCTCTGCTTTACGCTGGATCTTTTGTCCGTGCTCGTCCGTTCCCGTAAGATACATGACATCAAAGCCGCGCATTCTTTTATAGCGTGCCATTGCATCACCAGCCACTGTTGTATACGCATGGCCAATATGTAAATTTCCGCTCGGATAATAAATCGGAGTAGTGAGATAAAAAGTTTTTAATTTTTCTTGCATTTGATACCCTCCTAAAATAGGCAATCGATTTTCCTATTAAATCATTATTGCCTTTTTTCATCCTCTTCTATCATCAAAATATACCCAAAAACCAACATTTGTGCAATAAACTCAAGTATAAACCATAAATATATTTTTTATTATATTTATTTTGCCCCCAGAAAAGCTTAGCTATCTGTCGAATTATTATACTAATAGTGCCGTTGGTAATTGTGGTATTTTGTCGAATTTTATTAAGATAATATTATTATACTATTAAGAACAAAACGATGTTAATTTCTGAACCAATATTCATTTATGTGTTGATTTATCAAGGTTTTTTGTGTTTTGCTAAATTTTCCAATTGATTTTTAATATAAAGTAATTGACGGAAAATGGAATGACTGGTATTATTAGTTTATAAAAATAATGTCGAATTTTGGCGAATTAATAGAGAAATAACTTAATAGGTTAAAATTGAGAGGAGCTAGTAAAAATGAAATCTACAGGTATTGTCCGTAAAGTTGATGAATTAGGTCGTGTAGTTATTCCAATTGAATTAAGAAGAACACTTGGTATTGCTGAAAAGGATGCACTTGAAATCTATGTTGATGATGATCGCATTATCTTAAAGAAATACAAGGCTAATATGACTTGCCAAGTAACTGGCGAAGTTTCTGATGATAATTTAGCACTTGCTGGCGGAAAGCTAATCCTTAGCCGCGAAGGTGCAGAACAATTAGTAAAAGAAATTCAAAATCAATTTGAATTAGCAAAATAATATAGATGAAGCTTCTCCTAAAAAGGGAGAAGCTTTTTTTGGCTGTTTTAAACTGGGCTATTGATTTGCGCTACACTAAGGAAAGCTTCATTGAATAATCATCGCAGGGACAGGCGTTCTTTGCCTGTCATGAGGGGCTACGCTTTCCGC
>NZ_JBALNQ010000064.1:0-7257 GCF_036961885.1 Neobacillus niacini | reverse complement strand
TCGAGCCCCTTTCGCTCCAATCAACAGGTTCCAAAATCGACGGTCTCCTTTTTAATAGCCAATTTTTTAATACTAATCAATATGGTAAGCTTGATACACTTCCCGTTTGCTGATTCCTCTGTCGATTGCGGTTTGCTTGATGGCCTCTTTTGAAGGGATATCTTTAACACTTATGTAGTGATGAACATGCTCCTCCACCGACAAAGCTTCCCACCAGCTTATTTCTTCCTCTTTTAATTTACTTTCATCTGCACCTTCAATAATTAAACAAAATTCTCCTCGGATTTCATCTTGGTTCGCCCATGTGATGATTTCCTCTAAACTGCCTCTGATGAATTCCTCAAACTTTTTGGTTAATTCCCGACAAATAGCAACATTACGATTTCCCAATATTTCATTCATACTGGATAGCGTTTCTTTTAGGCGATGTGGCGACTCGTAGAACACAAGTGTTCCTGTTTGTTTCTTTAATTTTTCTAACTCCGACTTTTTTTCTTTTTTATTTCGGTTCAAGAAACCATAAAAGTAAAAAGGCTGACAAGCAAGTCCAGAAGCAATTAACGCTGGCAGAGCAGCATTTGCACCTGGTAATGGAACTACAGTTACTTTCTCACCTATAGCGGCCTCTACCAACTCATACCCTGGGTCGGAAATGGCCGGCATGCCTGCGTCACTCACTAACGCTATTTTCATACCATCCTTAATCTTATATATCAGTTTCTCACCGCTCGATTCTTTATTATGCTCATGATAACTGACAACAGGTGTTTGAATTTCAAAATAATTGCATAGCTTCTTTGTATTTCTTGTATCTTCTGCTGCAATTAAATCTACTTCTTTTAAAATTCTTACTGCACGAAAACTCATGTCCTCGAGATTGCCAATTGGGGTCGGCACAAGATAGAGGATTCCCTTTTGTGCTTCATTCTCAAAACTCTTTTGCTGCCACATCATAACCACCTCCATTTTTCATCCATATAAAATCTTTTTAATCTCCGCTGTGTATTCACCCTCTTCATTATAGACAAACAAAGGCGGGAGTATTTTTAAATCAGGACTGCCATCTTTTATTGCCTCAATTAGTAATGTATTTGCTTCTTTTCCTTCCTTTGGGTACACGAACTGGATGCGCTTAGGTTCAAGGCGATTTTGACGCATAGCGGTTATGATGTCCATCAGCCTCCCCGGACGATGAACAAACGCCACCTTCCCGCCCTGCTTCACTAATTGACTCGAAGCCTTCACCGCATCCTCTAGTGTACAAAGTATTTCGTGGCGGGCAATCGCTAGGTGTTCATTGGGGTTGATTTCATCCTTTGAAGGAGTCAGAAAGTACGGTGGATTACAGGTAACAACATCAAATTTCCCATACCCTAATTGCTTAGGAACCTCTTTAATATCACCATGAATCATCCGTAAACGGTCCTGAAGATGATTATATTCAATACTTCTTACTGCCATATCATAAAGCCGCTCTTGAATTTCAACACCACTTATATTTCCCTTTGTTCGAGCACTTAAAAATAAAGGAATAACCCCATTGCCGCTGCAAAGGTCAATAATATTCCCTTTCTGAATGGGTACATACACAAATCTAGCCAGTAAGACAGCATCGAGCGAAAAAGCAAAAACAGACGGACTTTGGATAATCCTTAAATTTTCAGCAAGCAAGTAATCCAGCCGTTCGTCATCCTTTAATATGACCACCATATCTATACACCTCTTATAATATGTAAAAAAACGAGGCTGACCTAAGTCAACCTCTTTGCGATTTATTTCTTATTAAGAAAGGAGAGACAGAATAGACAATCGCCTTCCTTACGCAAACTTCCAAAGTGAAGGTTACAAATATGAAATCCCTCTTGATATAAACGTGCGAGGTTATCATAACCTTCACCGATATCAAGAGTTTGATCTCCGATATGCATGCGGGAAGTTGTCCCCTTTTTAACCTTTTCATCCTTCTTTTCTTTGTCCGTGTTTACATCTAAGCGGCGTCTTAGATGTTCATTTTCAAGCTTTAAATAATGATTCTCTTCTAGTATTTCGGCTAAATGCTGCTTTAATTCCCCGAGCTGTTGGTAAAGATGGCCAATTTGTGTTTCCATATTACTTACTGATTCAAATATCTCTTTTTTATCCACGTCGCACACCTCTTAATCTGTGGATTGTATAGAAAAGGCACCTTCTTTAATGATTTCATCCAATGTATACTCCAGAACTTGATTTTGTTCCTTTAGTTCTACCTGAAGTACCCGCTGTAATAAATTTAATCCTACCACTTTTCCTCGACCTTGAGGAGTTTGAATCATTTCCCCTAGATCAGGCAGTTGTTCTTTTGCAGCCTCATATTCATCATTCTCATACTTCAAACAGCACATAAGTCTTCCGCATAAACCGGATATCTTAGTAGGATTCAAAGATAGATTTTGATCCTTTGCCATCTTGATGGACACAGGGTCAAAGTCACCTAAAAATGTTGAGCAGCAAAGCATTCTTCCACACGGGCCTATGCCTCCAAGCATTTTCGCCTCGTCCCTGACACCAATTTGGCGTAATTCAATTCTTGTCCGAAAAATGGATGCTAAATCTTTTACTAACTCACGAAAATCAACTCTTCCGTCAGCAGTAAAATAGAAAATCACCTTATTTCGGTCAAAGGTATATTCAACATCCACTAGTTTCATATCTAGTTGATGCCCATTAACTTTTTCATTACAAACATCATATGCTTCCTGGGCAGCTTGTTTATTTTCCTCAACAATCATTTTATCCTTATGATCTGCAATTCTCACTACCTTTTTTAACGGTAGAACAACATCGTGCTCCTCAACCTGCTTGCGTGCAACGACAGCTTTGCCATATTCAACTCCGCGAACCGTTTCGACAATCACAAAGTCATCTTTTTGAATTGAGAGGTCTCCAGGATCAAAATAATAGATTTTTCCCGCCTTTTTAAAGCGCACTCCTACAACATCATACAAATGAAGATCCCTCCTGCAAATTTAACACAAGCTCTTCCATCATTAGCTGCGGGTTCATATTCGCCGCTAGTTTCCTTTTTGCCTCGAGAATAGCCGTCATTTGATCCGATAATCGCCGTCCGGATGTTTCAAGAGCATATTGTCTTAACCGTTCACTTTCAGCCTTAAAGACAATTTGCTCCTGTTTATCTAATTGTATATATAATAAATCCTTAAAAATAAGAAGTAAAAGATCTAAACCACGATTAATCTGTTCTTTCTCTCTAAAGTGTGTGAACCATTCCCCTTGAAGAGTTACCATTGCTTCCAAAGGATTTTTTTTCAACACCTCATATAATTTTACCACTATCTTTTGAGCTTGTGCAAACCAATCGTCGACATTTAATTCATAAGCCTCGTCAAGGCTATTTGTTAACTGGGCTAATAGTGGTGCTTTCATTGGATTAACGCCATTTTCAGTCAACTGATTGATCATTGCTTGTGGAGATAATGGCTTAAATGATAATATTTGGCAGCGTGAAAGAATAGTTGGTAATAGCTGCTGCGGCTGCTCAGTTAGTAAAAAAGCTGTGGTTTGTGAGTTTGGTTCTTCAAGAAACTTTAGCAAACTATTGGCAGCACTCACACTCATTTTGTCAGCGTCACTAATCATATAAACCTTTCTTGAAGATTCTACACCTTTTTTTGAAAACTCCTCTTGGAGACTTTGAATTTGTTGTTTTTTTATTGATAAACCATCAGGCTCTACTTTATGAATATCTGGGTGATTACCGCTATTAATTCGGCGGCAATTATTGCAAGACTCACATGGTTTATAGCCTTCTTGCAATGACACACAAAATAGAGCCTTCGTGATTAATAAAGCAATATCCTTTTTCCCAGTCCCTCTGATTCCCTCAAGTAAATAGGCATGGGCTACACGGTTTTTCAATAAACTGTTCTTCAACATTTTTAGTACGGTAGGCTGCAGCTCTTCTAGTTGGTCCCATGTTTTTACCAAGTTAATCACTCACTTACATTTATAGATTTAAAAATGCATATATTGTTCAATTGGGAGGACGAAAACGGTTGCACCGCCAACCTCAACTTCTACAGGGTACGGTACAAACGAGTCTGCATTTCCACCCATAGGGGAAACAGGCGCCACTAATTGATCCCGCGATTTGCAGTTATCCTTAATGATTTGTAATGCACGATCAACACGAACATCCTCTGTGCCAATCATAAAGGTGGTATTACCTGATTTTAAAAAACCGCCTGTAGTTGCCAGCTTCGTCGCTCTAAAATTATGATCAACCAGTGCTTTTGATAACCTGTTGCTATCCTGATCCTGAACTACAGCAATGATAAGTTTCATCTCTACCAACCCCTCCCTAACAATCTCTTTTATCTTTCCTATATTATAACAGGTATTTGTCCTTATCACATTGATATTCGACAGGAAGGACTTTTGAAATTTGTCTTAAAAGAAAAAAGCCCTACTCAGAAGGCTCATACTAAATTATTTTTTCTTTTAGAAGCACCATGGTTTTTGCAAAAACGTCTTCTACTTCTCTAGATGCATCAATTTTAACGATTCTTTCTGGAAACTTCTTCAATACTAATTGGTACCCTTCTCTAACCCGATTATGGAATTCAAGATGTTCTAAATCTAAGCGGTTCACTTCCCGCCCTTTATTTTTGTTAATCCTTTGTAAACCAAGCTCCGGTTCAATATCAAAATAGATAGTAAGGTTAGGCATCATATTCTCAATAGCAAATTGATTAATCGATAACACTTCATCAATTCCTAAACCGCGTGCAAAACCTTGATAAGCTAGCGAGCTATCGACAAAACGGTCACACAAAACTACCTTTCCTTCCTCTAAGGCTGGTCTAACCTTCTCCACTAAATGCTGTCTTCTCGCAGCAGCATAGAGTAATGCTTCTGTCCGAGCGTCCATCGCAATATTTTCCTTATCTAAAATAACCTTTCTGATTTGTTCCGCAATATCTATACCACCTGGTTCTCTTGTTAGCAGCACATCTTTTAATTCGTTTGCTACCATCCTAATAATGGTTGATTTTCCTGCACCATCAGGACCTTCAAATGTAATAAAAAATCCGTTCTTCATCAATTGTAATCCTCCAAAATCTTAACGTATCTTATATATCTTAATTTGGTTTTTGTCTAGGAAGGAACCCCCTTGAAATCTTGCTCCTGCACTCAATAGTTCGGAGAGATGACTGATTTTTTCCTCCGTAATTAACTCACCCGTTAGCAAAAGGGGTATCCCTGGCGGATAAGGTATGATCGTCTCTGCACATACCTTCCCTGCAGCTTTTGAAATTTCTACAGCTACTTTAGCATAATCCGATAATTGTTCAAAAGGAATAGCTAGCTCCGTTATTTTTCCAGAGCTCATTCGGAACCCTTCCATTATCTCATATTGTGGCAGGTTGATTAATACATCTTTTATTTTCCTGCTTACTTCATTTAGCGGGTAGTCTTGTCCTTCTTTCAATAAAGGGAGAATCAAGAGGATATTATAAGGATCAGCTAGTTCTGTATAAATGCCAATTTCCTCAAGTTTTTTTTGTAGTTCAAATCCTGTTAACTTGGACCTTGATTGAATCGTTACTTTTAATGTGTCCCCTTGTGTATCGGGGTACTCTAGTATTTTAATACTTTTAATCGTTTTTAGCTCGTTCTTAAAGTGATTAATTTGTGTGATAAGGTACTCGACATCGTTTTGTTCATAGGTTGCTAAATACTTTCTAGCAAGATCAAGTGAAGCCATGATAATGTATGAAGGGCTGCTTGATTGAAGCATTTGCAGATAATCTCGAACCTTGTCACTGTCAATTCTATTGCTATTTATATGTAGATAAGAACCCATTGTCATCGCTGGAAGGGTTTTATGCGCTGAATGAACAACGATATCTGCACCTAGCTGGATAGCAGAAGCCGGAAATGGCTTTCCTATTATAAAATGAGCGCCATGTGCTTCATCTACTAAAACAGGTATATTGTGATGATGTGCCAGATCGATAATACCTTTTAAGTCATACACCTGTCCATAGTAGTTCGGATATGTTAAACATAGAGCTTTTGCCTCCGGATAGAGCAAAATAGCCCTCTCAACGATTTCTTTTGAAACTCCTGTTACAGTCTTCCACTCTTGATTATAATCTGGGTCGATAAACACAGGACGTGCTTTCGCTAATTTTAAAGCATTTAGGACTGACTTATGACAGTTTCTTTGCACTAGAATAACGTCCTCTTTTTCACATACGGATAGGATCATGGCTAAATTCCCCACCGTAGATCCATTCACTAAGAAAAAACTTTTCTTAACCTGATAAGCCGCTGCTAAGAGTTCCTCAGCCTCTTTTATTGCACCCTCAGGAGAGTGCAAATCATCTAACCCAGAAAGTTCTGTTGCATCTAATCTAAGAATCTCCTGAAAAAAACCCTTTGCTTCATGCTGAAAGATTGTTCCGGCCTTATGACCTGGAACATGAAATGAAATAGGATCGATCTTTGTGTGTTTATGTAGTGCCTCATACAATGGTATTCGTTTTTGTTTATTCATTGATTTGTCCCTTCAAAGAGTCTAATTTATTTTAACAAAAAACAATAGAACCTACACTCTATGAAAAAAAAATAAGCCCAAATGGACTTTTTAGGAGAAAATTTCAGGGGTTGTTATTTTTCTAAGTTGTTTTAGGAAGTATTTATATTTTGGATCATGTGTTTCTGTTTTTATTAAATCGTCCTCACATTCTGTACAAATAAATGAAGTATAAAGATGTATCCCTTTTGGTTTTAAGTTCTCACAAATAACGCACGTTTCCTGGTAATGACTATGTGCTAAAGAATTCAACCACACCACCTCCATACACCTATTCTTGCCAGTATTTTCTAATTATATACAAGATTTAGAATTATCATTATCAAGGTATCCCTCGTTGTATCTTATGTTGGTAAATGCGATTGGGTGTATGTCTATTGACGATTTATTGTGAAACACTTCGTACTTTTTTCTTTTTTTATATTAAAAAAGCACAACCCTCATCAGGTTGTGCTGCTTGGTTTTGCCTGGCAACGTCCTACTCTCACAGGGACAAAGTCCCAACTACCATCGGCGCAAAGAAGCTTAACTTCCGTGTTCGGTATGGGAACGGGTGTGACCTTCTTGCCATAGTTACCAGACTATTTTATTGAGGTTTCATTCCCTCAAAACTAGATAATGCAGAAGAAGTTTGTAAAACAGAGTTCGCCTTTTAAAAA
>NZ_JBALNQ010000063.1:1846-41020 GCF_036961885.1 Neobacillus niacini | reverse complement strand
GTTATAGGACTTATATTGGTTTCTATCTTCTTTGTGTTTAGAAAGGTATGCATATAGTTGTTATTATGTTAATAAGAAAATTATGGTAATATTATTGGGAAATAACAAATCTTTTTTGGGTGGGAAGATAATGGGCTGTTTAGTTGGAATAATTGGATTTGCAATAGGGTGGGGATTGTTTATTGCTGGAGAAGGTGAAGGTTTATCTATTTTCGGAATCGCAATAATTATTGGTAGTTTTTACTCATTTGTTAAAATCGAAGAGGTGAAAAAGAAGCAAAGGGAAAATGAAAAGCTTGCTAAGTCTACTGATGAAGAAGAAAGTTTAATTAAGGAATTGGAAAATAAAGGATTTACTGTTTCTCAAGTGTTTCAGGATAAAGTTAAAATAGACAGATTTATTGTGTTTGATGAAAATAGGAAAATGATTTTATTTGTTAAAAGTGATTCAATAAAAGCCTATAATTATAGAGATATTTTACAATCAAAAGTTTTAGAGGATGGTAGAGAAGTCTTAAACACATCAAGGTCTGATGCTACCACTGGAGCAGTAATTGGTGCAGCACTTGGCGGTGGAATTGGAGCGGTGGTAGGTGGTATTGTCGGAGCAAAAAATTCAAGTTCCAGAGAGTCGGTATCTGTGAAAGTTGTTGTTAATGATATAAAAGAACCTACATTTGATATTGAATTATTGCCTAGAGATATTGAGGGTGGGGAACAATACGTAAATGAACAAAGCGATACATATAAGAATGCGTATAAATCTGCACAATATTTACATGATAAGGTAAGTGTTTTAATTCGTCAGGCGGAAGAATTAGATAATATGGATAAGTCGGAGAAATTGCCAAAGGATTCAACAACAAAAGGTGTGCCGTCCATTGCAGATGAACTAAGAAAATTTGCTGATTTATTAGCTGATGGTCTAATTACAAAAGAAGAATTTGAAAAACAGAAAAAGAATTTGATGATGTAAGGGTTCATAGCTAATTAGTTAATTGTCACTAACAGATACATTTACCCTGTATCAAACAAAATAGTTTAATAAATGGAGAAAATCACATGGGTAATAATGTGAGAAAAATAGGTGAAATAAAATACCTTGTAAAACCATTGATACAGGAAAACTTGTATAGGGAAGTTACACCAGAAACAAAACATAGTTACTCAGGTATTTATATGATATACATAGACAATTTCACTTCTGATAAGATTGTACCGATTTATATAGGTCAAGAAAAAGACATACAAAGAAGATATAAAAAGCATTTTTCTGAAATTATGGCTTTAAATAGGCTTTCTTATGATGAGTATTATAATTATTTCTTTTCAAGATCTAGTTCCTTTATGAAGGCAATTTTAAAGCGTGTAAGATTTTTAAATATATGCTAGAAAATAACTGTACTTTACAGGATTTCCGTATGTTGTGATAGAAGAGGTGGAGGAAGAGTATTTAAAACAGAAATTAGATTTGGAAAAAGCCACCTATGCAACTTTACAGTTTTTGACCACTACTAATTAAAGAAGAAGCATTATTACAAGAAGTGGTTATTGTAAATTGAATATAATTATTACATCATTTTAAATCCCAATAGCCAATCGTTGACCCAACTAAGGTTACACGTTCTGCACTGCAAAACGCTGCATCTGTAGCGGCTATGTTCTTAACAACTGAAGCAGTTGTTGCTGACAAGCCAGAACCTGCTGGTCATGGCGGAATGCCTGACATGGGCGGCATGGGTGGAATGGGCGGCATGATGTGATAACGCCCATGAACCCTTGAAATGACTGGGTTTGTGAGTAAGTTGAGATTGGAATGCTAACATTTTACTAATATTGAGGATTTTAACGGAGGCTTCTCATAAGTTCACTGAACTTTTGGGAGGCTTCTTTTTTAATTCTTGGGTTACGTGAAGTGAAGGTACACATTTTTCGTAATTTGATCATCGGTATGGCCAAGTTGTCCATGATTTGTTCGAGTGAGACACCAACCTCAAGTCATGTGGAATGCGTGTCGCATATCGTGTTGAAATAGTCTGCTTCCCCGTTAGTACGTTGTCTCGGTTCTTTTTTGTTTGAACAAATGATTGAAAAAAACGGGAAACTCCCAATATTTTTTTGTGAGAGAAATTGTGTTTTTTCACACAGTTTTCTTTTTTGTACTTCTATAAGCTTATATTAAGTACTTATTAAGGAGGAGTATAATGGCAAAAGGCCACACTATTTTAGTAATGAATCTAGGAAGTACTTCAACCAAAATTGCTATATTTAACGACAGGACATGCTTACATCAAGAAACTATCAGACACGAAACAGATGAAGCTTTTGGAAAATATAATGATATATGGGATCAGTATGACTTCAGAAAGAATGTAATTATTAATTTTGTGAATGTAAACGGTTACAAATTATCTGATTTTAATTTCCTGGTATCGAGAGGAGCTCCTCTTAAACCTTTGAACGGCGGTGCATATCGGATTAATCAGAAAATGGTGGCGGATGCTAAAAGCAGGAAATTGGGAAATCATCCTTGTGGTGTCGGATGCGCTGTAGCATATGATTTAGCAAATGAATTGGGTATCCAGGCTTTTACAGTTGATCCACCCTGTATTGACGAACTAATTCCCGAGGCCAGATACACTGGATGGAAAAATGTTTATCGTAAAAGTTGGTATCAGGCATTAAATCAAAAGTCTGTTGGAAGAAGGCTTGCATCAAAGCTCAATAAGAGTTATGACGAGCTTAATGCAATAATTGTGCATATGGGTGGAGGTATGTCCATTGCTGCCCATCATAAAGGTAAGGTTGAAGATGTAAACAACGGACTTGACGGCGATGGTCCAATGGCACCTGAACGGGCTGGCACACTACCTATCGTTGAAGTTTTAAAAGCCGCTTACTCAGGTAATCACACCTATGAAGATATGTACCGTATGGTCAATGGCAAAGGCGGTTTGTTTGCATTACTAGGTACAAAAGATGGAAAAGAAGTTGAAAAGATGATTGCAGATGGTGATAAGACTGCAAAAGAAGTCTATGATACTATGATTTATCAGATTGCCAAAAGCATAGGAGCAGCTGCGGTTACTTTAAGAGGAGATGTGGATGCAATTGCTTTCACCGGCGGATTGGCTTACTCAAATTATATAGTAAAAGGACTTACTGAGTGGTGTGAGTTTATAGCACCCATATATTTGTACCCTGGAGAAGATGAACTGGAATCTCTAGTAGATGGAGCCATGCATGCAGTTTCTGGAAATTGGCCGATTCAAGAGTATATGTAATTCCTTGGATACTATTATAGAAGGGAGTATTTTATGATTAAATCATTGGATGAATTATTTGAGAAAGTAAAGAATTCACAAAAAAATATAATAGCTGTAGCACAGGCTGCCGATCATGATATTTTAAGCGTTGCAGAAATGGCAATCAGCAATAATCTAGCTGATTTTATCTTCGTAGGTAACCCTAATAATATTAATCACCTGATAGCAGAGGGTAACTACAACCTTAAAAACGTTCCTATTGTAGAGTCATATGATGATAAAGGATGTGCACAAAAGGCAGTTGAACTGGTTACTTCAGGTAAAGCAGATATGCCGATGAAAGGTTTGCTATCCACAGCTACATTTATGCGTGCAGTATTGGATAAACAAGTTGGACTTAGGACGAATTCTCTCATTTCCCAAATTACAATAACAGATAATATTGATAATACTGGACTGAATTTCATAACAGATTGTGCTATGAACATTGCGCCTGACATTAATGAAAAAATCAGTATAGTAAACAATGCTGTATTTGTCGCCAGAAAGTTCGGATATGAATGCCCTAAGGTAGCGCTGATAACAGCTCTTGAAACAGTTAATCCAACTATGCAAGAGACGATGGATGCTGCTGTATTAAGCAAGATGAACGATCGTGGGCAAATCAAAAATTGTTTAATCGATGGACCATTTGCGCTAGATAATGCAATTTCTAAAACATCAGCAGAACACAAGGGAGTTTCAGGCCCTGTTGCTGGCAATGCAGATATACTAGTAGTTTCAGATATTAGAATGGGCAATGTCCTTCACAAGACTATAACCTATTACGCTAAGAAGAGAGTCAGTTCAGTCATAGTCGGAACCAAAAAACCTTTAGTAATGACCTCTAGATCTGACTCTGTTCAAGATAAACTCATGTCAATTGCTGCTTCCAGTTATTTGAACAGTCAAAGCTAAGAGCTGCAGTCATGGGGATCCATTTTAATTTAATATGTATGCGCTTAACTTTTGTAAATCAGGGCAACAAATTGTGCGTTTCTGTTTATATATCAGCTTTTGTTGCTTTAAATGGTTGATTGTTTTAGTTACAGCTTCTCGTCTTGTGCCTATCATTTCAGCTATTTCCTGATCGGTGACCGTTATCTTTAGATGATAGCCATCCATACAGTATCCACTGATTGGGCAATTGCTAGAGGAAGAAGTAGTGTTAATTGGGCATTCTCTGCCAGTAGATTCAAATAAGCTCAAGAGAAGAGCAACTACTCGCTGTTCAATCTTCAGAAATGACATATACCCAACCTGGAAGGAAAGAAGCCTGATTTTTCTACCCATTGCTTCGAAAAGTTGGAATATGATTTCCGGGTGGTCAGTAAAAAGTTTTGTTAATTGTTCTCTAGTAAAAAACAATACTATTGAATCTTTTAGAGTTTGAGCATTTGCAAAGCCAGGATACTCGTCAAAGAAGGCAGTTTCACCGAAAAAAGATCCAGCTTCATGAATCGCAAGAGTTTTTTCTAAACCATTGGAGTCTGTAAGATTTACTTTTATCCTGCCGCTTACAAGGAAAAATAGATAATCGTGGTCCTCGTCCTGTTGATAGATATAACTACCTTTTGGGTATGTATGTTGACTGTCAGTATATTTTAGCAAAAGCTCATTTATGTCAGTATCATCAACTACCCATAATGATTCATGCGTCATAATCATACCTCCTTTTATGTATCGAACGGGCTTACCATCAATATATCATATTGAATCGATGAATTGAAGGAGTAGGATTACATATATCATTAAGCATCTATTAGTCTAAATTTATTTGGAGGGATTTTTATGAAAGAGTTACGAATTCATGGAAGAGGGGGTCAAGGTGCTGTTACAACATCCGAAATTATTGTTTATGCGGCTGTTGAAGATGGTAAACATGGCGCTTGTTTTCCTTACTTTGGCTTTGAGAAAAAGGGTGGTCCAGTTAGCGCTTTTGTAAGAATTGATGAGAAAAAAATCAGAGAAAAAAATCAGATCTATAACCCAAACTGTATCATGGTCATCGATCCAACTCTACTGAATAGTGTAGATGTATTTGCTGGAGCACAGGAAAATTCTATTCTTGTCATTAATACTAAGTCTATAGAGGATATTGATATTCCTGAGTGTATAACAAAGGTAGCTTATGTGGATGCAAACAAGGCATCTATGGAAATATTCGGGAGGATGCTTCCAAATACAATAGTACTTGGAGCTTTCGTTAAAGCAACTAACTGGGTGAGTTTTGACAAGGTAAGTGAAAAAACTCAGGCGATTTGGGGACCAAAAAATCTGGAAGCATTGGAATATGGTTTTAATAATGTTGTTATAGTCGATATGAATGGAGGGGGAAATCGTGATTAAGACTGATTTTATATGTGCGATAGGGAAAGAGCTTAATATTATAAATACTGGCGAATGGAAAATGTACCCGGTTGTAATTGACCAAGATAAGTGTGTTAAATGCAGCTTGTGCTTTCAATATTGTCCGACTAAATCGGTAAAATACTCTGATGGAGAGTATTTCATAGACCTCGAGTATTGCAAAGGCTGTGCAGTATGTATAGAAGAATGTCGATCAAATGCCATAGAATTTGTGAAGGGGGAATAACGATGAGTAAAAGACAAGTATTAAGTGGTAATCATGCCGCAGCAATAGGGGCATTGTTGGCAAAACCTGATGTAGTAGCTGCTTATCCTATAACCCCACAGACACCACTGGTGGAGCATTTCAGCCAATATGTTGCTGATGGAGTTATAGATGCAAATATAGTTGAGCCGGAATCAGAGCATTCAGCTATGAGTGTACTGACTGGAGCATCACTTGCAGGAGCAAGAACATTTACTGCAACCTCATCACAGGGATTAGCATTAATGTATGAGCCTTATTTTAGAGCTTCTACATTGAGATTGCCTATTGTCATGAATATTGTTAATAGAGAAATGATATCACCTCAATCCGTATGGGGTGGACCACAGGATTCCCTTACAGTACGGGATGCGGGGTGGATACAGATATATGTGGAAGACAATCAGGAAATTTTGGATATGAATATCCAGGCATTTAAAATTGCTGAAAATGATGATGTGTTGTTACCAATAAATATTTGTTATGACGGTTTCTACCTATCTCATTTGACAGAGGGTGTAGAGGTTCCAACTCAAAAAGAAGTAGCTGATTTCATTCCAACTTATAATCCAACACATGTTAAGTTGGATCCTGAGACTCCAATGGCTGTAGATCCTCTTACACCAGGTGATTTACTTCAATACTATAGGGAACTACATATGCAGGCCATGGATAATGCTAAGCGGGTAATCAAAGAAGTAAATGACGAGTTTGCCAAGAAGTTCGGCAGAGATCATTTTGGTCTTGTAGAACCATATAGAATGGAAGATGCCGAGTATGTACTTGTAACATTGGGTTCATTAACTGGATCTGCAAGAGTAGCTGTAGATATGGCAAGAGAGAAAGGTGTGAAGGCAGGGTTAGTTAAAATTAGATGTCTAAGGCCATTCCCTAAAGAAGAAGTCAAGGAGCTTTTAAGCGGAAGAAAAGCGATCGGAGTAGTTGATAGAAATGTAAGTTTCGGTTGGCATACAGGTATAGTATATCAGGAGGTTAAGTCAGCTATAAGTAATCTCCATCCTGTTCCGGCGGTACCATTTATTGGTGGCCTAGGCGGAGAGGATTTGACTACTGAACTGATGTGTGAAGCAATTGAAAAAGTAGTTGAGGCTGGAAAAAATGGAAATATGGACAACAAAGCTCATTGGCTTATTAATAGAAAGGGGAGATAATCTATGAAACTAGTTGAAAAAATGTCAACATATGAAGATATGGTTTGTCCCGGGATAACAGCATGTTCAGGGTGCAATGTAGAGTTATCAATGAGAACAGCTCTTCAGATTTTTGGACCAAATACAATTGTTGCAATTCCACCGGGATGTATGGGCGGAGTTCAAAGTGTAGGTTGGGCAGATAAAACAGGAATGAAAATACCTGTATTTTTTCCACTACTAGACAATACTGCATCAATGTTAACTGGAATAAAGAGACATTACGAAAGAATTGGAAGAGATGTCAACGTTGTTGCTTTTGCAGGTGATGGTGCTTCTGTGGATGCTGGATTCCAAGCCTTATCCGGAGCTGCGGAAAGAGGAGAGAACATTATTTATATCTGTTACGATAATGAAGGGTACATGAATACCGGATTCCAGAGAAGCAGCTCAACACCCTTTGGGTCTTGGACTACGACAACACCAGTTGGCGAAGCTTCAAATGGAAAGTCTACACATAGAAAAGATATGCCTATGATCATGGCAATGCATGACATCGCATATATGGCTACTGCTTCCCCGGCATATATGCCTGACTTAATTAAAAAACTTGAAAAGGCAAAAACCATAAAGGATGGCTTTGTTTACATTCATATTTACAATAGTTGTACCACAGGTTGGGGTTATCCATCTGAAAAAAGTATAGATATAGTTAGAAAGGGAGTTCAGTCTAGATTTACGCCTATCTATGAAGTGGACCATGGGAAATTCAAGCTAAATGTTAAAGTTAAAAATCCTATTCCGCTAAGAGAGTATTTGACATCCATGAAGAAATACAGCCATCTAAGTGATGAACAAATAGATGAATTGCAAGAATACATTGATGTGAAGTGGGATAATCTGAAGACCCTATGTGATGTAAGGAGCTAAGACTTGATTTTAGTACTATTAAATTCAGGAAATATCTATATAAATCTTTCATTTACATTGCAGGATTGACAACTGCTTCTATTGAAATGGGGGCATATTATGACATCTCGTTTGGATGCTATAAACACTAAAATAGCTTCGATAAATTTAGCCATAACGGCAAATCAACAGAGCTCAAAAAATAGGGCAAAGAGATTTCAATTCCAAATGACTTAAAACTGATATTGTGAGAGATACAGTTTGATTCAGAGGAGGAAACAGAATGGTAGAGGTTCCTCCCCTATATATAAGTAATTATGTTAATTAAATCTACTTTACCCCATCCTTAATCAATAATAGTTTAACAATCTCATTTATATTATACAAGAATTTCTGATGTATCCTGTTTCTCCTTAATAATATTTGGTAAGGCTATATACAATTTAAAATCGTATGTCATTTAATAGATAAAAAGGGAGATGTATTTATGGGACAACCAAAAACTCTAACAAATCAAGAGAATATAGATACTAGTACGAAAGCAAAAGCGATACCCGGCTATACCATTCTAGTCGTATCCATTTGTTTTTTTGCAATTTTTTCAGAGGGATATGATATGGCTATTTACGGTGCTGTCCTTCCTGCCATATTGCAAGACTCTGCATGGGCGTTATCACCTGCTTTGGCTGGAACTATTGCAAGCTACGCTCTAATTGGAATGTTAATAGGGGGAGTTTTATCAGGAACGATAACAGATATTTTTGGACGTAAAAAAGTAATGGTAATTTGTATTACTATATTTTCCATATCAATGGTCGGTGCAGCAATGGCACCAACCCCTCTAATGTTTGGAATTATTCGCTTTTTAGGCGGACTTGCATTAGGTGGTGTTATTCCATGTGCATCTGCTCTAACGATCGAATATTCACCTGTTCACCGTAGGTCTATATTGTATGCCATCATGTATACAGGTTATTCGGTCGGCGGAGTAACTTCAGCGTTATTATCAATAAATCTTTTGGAACAATTTGGTTGGAGGTTTATGTTTGGGATAGGTGCACTGCCTATTATTGCGGTTCCTTTCATGATTAAATATTTGCCTGAATCACTTGAATTTCTAGTAGCAAAAAATAGACATACAGAAGCAGAAAAAATTGCCAAACGATTTAATATTTCACTCGATTCAATCATTAGTAATCAAATGAATAAAGTGAAAGTGAAAAAAGAAGGAAGTACAATGGGTATTGTCGCTTCACTTTTTTCAAGACAAAATATCCGTGCAACTGTTTTGTTCTGGATGGTCATGTTTGTGGGTCTATTTTGCATTTACGGATTAAATACATGGTTGCCGCAAATGATGAGATCAGCTGGTTACCCATTAGGTTCGAGTTTAGGATTTCTGTTAATGCTTAACTTTTCCGCGGCTGTAGGTGGTATTGTTGCTGGTGGGGCTGCAGACAAATGGGGTTCAAAAAAAGTTATCAGTATCTCATATATTCTAGCAGGAATTTGCATTGCTCTATTAAGTATAAAATCATCCATGTTGGTTGTATATGCTCTTGTTGCGGTTGCAGGCTTCGGAACTATTGGAACCACATTAATCTTAAATGCATATTTAACAAAATATTTTGATTCAGAAATTCGCGCAACTGCTTTAGGTTGGGCACTTGGATTCGGTAGGATTGGAGCTATTTTGGGACCTATCCTTGCAGGTTTAATAATATCTTGGAATTTCAGTCTTGCAACAAACTTCTATGTCTTTGCATCGGCGGCGATAATAGGTTCCATAGCCATACTATTTATTCCAAAATCCTCACAAGGTAAAATATAATAAAGATTAAATAAGACATACAATCTATTATTAGTACCCCTTAAAGTAAATCGTAAAACATTTTTTTCAAGCTTGCTTTAAGGGGTATTTATCTAATTAAATGCAATTAAGATATTTCAATTTAGATATACTTTAAAGAGTGTTTATACTTAATAATGCCTTTAATAGAACCCTATTTAAGATATGCGACAAGAAAATTTGTCAGAAAAAATACAATTTTATATAAACAAGGTGAAATAGGAGAGGGTTTTACTTTATCCTATATGGGTTAGTTAGAATTTCTACTATTGATTTCAAAAAGAATAATCGGATTTTAGAAATTTCTACTTGTGGAAGATTAATTGGGGAGCAGGCACTAAATGAGTTGCCCTATTATACGACGGCAAAAATAGTCAAGGATTCTATCCTGTATTTCAGTAGAAACATATAAAGAAATATTACAAATTAATCCTAATATAAGAGATATTATTACTAGACAGATATTAGAAAAAGTAAAACTCCATGTTTCTGACCTAAATATTAAAAGTAAACCTACAGAATATCAGGTGCCTTTTATTTATTAAGATTAAATGATATATATAATCAAGCAAATGGTTATGAAATATTCACAGGTGATGAGATTGATAAGTGAATTGCTATGATAAAATTAAGCAAATTCTATCCAATTCTATAAATTTCAAAACATATCATATTTATGAATGTTTATGTGAAAATTTTCACAATCTGTTCACAATAAAAATAAAACCCACTATCTAATAGGAGGAACACATCATGCGTTTAAGTGGAAAAGTTGCAATCATTACTGGCGGTACATTTGGAATTGGTGAAAGCACTGTAAGATTATTTGCTAAAGAAGGAGCAAAAGTTGTTATTGCTGCACGGAATGAAGCAAAGGGTGCCAAGTTAGTAGACTCAATTAAAGCTGAGGGTGGAGAAGCCCTTTTTGTTAAGACAGATGTCTCTAAAGAGGAAGATGTCGCAAACCTGGTACAGCAGACAGTAGAAACCTATGGCAAAGTGGATGTCTTGTTTGCAAATGCGGGTGTAGGAGATATGCAAGATCTTGATTGTTGTACTCTTGAGGAATGGAACCGTACGATCAGTGTTGACTTAACTGGCGTGTTCCTTTGCAACAAATATGCAATTAAAGAAATGGCTAAAATCGGTGAAGGTTCGATTATTAACTGTGCATCTATCTTAGGGCATGTCGGTCAGATGTCTGTTTCAGCCTATGCTGCGGCAAAAGGTGGAGTTGTGAATATGACTCGTGCGGCTGCTGTTACTTATGCAAGCCAGGGAATTAGAATCAATGCTGTATGTCCTGGATACATTGATACACCAATTTTAGAGAATACTCCTTCAGAAGTAATTGATCAGTTAGTGTCCATGGTTCCAGCAAGACGACTTGGAAAACCGGAAGAAGTAGCTAATTGCGTGTTATTCCTTGCCAGCGATGAATCTTCCTTTGTAACAGGCGCAAACTTGTTAGTTGATGGCGGATATACTGCTCAATAATATTTATTAAAAAAGTGTAACAATGAAAGTAACGGTCGACCAGCTTCTATGTACCACGACCTTACTGGAGTAGTACATAGAAGATATCCACGGATGTATCAAAAAATATTTTAATAAATACTTTCCGGGTGAAATGATCTGGGTTTTTTGTCAGGAGTCCTTCCCAATAAAAGAGCTTGAAATTCAAGCTTTTTTGGGGAGGTTTCTATTAATGTCTTCCCTTAAAAATTAAGTAACCCCCGATTATGAACCAGCCAGTCCCAAACGGCCATAGAAGGAATTCAACCCCAAACGAAGGTAATCCCACGATTTCAAAAAGGGCACAAATATATTCAATAGTTTGCTATTTTTCGTTTGATCAAAGCAATGCCAATGATTAAAAAGGTAATCGCATTTGTCAGCATCCCAATGTTGACTCGAATAACGATCTATAAGATTTTTAAAAAATGGGAAGAAGAAGGCTTGCTGAGTGTTGAAAACAGGAAAATAAGTATTATCAAACCAGATATACTCAAACAGTACCCAGGTTCTCTTTTTTCAACAAATGGTATCGAATAATGATTAATAATTATTTTATAAAATAATACCCCTTATATTTGGGTTAACTTTAGACTCAACTAATCTGCTGTGAGAGAGAAACTTATTGAATTTAGAAGTTTAACGCATTTGTGCTGTTTAGTAGGGACAATATATTTGAAAACTCACCAGCACCTAGTGTGTTGCCACATACACTCTGGACAAGTGGAGTGTGTAGACTTTGGTGATGATTTCTGTTTTAAATTGCTAACATTTTGCTAACGCAATCAAATAAAAAACGGTAAATTCCCGTTAAAGATATTACAGTAAGATTTTAGCAAATTCATGATATATCGCACTTTTTGCACACATAATTTAAGATATTACACACTCTCACCATAGGGGCGGCATGATGTAATAATGCCACTCTCCTTCGAGAAATGGTTTAGTGCATTATCCTACCAAACTTAAATAAAAATTTCTAAAAGAAAGACTACTTCCTAATTGTTGGAGGTAGTCTTTTGTATAATACTTGATTTTTTATATTCTGTTTACCTAAACTTGGTGATACCAGCCAAGCCTCCAAGGCTTGTACCTCCTGTTGCACTTTCAGTTCCTACGAACTCCCATAATCCAGTGTCAGGATCAATAGTAATAAGTCTTCCTCCATCTGTTCCTGTTCCAGGTGCAGATCTTGCAGTTCCCCCGAAAAGTGTACCACCACAGAACTCAAGGCTGACAACTCCACCTGCCAGCAAATCTGAATTTACAAATGGTCTTAAAAAGGTAGCCTTGCCTGTATTGATATCAATAGTGTAAAGTCCTGGTGTACCAGCAGCCCCATTATTATTTAATGCACCAAGAAGTGTCCCGTCCTCGGTAAAAACAATTGCGTCAAGTCCCTTAATGTTACATGTCCCTCCGCCAGTACTAGGAATCTCAACTCCGGTGCACTCCCCGAACGATCCAATAATGGTTGCCGCCCCTGTGTTCTTATTGATTATAGCTAAATGGTCTGCTCCTTCTAAACTAGCAATGTTAACAGCAGCAAATAATGTTCCATCACTTCGGAAATCCAACGCACCAATTGCAGCAAAACCTAGGCCAGAGTTCCCGACTAAAGTAGCTTGTCCAGTGTTTGGGTCTATTGTATAAAGATTAGGCTGCCCTCCGCCTTGTCCTGCATACATGATATTTGTTGTAGGGTCAATAGCTAGTGCAGGTGCTCGAAATCCCATGTTCCCAACAATAGTTCCAGTTCCAGTCATAGTATTAATTGAAATAAGGTTGCCCCCAAACGCATCCGTTCCGAATAAAGCATCACAAAATGGCCTTATACCCAATAAAAAGTCTCCCTTCAGAAGAAATAATTGATCATACTCTTTATATGGTATGGTGAAGAGGATTTAATTGAAACGGCACTTTACTCTAACTCTTCATAAATAAAAAAAATAAGCGTAGAGATCACTGGGAATCTTCTTGTTAGTGATTAAGATTTGGATAGTCTCTGTAGCGGAGTCATTATTCCTGACATGTTTTGATTCATAAACAGGTTAATAGAAAGAATTTTTCTCTACAAAAAATTCACCCAGATAACAGGGGAGATCTTGGTTTAAAAGGGTTTTCTGCACTTTCAATCAAACGTTTAGTTAGTTAATAATTTGCTTTTTTTGTTAGAATATGTATTTAGCTAGTTTCTATTGTCAGTTTTTAAGTTGATTCCTAACAATACAACTTTTATTCGACAATTAATAATCTTGAAACCATCCAAAAGTCCGTTTAATTAAAGGGTTTACTCGCCGTTTAATCAAACGTTTAATTAGTTGAATTATTTGTAATCAAACGATTGATTAGAAATGCCTTAAATGCTGTCAAATCTATGATTGTTCCTCTTTAGTAGAAAGAATATTGTCGAGAAGAGATCTAGTAAAAAACGGTGGAAAGTTATTTTATTAAAATACTAGTAAGACCCCCTAGATTTAGCTGTGGGTTACTGCTACAAATGCTTCTGGTATTAACAGATTTCATGGAAGAAGTTCAACAAAAAATTAAACAAAGAGATGTAAGCTTTGTTAGATTAGCTAAAATGAAGAACACTTAAAAATACCTATATATGTTAAGTGATACTCAAAAATTTCATCCCTAACATTTTGCTAACGCGATCAAATGAAAAACGGTAAATTCACATTAAAGATATTACAACGCACATTTAGAAAAAACTTAATATACCGCACTATTAGCATACATGATTAGAGATATTACACACTCTCACCTTAGGGGCGGCATGATGTGATAAAGCCCTCAAATCCTTGATAAATAAGGACCTTTGAGTGATTTGCTAACAAAGTGCTAACATAATGTAAATTAAAAGAGGCTTTCTCATTAGTTGACCAAATTTTGAGAATCCTCTTTTTTTTGTTTACCTTGGAGATAGACATTTTTGGTTATCTAAATAATACTACGAGCTCGCATCTATGGTGGGGGCTATTTGACGATTATTCTGAAACTATCCTCTTCAATCACTAATTCAACCTCTGTCTTATTGATAAAAAAGAGTTATGCATTACCTAAGAAGACTTCTTAAAAGAGGAAGAAAAACTCAATTATTATCACCTTACTTTTCTTTTTAATATTTACCGATTATTAATATGTACTTTTTTGCGGGTGTTCAGCTTCTCTGGTACTACCTACCCCTATTAAAAAATTATTGTTTCAATTCCTAGTATTCTGATGTACAATTACTGAAATAGAATTTTTTGAGTTTTGAGAATATAGAAGTTTTAGGAAAGGTTGGGCATCATGATTTCTTTATCCACGATTAACGTTACATTTGAAACTAGCTCTCAGTCGGTAACAGCCGTTCAGGATGTCAATTTGCAGGTTGATGCTGGCGATGTTTATGGCATTGTAGGATACAGCGGAGCCGGGAAGAGTACTCTGGTTCGCGTCATTAACCTGCTGCA
Source organism: Neobacillus niacini (assembly GCF_036961885.1). Classification (GTDB taxonomy): domain Bacteria; phylum Bacillota; class Bacilli; order Bacillales; family Cytobacillaceae; genus Neobacillus; species Neobacillus niacini_H. Next base: position 26,216 of record NZ_JBALNQ010000063.1, on the reverse strand, counting down.
ACGACCAACATCGGGAAACGTAAAGGTGAACGGTCAAGATTTGCTCTCCTTGAATCCCAAAGAGCTGCGGGTGGCCAGGAAGAAGATCGGGATGATCTTCCAACATTTTAACCTGATGAGTTCTAGAACGATCTTTGACAATGTAGACTATCCTTTAAAAAGCTCCAAGCTTTCTAAGCGTGAAAGAGCCCAGAAGGTTATGGATTTGCTTGAGTTGGTAGGTTTATCGGATAAACGGGATTCTTATCCCTCTCAATTGTCAGGTGGGCAGAAGCAGAGGGTAGCCATTGCTCGAGCGCTGGCGAATGACCCGGAAATACTCTTATGCGATGAAGCAACCAGTGCGCTGGATCCCAAAACAACGCTATCCATCCTGAAATTGTTGAAGAAGCTGAAACAAGACCTCGGATTAACGATCGTTATTATTACGCATGAAATGCAAGTGGTGAAAGAAATATGCAACAAGGTGGCAGTGATGGAAGCGGGTCGGATCATTGAGCAAGGCGATATCGTCTCCATCTTCAGCAGTCCGCAAAATGCATTAACCCGTGATTTCATCAATACGGCGACGCAAGTTGATCAAACGTTGGAAAAGCTCGCGCAGCATCCGTCATTGCTTCATCTGAAGGATAACGATATCTTGTGCAAGATTTCTTTTATTGGCAATAGTACCAGCGAGCCGATCATTTCGGCTCTTTCCGCTAGGTATAGGGTGACAACCAATCTTTTATTCGCTAATGTGGAAATTTTACAGCAGACACCAATCGGCTTCCTGATTGTTGTTATGTCGGGTACCACTAGTGATCTGGAAGCAGCTCTGCAGTATTTGCAGTCGGTTCAGGTGGAGGTTGAATTGATCGATTCCCGTCTATTGCAGAATAGTAAAGTAGGTGATCCAGTATGAGCGATTTCTTTATGAAATATTTCTCAAATATATGGAGTTTTAGAGAGGAAATCCTCTTGAGTACATATGAAACGATTTATATGGTGGCCGTAACCTCGTTATTTTCCGTATTATTCGGAATATTGTTTGGCATTACCCTGGTTGTCGTAGATAAAGGAGGGATTCTGGAGAACAGGTTGATTTATAGTGTCGTGGAAAAAGTCATTAACCTGTTCAGATCCATTCCGTTTATCATTCTCATCGCCGTTATCGTTCCTGTTACCCGTATAATCGTAGGGACATCGATCGGCATGCATGCAGCTATCGTGCCTTTGGTCATTGGAATAGTACCTTTCTATGCCAGACAAATACAAAATGCGCTGGTAGAAGTAGATTCAGGGATTATCGAAGCGGCTCAATCCATGGGTTCGGGGCCAATTGAGATTATTTTCCGTGTTTATCTGAAAGAGGGTATGGCAGGCATTATCCGCGCTTCTTCGGTTACGATCATTAACCTGATCGGGCTGACGACTATGGCGGGTGCCATTGGCTCGGGAGGATTAGGCAGTCTGGCGATTAATCAGGGGTATAACCGATTCCAGACGGATATTACAATTGTAGCAACGATTTTGATCCTGATTCTGGTGTTTGCATGCCAATTCATCGGTGATTATTTCACCAAGAAGTCGACGCATTAACAACTAGCACATATCGATTTATACAGTATGCTGCCTTTGGTTACGTACTGAAATAAATATACAATACTATAGAAAAAGGACTGAAGTACAATGGCAAAAGTAGAAAGTTTCCAATTGGACCATACGATCGTAAAGGCTCCTTATGTCAGAGCAGCAGGGGTCGAGCGCGATGAGAAAGGCAGTACCGTGCAAAAATATGATCTGCGCTTCCTGCAACCGAATGAAGATGCGATTCCGACGGCTGCGCTTCATACACTTGAACATTTGTTAGCGACATATATGAGAGATGAGATTCAAGGCATCATCGATATATCACCTATGGGATGCAGAACGGGATATTACCTGATTCTCTGGAACGAGCATGATCCGGAAGAAATCGCATCCGCATTGGAAAGAACGTTAAAGCGCGTGCTGGAAACGACGGAGGTTCCGGCCGTATCCGCGTTGGAATGCGGCAATTACAAGGATCATTCGCTGTTCTCCGCACAAGAATACGCGAAGATTGTACTACATGCCGGTATTAGCAGAGATCCGTTCGAAAGGGTATTGTAATTGACATGATTACGCTTGATTTATCGCAACTTACGGCAGTTGTAACCGGCGGCAATTCAGGCATTGGACAAGGTATCGTGCAAATCTTGCTTGAGAGCGGGGCTAAGGTGATCTCTGCCGATCTCGCATACGAAGACGATTATAAAGTTATTGACGGGCAGTTGTCCGAGTCCAGGCTGGATTTGTCCCGGTCAGAGGATATCTATCGCTGGTCAGATATTGTATTAGAGCAGTCAGGGGTACCAGATATCGTTGTGAATTGCGCTGGTATTTCCACGATGGATTATGTCATTGACAGCAAGTTGGAAGATTGGGAAAAGGTATTCTCCATCAATTCCACCGGACTGTACCTGGTATCCAAAATCTTTGCGAAGAAGATGGTTGAGGTCGGGAAGCCGGGTAGAATCATACAGATGGCTTCACAAGCCGGAAAGAACGGGTATCGTGCCATGGGCGGATATTGCGCATCCAAGCATGCTGTTCTTGGATTAACGAAAGTCATGGCGATTGAACTTGCGCAGTATAAAATTCTTGTCAATGCGGTATGCCCAGGCATTGTCGAGACGCCGATGAAGCATCGAGAACGCATCGAAGGCGGGTTAATCCGCAAGATGACTGCCGAGGAGATCTATGCCGAGGATTGCTCACAGGTACCGCTCGGAAGGACCGCCGAGGTTCAAGATGTTGCTAATGTCGTGTTGTTTCTGGCTAGTCCATTATCTTCATATATGACAGGACAGGCCATTAATGTAACCGGCGGCATGACGATGCATTAGGGTGTTAATATTTCATTTAGTCTAGGGGGAGAACGTATATGAATATAAAGAAATTATGGGGCGGATTTGCTATCGGATTGGCCTTGACACTGTTGGTAGCTGGCTGCGGAAGCAAGACATCGAGCGACGGTCAGACAATCGTCATTGGTTCAATGGGTTCTGACGCCCAGATTTGGAAGCATATCGCGCAGTCACAGGAGGCCAAGGATGCCAACCTTAATATCAAAGTCAAGGAGATTAATGGTGGTGTTGTAATGAATAACGCAACCAAAGAAGGAGAGGTTGACGTGAACGCCTTCCAATCTTGGGGTTACTTGGTTAGCTACAATAAAGACAGCAATGCCAACCTTGTTGCGGTATCGACGACTTACCTTGAACCAATGGGAATTTATTCGCAGAAGATTAAGAATATCAATGACGTCCCGGACGGCGCGCTCGTCGCCTTGGCTGATAACCCGGCCAATACATCTAGAGGATTAAAAGTATTGCAAGCGTCCGGACTGATCAAGTTAAAGGACGGCTTCAATGAGGGGACAGGTTCGGTGAACGATATCGCAGAGAATCCTAAAAACCTAAAATTCAAATTGATCGACGACACGACTGGTCCGCGGGTGATTCAAGACGTGGATCTCGTATTGATTGGTAATACAATCGCGATGGAAGGCGGACTTAACGTATTGAAGGATTCCTTGTTCCATGAGGAAGTTTCCGTAGATACAAAAAACAGCATCAACGTGCTTGTAACCACCTCTGATAAAAAGGACGATCCTGGCATCTTGAAATTAGGTGAATTGTATCATAATGACGATACCCAAAAATATATAGAAAAAGAATTCGGTGGCTCGAAGGTGCCTGTAAGTAAGCCGATTTCATACCTGAAAGAATAGAGAGGCTTTGAATATGAGAATTGCAATTATCACGGCGATGGAGGAGGAAATGGCTCCTTTTCGCATTGAATCACGAATCACGGCAAGGTCACAGGTAGGTAAGGTTATCGTTGAAGAAGCAATCTATCGTGACCAGCCTCTGATTCTAGTAGAAAGTGGTATCGGCAAGGTCAATGCAGCTGTCGCAGTTACGCTGCTTATCGAACGATATAAACCGGATTTGATCATCAATGCAGGAACGTCGGGTGCATTTGCCGAGGGATTAAAGGTGGGTGACGTCGTTGTCGCTACGCAATATAGGTATGGCGATGTCGATGCTACTTGCTTTGGTTATGAATATGGCCAGGTTCCGCAAATGCCGGCGAAATATGATCTAGACGATAACTGGCTGGATGTAGCAAGACAAGCTGCTGCCGAAGCAGATGATCTTCCGTATTCACTCGATTTCGGATTAATATTGACGCTAGATTCCTTCATGAGTGAATCAGATCGAGTCGAGAGGATTAAATCGACTTTTCCTTCCGTTAAGGTTTCAGATATGGAGGGACTTGCCATCGTTCAAGCTGCTGCCCAATATGATATTCCGGTGTTAGCCATCAAGGCGGTATCGGATATTACCGGTCATGGCGAAGATACGGCTGATAGTTTCGATGAAAATCTGGATGACGTTGCCAAGCATGCCGCGCACTTTACTGATCTGCTGATTCAGCAGATTCTGTCGAGCGCCGTGTAGCTAAATTAAGGCGTCCCACCAACAAACCGCATTTACCTATACTCAGGGGTTAAAATTTGCATGATGTAAGGCTATTGAGCCTGAACTAGAAAAGTAGTGGAAGCTATTTTTCACTCCTTTCTTTGAAGAAGTCTTGTATAATCTTATATCAATAGCAATAACCACTTCCTTTATAAAATTAGGGAGTGGTTTTTTGTGTTGTTAAAATTTGCGTATCAAGATTTTTGGATGATAAACGGTTCAAAGTGACCGAGGAGCACTCAGAAAAAGCATATGGGTCAGTGCAGGGAGTCTGGAGTGACCGAAGTGGTCTTCTGTCAAGAAAGTGGACAATAAAAAATCCATTTTTCTCGACATTACCTTGAAGAAAATCTATATCGAACGCTTCCGTTTACCAATATTCTTGCTAAAATTGAGGATTTTAAACGGAGGCTTTTCATAAGTTCACTGAACTTTGGGAAGCTTCCTTTTTTATTTTTGGGTTACGTGGAGATACACATTTTTCGTAGTAATCTAATCATCGGTATGAACAAATCTGTCCATGATTTGTTCGAGTGATTCACCAGCTTTGCCTAATTGATTTCAGATTAAGTTATCATCCCTTTTCTTAAAAGCACAGCAATTGCATGAGTGCGATTCTGTACTTTTAATTTTTTTAGTACAGATTTTACATATTGCTGTATGGTTAAATTACCGATTCCTAATAAGTCAGCGATTTCCTCTGTATTTTCTCCCCATGAAATTCTCTGCATTACTTCGACTTCCCTTTTGCTTAAAATTTGTGTGTTCCCAACCATTTCATTGTTCTCAAGCAAACTTCCTGACAATTTTCCAAAGTGAGTTATTGTTTCAAGTAATTTTTTATCAAAGTTCGGTTCACCATCGATATGATAACTAAGAATGAATCCAATAATTACTGGCCCGATACAGAGGGGGACCACTAATGCGGAATCAATTTTAGAAGAAAATATATAATCACTTGTCATGAGTTTTGTAAATTCTATTCCAGTATAGAATCTAGCCTTCTTATCTTTTAATAGAGGGATAAAACCGGAAGCTGTCTTGATACTTGCTCTCTCTTCTCGAATATGAATAATACGTGATGAAGATAATCCGATTACGCCTTCACAAAGGTAACCAATAGGTGAATATCGGTATAGAAAGGCATCCTTGACAGGAAAGATATCGATATAAGTTTGTAGAATACTATAAAGCTTGTCTTCATGATTAGATATATTTGTAAGGTCTGAGACTTGTTTAAGAATATCAGTTTGTTCCATAGCATTTACCCCTCCAAATTACTTATATACAATATATATTATCGGAAAATTTAGACTATTACCACATAGGTATCGTAAACTTTAAAAATACTACTATTTAGACGAAAAAAGTATCTCCTAAAGAAGGGAATATACAAGGGAAGTCGGATTCTAATAAAATGACATTAAGTGATAGAAAAGGAGGAAGACAGCAAAAAAAGGAAAGCGGTTTCAAAATGGGGAAATTTTCACCTGTAAATAAAAAATAATCTTAAGGAGGAGAAACGTGTGAGTAAATATGATTTTATTATTATTGGAGCAGGATCTGCAGGTGCCCCTCTGGCAGCTCGTTTAAGCGAGGATCCAGAACAAAAAGTTTTATTGATTGAGGCAGGCCCGGATTATCCTGATAGTGATCAGTTTCCACAAGATCTTTTAAATGCTACTTATATGGCCGGAGCAGTCCCAGGACATCCAAATAACTGGGCTTACACAGGAAACCTCACGCCAGATTTGCCATATTCAGTTCCAAGAGGAAAAATTCTCGGTGGTTCATCTTCTTTAAATGGTTGTTATTTTATCCGCGCTCCAAAGGCGGACTTTGATCGTTGGGTGGAAGCAGGTAACACGGAATGGGGATACGAAAAGGTTTTGCCATATTATATGAAAATGGAAAATGACATGAATTTTGGTGACACAGATATTCATAGCAGTAAAGGTCCGGTACCAGTTTACAGGGAAATAGAAAATCCTTATGGGATGACGAAAGCATTTTATCAAGCATGTAAAGATCTTGGTTTCACCTATGAAGAAGATAAGAATGCAGAAGGGGAACCTGGTTATGGTCCAGTACCCTCAAATATAGTAGATGGCATAAGGATTAATACCGGTCTTGCTTATATTAATCCAAATAGAAATCGTAGAAATTTAACTGTCAGTGGAAATACATTTGTGAGGAAAATCGTTTTTAATGGGAAGAAGGCAATTGGTGTTGAAGTCGAAAGACATGGTGACACAGAAATAATTTATGGGGATCAAATTGTCTTATCTGCAGGTGCTTTTAATACGCCTCATCTAATGATGCTATCTGGTATTGGACCGAGTGAAGAATTAGAATCGGTTGGCATTGATGTGGTACATAATTTACCTGGTGTTGGTAAAAAGTTTTCTGACCATCCTGACATACAAATGGGATATAAACCAAATCGAGTACCTGACCCGGAAGAGCAGCAAGATAATCTGCAGTCTGTATTAAATTTCACATCAAAGGGCTCAGAACATCCAGGTGATTTGGAAATCATGCTAATGTCTTTACCGCTTGGGGCTTCCATGCTTGGCGCATCAGGGTCAATGTTTAAGGGAATTACAGATATAATCCGAAGACCAGGCCAAACATTGAAATCAGTGAAGGGTATTTCCAAAAAACGTTTCCTTCAGCAAGCAATGCATCAGGGTGACATGATGATTGTTGTAGGTGTGCAATACTCTAAGGGAAGAGGAAATATTACCATTACTTCTAAAGATCCTCATGTGTATCCAAAAGTAGATTATCATTATTTAGAAAATGAATATGATTTAAGTAGAATGAGAGAAGCCATGAGAACTGCCGTAAAAATATTAACTAGCGATGCTTTTAAACCGTATTTTAAAAAATTGACCGAAATAGATGAAGCTACTTTAAATGATGATGGAAAATTAAATGCGTGGTTACGCTCTCACCTTGCATCCGCTATTCATGCTAGTGGAAGTGCTAAAATGGGGCCAAGTAGCGACCCTGAAGCGGTAGTTGACCAATATGGTAGGGTACATGGAATGGAAGGATTATGGGTTGCTGACACATCAATCTTCCCAACTGTTCCATCACGTGGGCCAGCAGCAACCGCAATAATGGTAGGGGAAAGAATTGCAGACTTTATTAAGCAATTTACAAAGGATAAAGAAGAAGTGAATCAATAAGTTTTATTTGCGAAGAAGATACCCACTATTAAGGGTAGCTTCTTTTTTCTATAAAATATATAGCTTCAAATACTCTTGTGGAGTTGAAGAAGAAAGGTATAGAGAAAGAAAATTTTACTTTTCGATAATGGTTGTATATACTAATACGGATAATGATTATCCGTATTATAATTTTATATCTAAAGAAAATGTTTTTAAATAAATTTAGAATATAGGTAGTGATCTTAATGCAGATGAAAACGGGAGTAGAACAGTCAGTGTATGCCATTCTTATTCTTAACATGTTGCCAGACAAAGCTGTATTACCAGGGGAAGCGATAAGTCAACAATTAGGAGCTTCACCAACTTATTTTCAAAAATTGTTGAGGAAGTTAGTCAGTGCAGATTTGATTACCTCTGTGCCTGGGGTAAAAGGAGGGTTTAAATTAAGGAAAAAACCTGAAGACATTCGGATTTACGATATTTATCTTGCTATTGAAGGTCAGCAATCTCTTTATTCTTCTAGTGGTGTGTTACATGACATGCTTGACTTAGAAGAAGAAAATAGGTGCTGCTTGTTAACGGACTTAATGGAAGAAGCCGAGTCAGCTTGGAAATCTGTACTAAAACGCGAAACAATAGCATCCTTATATGAAGAAATTAAGGATGGATATGAACAAAAATTGCTAGAACTACAAGAATGGTTAAAAGAAAAAATGGTTTTATAAAAGTCATGGAAACTGAAAATCCAAATGAAATGCCTGCCATTTCTGTAATGAAACGTACCATTTCACTAAACAGAACCTAGAGAAATTGTTGGGAGCAGCGGTTTAAATGGTACGTGACTTGATCTAGTTTCAGGTGGTCATCTAATGTCAGATGCATTGATAAGATTTAAGCATTCCGGCGGCCCAAAAAAGTCGATTGGCGGATAGGATAAACTGATAGGAAGGAAGTTTTGCAAAGATGAGATTAAGTATATTGGATCAAGCCCCTATTACGAAAGGGAATACGGCAGCGGCTGCATTGAAAAACGCGGAAGAATTGGCTGTTTTGGGAGATGAATTAGGATATCATCGAATGTGGATGGCAGAACATCATGCAACTAATACTTTTGCAAGTTCAGCTCCTGAAGTGACGGCAGCTCATTTGGCCGCAATAACGAAAAAAATTCGTATCGGAACCGGTGGAGTGATGCTGATGCACTATTCCCCGCTGAAACTAGCGGAGGTGTTTAAAACACTAAGTGCTTTTTCACCGGAACGCATTGATTTTGGTGTTGGTCGGGCTCCTGGAGGGGATAACTATTCCATTTATGCGTTATCTGAAGGACGCCAACCGATGGTAAACAATATGTACGAAAAATTTGATATTGCACTGCAGTTGATCAACGACGAAGTCCCTGAAGAAGGCTTATATAATAAAACAATCGCAACACCGTCCCAAGTCATTTTGCCTGAAGCTTGGCTGTTGGGGTCGACTGGCAATAGCGCTATTCAAGCTGGACTTAGAGGCGTGGGCTATTCTTTTGCACAGTTTTTCAATGGTGAAATGTCCAAAGAGATTTTAGATGCATACAAAAGGAACTTTCATCCTTCAGCTTTTATGGAGAAACCGCAAATCAATGTTTCCTATATGGTAACAACAGCTGTAACAAAGGAAGAAGCTGAATTTGAAGCAAAGCCTCAAGATATTTGGCGTTTACAGTTTATGAAAGGTAGGATCGAGGCAGTTTTGACACCTGAAGATGCCCGTGATTATCCATTGACGGAAATGGATCACATGATCATTAAAGAAAACCGTAAAATTCATTTAGTGGGCGCAGTAAACGAAATCGCAACATTGTTACAAGAAGAGCAAGCTCACTATGGATTTGATGAAGCGATGATTTGTAGTATTCCTCACTCACAAGAGAAACGCCTGGATGTTTATCGATTATTGGCACAGGGATTATTTTAGTTTTAATGATGAAAGAAATGAAAGACTATTTAGTGAAGTCGCTATCTTATCATGCTAAAAACAGAAATAAGTTTAAAATGCTAACATTTTGCTAACGCGCTCAAGTGAAAAACGGTAAAATTCCGTTAAAGATGTTACACCCCAAATTAACAAAAACCTTGAAATAATGCACTTTTTGCATACATAGATAGTTAAAGATATTACACACTCTCACCTTAGGGGCGGCATGATGTAATTAGGGTTTTAAAACCCAGTCAATAGTAAAACCAACAAGTAGAGAAGGTCTTCCATTAGTTTATCAAACTTTTGGGAGACTTTTTTTTCCATGTTTGCAGTCATAGGAGCATAAATTCATTGTAGTGTTTATAATGGTATGCCCTAATTGCTGTTGAATTTCTTTTACTCCTACACCTGCTTCAATTAACACAAATTCTTTAAAAAGAACCTTATTTTTACATATTAAGAACTTTTTATATACTCTTATTGGATAAATAAGGTAATATTAAGAGGTACATAATTTTCAAATGGGAGTGTGGGGGAGAATTGATTTTTTCAAGAAAAAGGGGAAACTGGATTGCTAAGTTAACAACGCTGCTTTTACTTTTTTCATTATTATCACCGGTGTCCAATGGATTTGCTGCGGGTGACGTGACGCCGCCAAAGTTAACAAGTTTTTCGTTATCCGGAACAAAGGTTACTCTGGGCGAATCCATCATGCTGAGTGCAGAAATACTCGAAGAGGAATCTGGGGTGGATTATGCATATGCATATTATAATGGTCCAACTGGCCCTTACACCAAGGGCGGTTCTAAGAGTGTTGATTTAATTTACAATCCAGAAACGCAAAAATATGAAGGTTCTTTCACTGTATCAAAGTATGATGATGCAGGCGTGTGGGAACTTTCATACATCTATTTAAAGGACAAGCAAGGGAATGGGTATAGGGTTTATCATGGAGAGACACCGTCTAAGGGATGGAACTATGAATATCGGAATCTATCCGGGTACAATATTGAAGTATATGGCACTGTAGTAGATATCACTGCACCGAAGCTGAATAGCTTATCTATTTCAGCCCCAAGGGTAACTGGCGGGGAATCGGTCACAGTGTCAGCCGATATTATTGAAGAAGGTTCCGGAGTGGAGTATGTACACGTAAGTTTTGTGCCGCCAAATGGAGATAGTGAAGGTGGCAAAGGTATTGAACTGTTCTTTAACCAGGAAACCGGAAAATATGAAGGCACATTTTATGCCGATCCGTATGATTTGCCTGGAATTTGGTCTATTCATACAATCCACTTGGGGGATAAGCTATATAACTCTTATACCTATCAAAATGGGGAGACACCGTCTCAAGAGGATTACTACGAAGTGAGAGATTTAAGTGCTTATAATATTGAAGTGTATGGAACTATAGGAGACATTACATCGCCGCAATTAAACGGGTTTTCAGTTTCCAAAACAACCATTTTGCCAGGGGAACAGGTACGGCTTTCGGCAGACATCGTAGACGATCTCTCCGGGGTTGAGCATGTTTCTGTTTCATATAAAACTCCTGTCGGTTACCCTACGAGAGATGTAGAATTAACCTATAATCCAGAGACTTCAAAATACGAAGGGATATTAGTAACAAATCTTTCTGACCCAGTGGGCATCTGGCAACTCTATGATATTAATGTGGCTGATAATAAGGGTAATTTTTACACGTACTATAATAGTAAGGAAGGGTCTAAAGGCAGTACTTTTGAACATAGGGATTTATCCCAGTACAACATACTTGTGGAGACACCGGATACCTCTGTACCTATAACTTCGATGAATGTCCAGGGCCAAACCGGAGCTAACGGCTGGTATGGTTCTAACGTCATGGTATTGTTGACTGCTGAAGACAATGACGCAGGTGTAGATAAAACACTTTACAGGATCAATGGTGGGGAATGGCTGCAATACGCCAGCCAGTTTAGTCTTTCAGTGGATGGCACAACGAATGTTGAATATAAGAGTATCGACAAAGCCGGCAATGAAGAGAATGTAAAAGCTGGAATCATCAAGATCGATACACGAAAACCTGTTACATCAATCGGTGATATTCCTTCGTATCCGATAAGGGTGGATCTGCCTCTTTCCTTTACTGCACAAGATGAAACGTCCGGTATAGCATGGACAGAGTACAGAGTGAATGGAGGAAGCTGGACCCAATATCAGGCCCCAACTTATGTACGAACTGAAGGTACAAACACAGTGGAATATCAAAGTGTTGATATGGCGGGTAATGTTGAAGATGTTAAAAAAGTGGAATTCGTAATTGATAAAACAGCTCCATCGACTACTTCTTCCGTAAGGGATGGCTGGTACAACAGTGATGCAGAAGTAAGCCTGACAGCGGCCGATTCCATTTCGGTTGTGGAAAAGACCGAATACAGGCTAAATGGCGGGACATGGACTGCATATACTAGTCCGGTCAAGGTAAGCGGGCAGGGTGTAAATACCCTTGAGTATAGAAGTACCGACAAGGCCGGCAATGTGGAAGACATTAAAACCGTCCAAGTGAAAATTGATAAAATCCAGCCATTGTTGAATGTTACATTCAATCCGTCTGTTATTATTGGCGGTACAGGAAAGCTTATATATGTGAAGGCTACTGTGGATGCAAGGGATGCAGTATCCGGTATTGCTTCGTTTGAGCTCGTGTCCATTACAAGCAGTCAGCCTGATGTTGTGAAGGGCGGGAAACTGCCTGAACCGGATATTCAGGGCGCGGTATACGGAACTGCTGATACGGACTTTTATTTGAGGAATGAAAGAAGCGGTTCGGACAGAATTTACACCACTACCTATAAACTGTTCGACAACGCTGGAAACTCAACTGTTACGACATCAACCATCATGGTGAAACGTAAATAAAAACAGTGCAGTCTTACGGGCGGCATGATGTAATCATGTCCCTAGGATCCCATAAAACAAACACGGGATTTTTTGGATCTTTTGATACCATGATAGTAACCTAGGGTAACAAAAGGGTAACATTTTCTTAAATAAAAGTATTGATTAGAGGCTTTCCATAAGTTCGGTGAACTTTTGGGAAGCCTCTTTATTTATTTCCTTTGTTAGTTCAGGATTTAGCTCTGCTATTTTCAATAAGCGTCTCGGACGTTTCTCTAATTTTTATATAAACCAGGTAACCAGGTAGTTCCTAATCAAATAATCATCGGTGAGTTTTTGGATAATCATCCAAGGTTAAAATAAAATCCACCAGCACATCTTGATATTCTCTCACCGAATCGACAAAAACCATTTCGTTATCCCCATGCCAGTCGCTGCCAACGGGTCCAAATTCTACGGCTGAACCTCCGTACTTGTTGAAAAACTGTCCATCGTTGGAACCATGCTGACCGAATATGGTTACTTTTTCGAGCTGGGTGATTCGTTTAATTGATTCGCCCAAAGCTTCTACATAAGGATTGTCTGCTTTTGTTTTAACCGGATTATTGCAATTATGGATTGTTACTGTACCGTCAGTTATTGCCTGAATCTGATGAACAATATTCTCCGGAGACTGGTCTGGCAGATATCTGATATCCAGGAACATTTCACATAGATCCGGTACCTTATTATAGACGGTTCCTCCTTGGATCTTCGCGAGATTGATAGATGGCTTATTAAACATAGGGGAGCTTTCTTGTGCAAAAGGAAGTTCTAAAATTTCTTCAAAGAGATTAATCGCTTTGGTTATTGCATTTGTGCCTTCCCATGGACGACTCCCATGGGCTGATTTCCCCTGGACGGTAATATCAAGCTGAAGCACGCCTTTAGATTGGATGGCAATCCCCATATTTGTTGGTTCACCACAAATAATAAAATCACCAAAATATCCATTTTTTGTTAAATATTTGGTCCCGTTGATGCCCCCGATCTCCTCGTCTGGAACGATTTGAAGCATGACCCTGGAAGTTAAGTCCCTGTCTTTCAAATATGCTGCTGCCACCATGAAAGCAGCCACTCCTGCTTTCATATCCACTGCACCGCGGCCATACATTTTTCCATCTTTGATATAGGGTTGGAACTGTCTTTCCTCCGCTTCAATGACATCGATATGTCCGTTTAATACAACCTTATGATCACCTTGGCCTATTTCACAAACGAGCATGTGGAACCCATTATTCTCTAGTTTTTTTACGGGGAGGTCTTGATCTGTTAACCATTGTTCACAATAGGCAATCGCTTCATTCGCACCTGCTTTTGTAGAGCTATCTATTTTTATTAGTTCTTCTAATAGGGGGATTGGATCGCTCATTTTCACCCTCCTCTATTTTTAAAAGTTTGATCCAACGTTTTACATTCAATGTTACTCTTGAAGTGCTTACATTACCTTTTGTTTATCTATTGAAACAACAGTGTCATGTCGCGCCAGCTCAATATCAGGTTTTTGACGCAACCAATCCTCTTGTACCTGTTTACCGGCGGTTAGCGCAATGATTGCCGCTGGGATATCCGCTCCTGCTGAATGGGTAAAAGCATAACCGCCGCCAAAGCGGGGATTGATGTCAATAACGTAATAATCGGTACCATTGAAATAGACATCCGTGTTCATATAGCCTGCATGGCCAAAGCTTTTACCTAATTGCTGTGCGATTTCTGTTAATTCCGGGCTATTGACCGTAATGCACCGATCGATATCTCCGCCCCTCATACCTAATTGCTTCCGAGCGAATGAAGTAAGAAAGCGGCCATTTAAATCGTTAAACATATCCAAACTAAATTTATCACCTTCAATCACTTCCTGAATAATGATATTGTCCTCCGGTTCTCTGGATGTGGCGCCATTCAATGGACTTTCTTTAATTTTTCGAACGACAAGCTGATAGGCAAATTCCATATCCTCTACATTATCGATAATTTCAACACCGATTGAGGCTGAACCGTTACGGGGCTTCACGATTAACGGAAAGGATACTTCTTGTTTTTCCAATGCCTTCTTCGCATCTTGAACATTGAGGTAGGAAAGCGGGGTCTTAACACCCAACGGATCAAGTAGCTCCCGGTACTTTCCCTTGTCCCGTACCTTTTTGACAATATCTGAATCTGGCACAAATACGGATACACCTAATTTCTCCAGTTCTTTTTTGTGTGCAGATATTTGGGGCACTTCCCAATCATTCAATGGGACAAGACAGTCCACCTGATGTTTCTTACAAATCTCCATTATTTTTTCTATATAATCTGAATCTGTTTGCTCTGGAATGACATAGTTTTCGTCTCCTGCTTGGAGCGATGGGGCATTATATTCAGGATCGGCAGCAATTACTTTCCCGTCAATACCAGCATTTTTTAAAGCATCTTGAAAAAATCCTACGAAATCTATTCTTCTTGCAGTTGATGTCAATAAGATATTCAATTTATTCCACTCCTCGCTGTTTAAATCAGTTGCTAGAAAACAAGATATTAATATTTACCCGCCAGGTGAAAATTTAACCTCTTTTCTAGTAGTAATTCTTGCGTACGTAAATATACAAAAGGTTTTCACTGGATTAATAGGATTACAAAAAACAGGAGTTTGGAAACAAGTAAATGTTTAATACTTATTATTAAAGGCTATATAATACAAAATCATATATCTGAGGTGAAAAATATGAGTAGTAAAGATACTAAATCATCAAAAAATAAAAAACTATATGGTGCTGAAAAGTTAGAAGGTCAGGAATTTGTTGATGAAATACCGTTAGAAGATTTGAAAATAGAGATGGAAGATGAAAGGAAAAAAATTAAGACTAAGGATGATTCACAAAGTGAACGAAAGTATAATAGAAATGATAATAAATAATTAGAAGGGTTTTTAAGTAATGAATGTCTTTAATATAGTACTATAGCTAGGACTTCAAAAAGTATTGATTTATATCAGTATTTTATTGGAGAAGGCCTTTCATCAGTTTACTAAACTGTTGGGAGGTCTTTTCTTTCTGGGAAAAGGGGGTCCCCCAGTCTGCTAAAGTGCTAATGTAGCGGGGGACTGACCCACTGGCCTTAGAAAAGCTAATTTGTCAATGCCTAAGACTTCTTACAACTGGGGATTTCGATTGTCCGCTGATTGATTAATTGAAATAGATTTTGTATCAGCCACTTTTTTTCTTCGACAAAAAATATTCCTTGAAAACAGGAAAAAGCTCCGTTTAAAAGGGCTTAATGCATTTCTAATTAAACGATTAATTCGTATAAAAACTAGTATGTATTTTTAAGAATATGTATTTTACTGGCTTCTATTGTTGTTTTTGGAGTGGAATCCAGTAAATCGCAACCTTTTTACGACAAATAATTCTCTTGAAAAAGCCCATAGCTTATTTATTTAGAGGCCTGAGGCAATATTTAGTCAAATGCTTGATTAGTAGAATTGGCACTAACCAAACGTTTGATTAGAATCGCTCTAAATGCTGCCATACTTGGGTTTAATCCTCTTGGACGGGAAGAATATTGTCGAGAAGAAGAGTAGTAATAATGGATTACCTGATGGTTATTTTCATTAGATTTATATTGCAGAAATCTATGAACAAACTTATAAACGTGATAGCATAGAAACAGAACCTAATATGGATATTCAAATCAAACTGCTTTTGGAAAACAGTTATATGAAGCTATTAAAAATGGATCAGCAGTAGTTGATGCAAGTCATTGATATTATACAAGCCGCGCAACAATGATGCGCGATGTTACATATGGTTACGATTAACCTCGTTAGAAATATACATACAAATCATTATTTACTTCTGTGGTGAATTTTCAATCAAATATACTATTTCCATTTAAAGGAGGAACAAAAGAAGGATATGAATTATGTGGAAAAGCAAAGTTTTACTGTCGATAACTTTACTTTTGAAAGTGGAAAAACCATTCCGATTACATTAGGTTATGAAACATATGGTAAATTAAATGAAGACAAATCTAATGTTATCCTAGTAAATCATTATTTTAGTGGATCTTCCCATTCAGCAGGAAAATATACACCGGAAGATCCTCTTCCAGGATACTGGGATGATTTAATTGGCCCTGGAAAAGCGGTCGATACAAATAGATTCTTTGTAATCAGTACAGATAATATTGCGAATGTACATGTGAAAAATACAAAGGTTATCACTACTGGTCCACGTTCAATTAATCCAGAAACAGGAAAGAGATATGGCCTTGAGTTCCCACAATTTAATTATAGAGATATGGCAAGAATTCAACATGAATTTTTAACAAAACAACTAGGCATTAAAAAATTGTATGCTGTTATGGGACCCTCTGCGGGAGGTATTATCTCTATTAACTGGTCAGTTCTCTATCCTGAAATGGTGGAGAGATTAATTGGTGTCATAACCAATTCACAAACTCCAGTTCATACAGCATTCAATGTATGTCAACACGCCATGCGGGTTATTGAGTTGGATCCAAAATGGAATAATGGTGATTATGAGGATAACGATGGACCAGATGAGGCGACTCGTTTAGCTTGCCAGTTAATGAATATTGGCGCATATACATCAGAATATTTTGAGCAAACTTTTAAACGTGATAGTAGTGAAACTGATCCTTATTTCGATATTAAAGCTAAAACATCCTATGAAAAGCAATTATTTGAATTAATCAAAAATGTAAGTTCGGTTACGGTTGATGCAAGCCATTGGTATTATACTAGCCGTGCTACAATGTTGCAGGATATTGCACATGATTTTCATTCCTTAGAGGAAGCGTTAAATAGAATTACAGCTAAGGTATTAATGGTATCCTGTACAAGTGATATGCTATTCCCAACAGTTTATAATCAGCAGATGGTTGAGATATTACAAAATCAAGGGAAAGATGCTCGACTATATAAGATAGAAAGCATGAAAGGGCATATGGCCGGAGTATTCGATACACATTTATTTAGTAATCAAGTAGCAGAATTTTTGTCATAATTTAATCTAATTGTGGGGGACAAGGGGACAGGAACCTTCTCCTATTTTAAGTATTCCCTAATGGTGACAGCTTAGTGGTTTCACAGCCTTCCCTCCATATTTCATGAGATCTAACTGTCGGGAGGCCATTTCTATCTAATAAATGAACAGGGTTGTTATAATGCCATTATAATAATGTAAGGGCCCCAAAAGATTCAAAGGGCCATACATTAAAATTGCTTATACTTTTCTTTTGCTATTTTCAGGAATGTAAAGGCAGGAGCAGACAAGGATTCCCCTTTTTTATAACTGACCACTACATGATTCTTATAAACTGGGTTTCCTAAAGTGTAGAAAATAGAATCAGTAATTATATTATCCCGGGTAACCACACTCTCAGGAATAATGGTTAAACCAACACCTCGATTTGCTAACCGGAATGCACTTTCGATATTCTGCGTTTCAATTACGATATTAGGATTAATGGAGTATTCTTTGAATATTTCATCTGTAAGTCTCCTTAAACCAAGCCCTTTTTTAAGTAAAATAAATTTTTCCCCGTCCAAAAGATGGGGATTAAATGGAATATGGGCAATTGGTTTCTTATCGGGATTATAATGCTTATGAAAAGGGGGAATAACAAGATATAGTTTTTCTTCATAAAGGATGTCATAGACAATTTCCTGATTAAATATAGGAAGCATGTTTAAACATATATCAATTTTTCCCTCTAAAAGCAGAGATTCCATATCATTCGCAGCTTCCTCAACCAGCTCAATTTCAATCCCAGGGTAATTCAAGATGAATTCAGGTAAAATATTATAGAGGGTATGAGAACCTAATATTGGGTTTATACCAAGCTTTAGCTGCCCTTTTTCCATATTAGAGATTGACTCAATTTCATGTTTCAATTTTGTATATGTCTGTTCTATTTCATTCATATAAGATAAATATCGTTCCCCTGCATATGTTAGCGTTAAGGGATTTACTCTCCGGTTAACTAACTCAATTCCTAATTCATCCTCTAAATTCTTAATATATTTGCTAAGGTATGGCTGTGATATATATAAGGCCTTGGCAGCATGTGAGAAATTCCCGTATTCAGCAATTGACTTTAAATATTTTCCAGAAAGATCTTTCATCTTTCTATAACCCCCCTTATATAATTTATTTGCCATATTTACTATTTCTAACAGGATAGTGTATTGTTATTTGGTTTCAAAATATTATTATAACAAAATAAGCATGAAGGCAATTTTTTTCAATTTATAACCTAACAGGTATACATACCATAACCTTATTAGTATTTCTAAATGTGAATATTTTGTGACATACTGTAGTAGAACTGTTAGGGAAGAACATTTTACCAAATATTTAGGGGGAATTAATACGCTACAGATAACAAAGTCAATAGGAGAAATCATTTACATTTATTGCTTTTTTGGCTATAGGGGATTTTAATCTTTGGGAATGACTATGCTAGTAGAACTCGATTATTAATGTAAGAATTTGATTTTCATTCATTTTTTTAGTTTTATATCTCAATTTCGAGATATATTAATTAAAGATAAATAAACAAAAAGATATATCAGAAAATATAACATAAAAATTAAGGGGAGGACAATTATGGACATCATTCAAGTTATTGGTATAGTACTTGGAATAATAGTAGTCATTTATGGAGCAATGAAAGGCTTTAGTATTTTGATTGTTGCTCCAATTGCATCGATTATCGTGATCATAACAAACCAGCTAGACTTTTTCGCTTCCTTAATTGGAAAAGAGAATTCCTATATGACGGGTTTAACAGATTTTGTAATAAATTTCTTTGCTGTCTTTCTTTTAGGAGCAATTTTAGCTAAGTATATCGATAAAAGTGGAGCTGCTCAATCTATTGCACAAAAAATTCTTGAAAAAACAGGAACAAAAAATCCTTTTTCAGTATTAGTAGCACTACTCATCATTACGGCTATTTTAACGTATGGTGGAGTTAGTTTATTTGTAGTTATTTTTGTACTTATTCCGCTTGCAAAACCATTATTTAAACAATTAAATATTGCATGGAACTTAGTAACAATTCCGATTCAGCTTGGTTTAGGTACGTTTACGATGACCATGTTACCTGCTACACCATCTATTCAAAATGTTGTCCCTACGGCCTATCTTGGTACAACCCTTACGGCAGCACCACTTTTAGGAATTATTGGAGCGGTTGTAGCAGCTGCCTTTGGTTTATGGTATATGAAATTTACTTTAAATAAAAGTTTAGTAAACGGAGAGACATTTGCTGATTTTAATGTGAAAGAATCGGATGAAGAATTAAAAAAGGAAATTCCTTCCTTTTCCTTAAGTATCATTCCCATTTTACTTTTGATTGCTATTATCATCGTTGGTAGTGTTTTAAAAGTACCAAATATTATTGTGATCGGATTAGCTGCTGCTGTTATTGTCTCAGCAATAGTATTTAAAAAATATATCCCAAGCCAAAAAGCAGTGATTAATGAAGGTGCAAGCGGTTCTATTATGCCAGTTTTCTTCACTTCATCAGCCGTAGCTTTTGGTGTGATTATCACCTTTTCTCCAGGCTTTAAATATATTTCGGATTTTATTTTAAACATTCCTGGTAATCCGCTTATCAGTTTATCCGTTGCTTCCGCTCTTTTTGGTGGAATAACAGGATCTGCATCAGGAGCGTTGGGAATTGTTATGCAAGCATTCGGTCAAAGTTACTTAGATATGGGGCTTAACCCTGAAGTAATCCATAGAGTATCAGCGGTTGCATCATCAGTGATTACACTTATGCCGCATAATGGTGCGGTATTAACTTTCTTAGCTTTAACAGGACTTACTCATCAAAATGGCTTTAAGTATCAATTTATCGCCGTAACGGGTGCTAATTTACTTGCTCTAATTGCAGTATTAATTACAGCCATTATTATTTATTGATATCTGAAAAACGTCCAATTGAGGAGGTGAATCAAAAGAGAACGTTCCACACAATTAAGCAGTTAATCCTTTTTTGACTAATTATATATATTAAAAAAATTCGAAATGTAGGAGGAAATAACAATGACAACTCA
Source organism: Neobacillus niacini (assembly GCF_036961885.1). Taxonomy (GTDB): domain Bacteria; phylum Bacillota; class Bacilli; order Bacillales; family Cytobacillaceae; genus Neobacillus; species Neobacillus niacini_H. Next base: position 5,544 of record NZ_JBALNQ010000063.1, on the reverse strand, counting down.
AAAAGAACGTACAGTAATCGTAACAGGTGCAGCTCAAGGAATCGGCTATGCTATCGCAGAGGAATTTGTAAAAAATGGTGACTTTGTTGCTATCTTTGATTTAAATGAAGAAGCCGCAAATGGTGCAGCTGAAAAATTAGGAAATGCAAAAGGATACAAAGCAAACGTAGCAAATGAAGAAAGTGTGAAAACAGCAGTTGAACAAGTTATCGCAGACCGTGGAACAGTAGACGTACTTGTAAACAATGCAGGTCTTCAGTTTATTTCACCTACTGATGAATTTCCAGAAGAGAAATGGGATCTAGTGGTGGATGTTATTCTAAAAGGGACATTTTTAGCAACGAAACATGTACTTCCTGCAATGAAGAAGAAAAAATATGGTCGTATCATTACCATTTCTTCAGGACACGGTAGAAGACCTGATAAATATAAATCTGCATATGTTGCAGCAAAATACGGACAAATTGGATTTACAAATGTAGTTGCAATGGAAAATGCCGAATACGGTATTACAGCTAATTCAATTTTACCTGGACCAACTCGTACACAACTAATTGAAAAACAATTACCAGTACTTGCAGAAAAAGATGGATCTTCAGTAGAAGAAGCATTAAAAACACATATCCTTGGTAACCAATGGTTAGGACGTTTACTTGAACCTTCAGAAATTGCAGCAACAGCTCTATTCTTAGCTTCAGACGGTGCAGCAGCGATTACTGGTGAAGCACTAGGTGTTACTGGCGGGGAATAATCATCCAAAGACCAGTTGGACAACTAGAACAATGGAATTTTTAATGATGCTAGGGAGCTATTAATTAGTTTTTCCATTGCATCTGCGTTAATCGCAGTATTAATCATAGCAATTTTTATTTATTAATATAGTGATTGGAGGTCTGGTGAAATTTTTTCATCAGCCTTTTTTGCACATTAGGAAGAAATTTTTAGAGTAGATTTTTGACTTGCTAACATAATGTAAATTAAAAGAGGCTTTCTCATTAGTTGACTAAACTTTTGAGAAGCCTCTTTTTTCATTTCTTTGAGTGTCAGACTTTTGGTGATAGTCTAGGTGGAATGGATAGAATGGGTAGTTAACTCAGTACTTAACTCCCATAGTTGGTCCATAACGTCTTTCTTATTAGCATATGTGGGATAAACACTGGAACCGAGCACTCGTTTTACTTGTTTGAAAAAACCAGAATATTCATTTGGTGCCACTTGCATAATTTCTAATTTATCGTTGAAAAGCTTTCCAGTTACATGTTGAAATGTATCGGAGGTGCAAATTTCAAAATAGTTAGTTGCCATATATGAAGTTGGTGGAATAAATATATTTTGAATCCATGCGATTGGTCGCCACCAAGGTTTAAATTTTTTTATCATTCGCTTTGACATTTTTGCACCATTGATTTGTAAGGCATTTACCTTGATCCCGTCATCTTTAAACATATCAGCCATTTTAAATGTGAGCATCAATAATGCCATTTTAGATTGGCAATACATTTTATACACACTATGGTGTTTACTATCCTTGAATTTGCCCTGTAGGTTATCAAAAATTATTTTTGTTTTCAAGTCAAAGAAATGTTTAATGATATTACTACCTGCATGGAGGATTCTGGGGTCATCAGATTTTTTTAGGTGATCCAATAATAATGTCGTCATTAAATAAGGACCAAATACATTCGTAGCAAAAGTCAGTTCAATATGATCAGGGCTAAGCTGATATTTTTCACCATGATTAAAATAAGCGGCGTTATGGATTAAAATGTCCACTTTATCAAATTTTCTTTTGTATTCGGAGCAAAATGTACGGATGGAGTTAAACGAAGACATATCCACTTGCATTAAATAGACATCTTTATTTTTAGATATTTCAATAATTTCTTTTTGGACGATTCTACTAAACTCTATATCCCTACAAGCCATGATAATGTTGTAACCCTCTGTGGCAAATTTAAGTGTTGCGGCTTTACCTATTCCAGAATTGGCACCTGTAATAATAACATTTCTGTTTTGCATAAAACCTTACCTCCTTTATATTTATCACGTTAATGACCCGTTCTTTCTTAAACGAGCAGCAGCGATAATATCTTCAGCTATGCTGTCAAGAATCTCGATCAACTTTTCATCATCACAATCCTCTGGAAGTAATTTGTTCGCTGCCATAACAGAAAGACCCGTTTGGAACGTTTGCATTTTGAATAAAATCGACTTCAATTCTTCATTAGAAAAATGAGACAACATTGGATCCATTTTCATTTGTTCAATAACCATGTAAATGTTTTCGTTCTCATATTTCATATGGGGGTTATTTTTGATTATCAAATCTCTATAAAGGAGACTATATTCATTCGCGAACCTAAGACTAGCAATTCCGATGTCCCGAAAAGGATGACCTGAATTCTGCTCTATTAACATCTGTCTTGAAACCTCAAAAGTTTTTTTTACTACTTCCTGAATCAGTTCATCGATATTGTTAAAGTTTACATAAATGGGTGCAATTGAGCTTCCTAGCTTTTGAGCTACGCTTCTAATCGTGATGGAGTCCAATCCTTTATCTCTAGCAAGATCAAATGCTGCGATAATAATTTCCTGCTTAGTGAACTTTTGCTTCGGTGCCATGCTAAAACTCCTTTATTAATAGTCAGTGATATGTATCAAGTGATATATATTTATTCTATTTAAAGAGGTGGTTGTTTTAGAACCAAATTTCAAATAAATGATAGCTCCGAAAACCGAAGTATACTGCAGGTGGAGGTGTCTGTCCGATAAATACGACAGCCTCATCAGGCTGTAGTTTATAAGTTAATCTAGGTATTATATCAAGTTATATTCGCTGGATAATTACCAGGGGCGTCCTTGTACAATTACATGCATGCCATAAAATGTTTGAAAACTAAATAAATTTTATATTGTTTTAATAATCTTTACTTTCCGGTTTTAATTGTAAAGGGAAATTAGACATTTTTATTCAAATTATATGGGGTGAAAAAACACGGAAATATCAGAAAGGACAAACTTGAAAGCGTAATCATTTTCTTAGAATAGAGTTGTTATGGCCTTATATAAAAATTTCACTTGTTGCAAAATTCTACAAATACGTAACGGAACCGACATTTTTTTTAAACTGAGTAACACAAAGTGGTAACAAAGATTGGGTATAGTCGAGACAGGCAGATGATGGTACTGCCGGAAAATTTGGGTAAAAATCTTACTCAGGCGAATAGGAGGTGAAACGGTAAATAATAGGATTTATGAAAAATCCATCCTATCAGTAGGAAAAAATACGAATTAGGAGAGATGAAGTAATGAATAAAAAACAGATGGTTTCTAAGGAAGTAAATAAAAAATTGTCGAAGAAAGTAGCACCACTAGTGATGTCAACAACAATGATGGCTGCCGCCTTTTTAGCAGCTGGTGCACCTATTTCTGCAGCAGAGCTTGATAAAAAGGGCGTTAATCCGGAAGTTATTGAACAAGTGAAAAACCATGGTCAGGAAGTATCTGCATTAGCCAAAAGTCTACCAGGATCTCCTGAAAAAGGTAAACTAGTTAGCAAATTAGCTCAAGCTAAATCCGGCACAATTAATGATAATATAGATGATACAAATAATGATGGGACACAAGAAGGCGAAATTAGTGATGATACAGCAGCAGCTGAAGAAGATGTAGCAGGTGAAGAAACAGAAGCACCAGCA
>NZ_JBALNQ010000063.1:0-1534 GCF_036961885.1 Neobacillus niacini | reverse complement strand
AAACAGAAGCACCAGCAGCAGAGAATGACCAAGTAGATGATTCACAAAATCAAGAAGAGGACTCTAGTACATGGGTAGATGAAACTTATCAATTTATCTTTAATGGCTATCAAAGTCTTATTGGATACTATCAATCCCTTATTGAAGAAAATTTAGCTCAAACAAGTGAAGAATCTAAAAACGTAGTATCCGATATATCTGCTGATGCCAGTGAAACAGAAACAACAACTTTAGAGGCAGATACATCCCAAGACATCTCTGTTGATAACGCAAATATAGATCTAACAAGTGATACCGACGTTAATCTAGAAAGCCCAGTCGTTGTAGTAACTGAAGATCAATCTTCAGAAGTAGAAACTCCAGAGCAAGAAACAGTAGAATCAGTGGATAATACAGTATCAGATCTTGCAGAACCAGTACAAACAGTAAATGAAGATCAATCTTCAGAAGTAGAAACTCCAGAGCAAGCCACGGTAGAATCAGTGGAAAATACAGTATCAGATCTTGAAGAATCAGTACAAACAGTAAATGAAGAAGAAATTGTGGCTACTGAAACAGATCAAATGAGTCAAAATGAGGTAGAAAAGGAATCCGACCAAATCTCTTTTAAGGATAAAGTGCTAGGATACTATCAAGACCTAGTTGCTTCATTCTCTAACTTTATGAACTTCTTAAAATAAGAGGGACTATTTAGCAAAGTCAATAACAAAAACCACTTCCTAAAAAAATAAGGGAGTGGTTTTTTGTGTTGTTAAAATTGCGTATCAAGGCTTCTTTTTTTCAGCACTTTATAGTACTTCCTTTTTTTCTCTCTCGATGATTTTTAAGTAGCGATAGACACTTGGTTCAGATACTCTTAATAACTCTGCCACTCGAGGGACTGCCCCTTTAAGTTGGAATATCCCTTTTAATTCTAGTTCTCGAACGATATTTATTTTATGATTCTGTGATAAAGTAATATCTTCATTTTCTAATAAAGAAGGGTCGATTATAGAGTATATTACATCTTCTAATGATTCAGAAAGGTATTCTATACTTTGATCCAAATTATTATCAGGTTTTACTGAATTATCTGTAGGATTAATGAAAATTTGAGCTAACTCCAGAATCTCCTTTGATATCTCAGAGTAACGACTGGAATCGAAGTTAATACAAAGCGCGCCCACAAGTTCATCTTTTTCTTTTATGAAAAAGGTAGAAGACCTTATCTCCTTTTTATCTTTAGTTATTCCTTTATAGTTCGTAATAAAATCTTTATTTAGGTATTCCTTATTTTTAACCATTTCTATGACCATTCCTGTTAATGGAGCGTTTTTTGTCCTCCCACTTATATGGTTATTTGCAATGGCTGCAATATGTGAATTATATAAATTATCTAATGATATTGAGTGTAGTACGACCTCGTAATTAGGGCCAAGTACTTTCCCTAGAAATTGTACTAAATTTGAATAGGTTATTTCCTTGTTTTTATCCATTAAAGTCTTTTGCTCTCCTTTTATGATATTCTTCATTCAATTATATAGTATCTATTGTT
>NZ_JBALNQ010000062.1:0-73214 GCF_036961885.1 Neobacillus niacini | reverse complement strand
TTGTTTGTTTAGTTTTCAAGGATCAATATTCCGCTTCGCGACGTCTCCGCCAGAAGCAACTCTATTACTATATCATTTCGTTAACGCGTCGTCAACACTTTTTTAAAACTTTTTTATATCAACGTGTTGTTAACTCGTCATTAACGACTGCTAAAATATAATAACATCATTAATTAATATCGTCAACTAAATATTAAAATTAAATTATGGTTGATTGTTTTCTTCCTATTATATAAAAAACTATTATTTAAAAAGCCGGCCCCATTTTACTAAGGCCGGCTTTCCGCATTATTTTGTGATTTTAATAATTCCTTCTTGTTTTAAGTCCACTTGTCCTTCTTTCAAAATAACAACCTTTTCGCCTTCAGCTAAATTCGTAAAGACAATTGGTGTAATTGTAGAAGTTGCATGTTCCTTAATATAGTCTAGATCAACTTTTAGTAATGGCTGACCTTGTTCGACTATGTCATTTTCTGAAACTAACGTTTCAAATCCTTGACCCTTCAGGTTAACAGTGTCAATTCCCACATGTATAAGAATTTCTCGACCAGTATCAGAAAGGATACCAATCGCATGCTTAGTCGGGAATAGGTTTACGATTTTTCCATTAACAGGTGATACAATGGTTCCTTCTGATGGAACGATTGCAAAGCCGTCACCCATCATTTTTCCTGCAAATACTTGGTCAGGAACTTCAGTGATTGGTTTTAATTCTCCTTTAAGAGGAGCCATAAATCCTTCGTCCTCTGTTTGACGAGCATTTTGAAGTGCTTCAGGATTAATTTCTTCAATTTGCTGTTCTACACCTTCTTCAGGTGCCTTTACCGCCGTACGAGGTTTTTTACCTTCCATTATATCTTTCATTTGGCCCTTAATCGTTTCGGAGCGTGGTCCAAAGATTGCTTGAATGCTGTTTCCAACTTCTAAAACACCAGCTGCTCCCAGTCTTTTCAACTGATCCTTATCAACATCTTTACTATCCTTAACAGAAACACGAAGGCGTGTAATACATGCATCCAAATGAGCGATATTCTCCTTACCACCCATCGCATCCAGAATATTAGTTGCTAGATCAGCTGAGCCTGCTTTTCTAGTTGGCGCTTGATTTTCTTCTTCCTCTAATTCACGACCAGGCGTTTTTAAATTAAATTTTCGGATCGCAAATCGGAAGCCAAAGTAATAAACAACCGCAAAGACTAGACCTACAGGAATAACAATCCAAGCATTGGTTTGCGGGTTAATTAATCCAAATAAGATATAGTCAATTAAGCCACCTGAGAAAGTCATCCCGATTTTTACATCTAACAAGTGCATTACCATAAACGAGAATCCAGCAAAGATTGCGTGGATACCGAATAATATTGGTGCTACAAATAAAAATGAGAATTCGATTGGCTCAGTGATACCTGTTAAGAAAGATGTTAGGGCAGCTGAAGCCATTAATCCCCCCACAAAAACCTTCTTTTCAGGTTTTGCTTCATGATAAATTGCTAATGCAGCTGCTGGTAAACCAAACATCATGAATGGGAATTTACCTGTCATAAACGTTCCAGCCGTTAGATTTTGAACATTATCTGTGATTTGTGCCATAAAGATACGTTGATCTCCACGAACTACTTCTCCTGCCTTTGTAGCATATTCCCCAAATTCATACCAGAATGGCGAATAGAAAATATGGTGTAATCCAAATGGAATTAATGATCTTTCAATGACTCCGAAAATAAAAGCAGATATCGTTAAGTTTGCATGTACCATGTTTTGTGAAAATGCATTTAGACCATTTTGAATTGGCGGCCAAATGAATATCATCAATAACCCTAAAACAAGCGCAGATGCTGCAGTAATAATTGGTACAAATCGTTTTCCAGCGAAGAATCCTAAATAGGATGGTAATTCAATTTCATAAAACTTATTGTACATCGACGCAGCTAGTATACCGACGATTATTCCTCCGAACACACCAGTTTGCAGTGTTGGAATTCCCAATACGTTCGCATAGCTAATGCCATTAACATCTTCTGGAGTAATCCCCAGTACTGTCCCCATCGTTACATTCATAACTAGGTATCCGATAATAGCCGCCAGACCCGCAGTTCCTTCACCGCCAGCTAATCCTACAGCTACACCCACCGCAAACAAGAGCGGTAAGTTTCCAAAAATAATATTACCGGCATTTTGCATAACAGAAGCAATTATTTTAACTGTGCTGTTATCTAAAAATGGCGCTAAATCTAATAGAGCTGGGTTTAATAGAGCAGCTCCTAAAGCAAGCAATATTCCCGCAGCCGGCAATAACGCTACCGGCAGCATTAATGCTTTACCAACTTTTTGTAAGACACCAAAAGCATTTTTAAACATAAATCATACCTCCAATTATTTTTATTGCTCATTAAGCGTTTTCATTTGAAACACAAAAAAGGCATGAGTAAAAGTTCAATTGAATGAGAGACTATGGGTATAGATTACCCCAATTTCTCGGTTTCAATTATACTTTTCACTCATGCCTGATCGAATCAGTAACACGTAAAAAATAATAACTATTTAAATTTTTTCTGTATTCGCTGCAAATGCATGGTTAAATACACTGCTTCCGCATCAAATACTTTCAATTTTAAGGTTTGTTGCATTACCTTAATGAGCTTCCATGAGAGATTATAGCATATGGGATATTCTTGTTTCAATAGTAAAGATATTTTTTCTGGCTCCTCTACTTTTTCCCCTTTAGCGACCCTCTCAATGGTAAAACGCAGGTGGCGGACAAGCCTCATATAATCAATGCCTTCCTTATCAATGACAATATCAAATTGCTCTTCGACCATTTTCACCAGCCTGCTAACAAGCTGTGAATGTTGATTTACCTCTGACAATTCCCTACTCGTCATGGCACTATGAATATGCAAAGCAATAAATCCAATTTCACCAACTGGAAGTAGAATCCCTATTTTTTCGCTAATTAACTCAACGACTTCTTTCGCTATTTCATATTCATGTCGATAAAGAGTTTTCGTTTCGATCAAAAATGGATTACTAACCTCCATACCATTTGAAATTCTAGTGATCGTAAACATTAAATGGTCTGTCAAAGCAACATGAATATGTTCATCTAGTAATGTATTTGTCCTTTGCATGATTAGGCTAATAGCAGAAATAATTACTTCTTGTAATTCATCGTCAATAAAAGGCAGTAATTTAATATAATTCTGCTGCTCCTTCTCATTTTTCAAAACAAAAAGTTTTTCAACCGATTCCGTTTCAATAGAATCTCCAGGTTTCCGATTGAAACCAATTCCTTTCCCAATTAAAACGACTTCTACGTAGGAAGGATGTTCAGCTATCAAAACATTGTTGTTTAGCACCTTATCCACTCGCAGATTTGCCATAATTCCTTCCCCATTTCGTCCCATCACTCAGTAATTCCATGTTATAAGAGACAAAATGAGAAGTCAACGTCAACATTCGACATAATCTATTTGGATCGCATGCCTCTAATCCCAATAAAGAAAAAGAACATTGAAAACCCTAGCAGCATCGCGGAATCCTTTAGAAGTGTAGCAAAATGGAGACTGCCGCTAATAATTTCTTTGAATCCTGACATCGCCCAGCTTTGAGGTACGGCTAAAGCAATTTTTTGCATAAACTCTGGGACAACCTCGATAGGCCAATATACACCTCCAAGCATACAGGTACTGACAATTAAAACGGCACTTATGGCTGTAGCTTGCTGCTTTGTTTTGACCATCCCTGCAATCATCAGACCAAAGCCAACCACACATAAGATAACCAACGAGGCAAAGGGAATGATATAGCTTATCTTACCCCAGCTGGTGTCGAACATTAGATTCATTGCTGTCATTAATGCCAGCAACTGAATCCACCCCATCAGAAAATAAGAAAGGGTATATCCTGCTACTATTTGAGACCTGCTAGCCGGGGTAATCATCAACCTCTCCCATGTCCCGCCTCTTCGTTCATCAAGGATCGTTGATGCTGCACCAGAAAGGCCAAACATCATGAACATCATCGTAAACCCAACAAACATTAGGTTAACGTTTACCATGTTACTTCCGTCCTTTTGGACTGTAAGCACCTCAACTTGAGCACCCTTACTCATTAGAACTGCTTCCAGTACTTCCGGTAATGCATTAGCATCCATCATTTCGGCTGCTTGATAGGAGCGAATAAGTAAACTTGCACTTCCCTGCAGATACTGCTCCAAAGCAAGATAACCTTCATTTTTACTGCGGAGGATGATATCCAATACCGGTTTTTTATCTTCTATTCTTTTTTCGATATCGATTGGGATTACCACCGCTGCAATGACTTCCTGCTCTGATACATTACTTTTAGCCTTTTGCAAAGTCACCTTTTTCCATTTATAATCATTGTTCTTCTTTAACAGCTCGAAAGTTTCATTCGTACTATTCCCGTCATTAACAACAACATTGACAACTGGTTTATTTTGTTCCGATTCCACTTGCAGCCCGCCAAATATCCAGCTAAATAAGATAGGCAGAATAAACATTAGAACCCATGCTCCCGGGGTTTTGAAAAATTCCTTTAGATGCAGCCATGAAATCGTTATGATTTTACGCATATTTTCTCCTCCTCTCACTGGAAAGGCGGATTAAGCCAAGCACAAAAAAGATTCCTCCTAAAGCAATTGCACTGCTAATGGCAGGGATTATATCCACTAAAGATGACCCGGTCATTAGGTCTAAATAGGTTTGCAATGCAAGGCTATTTGGCAATACTTTTGCCGCCGCTACAAACGCATCCGGTAAAACATAGATAGGAACCATACTTCCGCCTAATGCTGCAAATATTTGTGTTCCTAACATTCCTGCAACACCAAAGGCTTTTTCTGTTTTAAAAAAAGACCCCGCTAATACACCAAGACCACAGGTACTTACAACAAAAGCAAAAGTCATGATGATAATACCTGCCACAGATTTTCCCCAGTCGACTCCGAAAAGGAGCTTTGTGCCGAGTATAATGAAAAAGGCTTGTGTGAGGCAAATAATGAATAAACCAAGCATTTTTCCTAAAAGATATTCTAAGTACGTTAAGTTTGACAGCAGCAGGCGCTTGTATACTTCTTGTTCTTTTTCAAGAATCATTGTTGAAACACCTTGAACAGCTGTCATTAATAAAAACATGACCCCCATTGCCGCAGCATAATATTGAAAAGATCCTACCGTTTCGGTATCTGGATTGACTGTTGTTTCCTGGAGAAGAGATTGGTTGAGTTCATCAGAGGAGGAGGTTTCTTGAATCTCACCTTGTACAGGCTGAGCACCGTTTGCCATGGCTTCAAGTGGAATCATTTGAGCAAATTGTTCAATTACAGTGGTAACGATTATCGATTTAATACCTGGATCAGGTACGGTGTAAACTTTTACCTTTGCTTCCTTTCCAGTAGTTACTGTTTCGGTAAAATCTTCGTCAATCACAATTCCTATCGAAAGTTTATGGTTATTTATTTTTTCTACTAAGTCCTTCTCTTGATAATAGGTAACTTTTATTTGGTCCGATAATTCCTTGTTAAAAACCTCATCAGATAAGATTCCACCTAACGGCCCTTTATCTAAATTAACAATTCCGAGATCGAATTTTTTTATTGTGACATCTTCTTCGCCTCCCATTATATCACCAAAGGCTGCCCCCAAAATGGAGATTAACAAAAGCGGCATTGCAATCAAGGTTAAAAGCGCTTTTTTGTCACGAATGATAATCAATAAATCCTTCCACGCCAGCCACCAGAAAGTCATCTCATCACCCCCCTAATCTCTCAAGCTACGTCCGGTTAAATGCAAGAACACACTTTCTAAGTTAGGCTCGATAATTTCTACAGAAGTCACCCTTGTTCCGGAGTTTGTCACCAACTGAATCAAATCACTTAAAATAAGCTGTGGCTCTTTATGGAAGAGCATCAGTTTATTGTCTTGTAGTTGAATGTCCTTTTCAGGGAATTTCCCTTTACCTACATTTAAAATATCCACTGACGTTCCTCTATCAAGAGTCAGTACAATTCTTGAGCGATCGCCAATCGTTTCCCTCAATTCCTTTAAAGTACCACAAGCAATTAATTCTCCATGGTCGATGATACCTATCCGTTCACAAAGGTATTCAACCTCCTCCATATAATGGCTGGTATAAATAATCGTCATTCCCTCATTATTTAACCTTTTTACCGTCTCTAAAATATGATTTCTTGACTGTGGATCGATTCCGACTGTAGGTTCATCCATGATTAAGACCTCTGGTTGGTGTAAGATCGCAGCGCCAATATTTACCCGCCGCTTCATCCCGCCTGAAAAGGTACTAACCTTATCCTTAGCCCGATCGGTTAAGCCGATAATTTCGAGAACCCCATCAACTGATTTTTCGAGTTCTTTTCCAGATAAATCATACATTCTTCCCCAAAACTTCAAATTTTCTTTAGCTGATAACGTCTCATAGAGAGCTATTTCCTGTGGCACTACCCCAATTATTTTTTGAGCTTGTTTTGCATTTTTGATGACATCAATACCGTTTATTTGGATCTCACCTGAACTAGGAGGAAACAGACCGGTTATCATATTAATAATCGTAGATTTTCCGGCACCATTTGGACCAAGCAAACTAAAAGACTCTCCTTTTTCAATCGAAAAAGACACCCCCTTTACTGCGTCAAATTTTCCAAAACTTTTTTTCAATTCCTGAACGCTTAGTATGTTCACCGTTAACACGCTCCGTTCCATTCATCTTCTTATACTTCTTATCATACAGAAGTATAATGGAAATTTTGTAAATTTATTGTGAAAAATAAGAATGTTTCGTGAAATGATTCACGCACACAAAAGGACCTGTGAAATTCACAGATCCCTTAATCCTGATTATAAGAAAATGAAGTATAGAACGAAAATGACAAAGAAGAAGTACATAATCGGATGGATCTCTTTTTTGCGTCCTTTGATAAGCATTGTAATTGGGTAGAAGATAAAGCCAATTGCAATCCCGGTAGCAATACTGTATGTCAATGGCATCGCAATCATGGTTAAGAATGCCGGTACAGCAATTTCAAACTTAGTCCATTCAATCTTCCCTAAAGATGAAACCATCAATGCTCCAACGATAATTAATGCAGGTGCTGTTACTGCTGCAGTAACGACTGATAATAACGGGAAGAAAAATAATGATAATAGGAACAATGCCGCTGTTACAAGTGATGCAAATCCAGTTCTTGCTCCTGCAGCAACCCCTGCAGAAGACTCAATATAGGATGTTGTTGTTGATGTACCAAGAACGGCACCAACCGTTGTTGCAACTGAGTCAGCAATTAATGCTCTGCCTGCTCGTGGCAATTTATTGTCTTTAATCATTCCTGCTTGGTTTGCCACTGCGACAAGTGTCCCAGCATTATCAAAGAAGTCTACAAACAAAAGAGTTAAAATAACCCCAAGCATTGCCATTGAGTAAAACGAACTATCTGTTAAAGAAGAAAACGCAGCTCCAAATGTAGGTGCGATACTTGGAACGGTATCGACAATTTTCTCTGGTGTGTCAATTAAGTTAAAAATCATTCCTACGATAACAGTAATAATCATTCCGAAAAATACTGCTCCGTTAATTCCTCTAGTCATCAGGATAACTGTCACAATAATCCCAAAAATAGCTAGTAACGTTGGTCCAGCTGACAAATCACCTAATCCAACTAGCGTCGCATCATTGTTTACTACAATACCAGCACTCTGTAATCCAATAAAGGTAATGTATAAGCCAATACCAGCACCAACCGCATGCTTTAGCTCGATTGGAATGGCATTGATTAATTTCTCACGTAAACCTGTTAGTGTTAATAAAAAGAAAAATACACCAGAAATGAATACTGCTCCTAAAGCATGCTGCCAAGGAATTCCGCTTCCTAACACCACCGAATAAGCAAAGAAAGCATTCAATCCCATACCAGGTGCTAAGGCAAGTGGATACTTACCGAGCAATCCCATCACAATCGATCCAATTGCTGCTGCTAATGCAGTCGCTACAAATACTGATCCATAATCCATTCGAAGTGCGTCTGGAAAATCCGGTACACTTGCTAGTGTCAAAGTCAGTGGGTTGACCACTAATATATACGCCATTGCCAAGAAGGTGGTTATCCCGCCAATCGTTTCACGGCGATAATTCGTTCCTAATTCCTTAAACATAAAATACTTTTGCATCGGTTTTCCCCCTAATGATCTTCCTTTTATAAAAACAAAAAACGCTCCGATTTTTACCGGAACGCTTGACTTGGGCAAATGTAAATAAATAGAGGGCTAAACCTCCGTTTACACACTGCCTCGTAGTCAAGCCATTTAACGGTGGCTCGGTAGAAACTTTTGGGCCATATTCCCAATATTATACGAGTAAAATCGACAAATTATTTAATTCCTCATCAGTTTACCAAGCTTTTTTCTTTTTGTAAATATAAAAAGCGAACAATTTTTAAATAAATTTAAAAATCGTTCGCTTTTAAGGTATCTACCGCTTATTCCCACTCAATGGTTGCAGGCGGTTTACTAGTTATGTCATATACAACTCGGTTAACATGCGAAACTTCATTTACAATCCGCGTAGAAATGATCTCAAGTACATCCCATGGAATACGTGCCCAATCAGATGTCATCCCATCAATGGAAGTAACAGCACGGATTCCAATTGTATAATCATATGTGCGCGCATCGCCCATAACACCTACACTGCGGATGTCAGGAAGTACCGTAAAGTATTGCCAAATCTCGCGATCAAGCCCAGCCTTCTTAATTTCCTCACGCAGAATCCAGTCTGAATCTCGGACAATTTCAAGTTTATCTTCAGAAATCGCCCCTAGGACACGAATGCCAAGTCCTGGTCCAGGGAATGGCTGTCTCCAGACAATGTCATCTGGAATTCCAAGTTCTGTTCCTAAAGCACGGACTTCATCTTTAAATAAGGTATTCAATGGCTCAATCAAAGTAAATTGCATGTCCTCTGGCAATCCGCCAACATTGTGATGGGATTTTATTGTTTGTGCTGTAGCTGTTCCACTTTCAATAATATCGGTATATAGCGTACCTTGCGCTAAAAACTCAATTCCCTCAAGTTTTGTCGCTTCGTCATCAAAAACATAAATAAACTCATTGCCAATGATTTTGCGTTTTTTCTCTGGATCAGAGACGCCTTCTAATTTTGACATAAAACGTTCTTTTGCATCGACTTTAATGACATTCATATGGAAGCCATCAGCAAAAGTCTTCATAACACTATCCGCTTCATTTTTACGCAGCAGGCCATGGTCGACAAATATACAGGTTAATTGATCACCGATCGCTTTATGAATCAGCACAGCAACAACTGATGAGTCTACTCCACCGCTAAGGGCACAAAGAACTTTTTTATCGCCAACCTGCTCACGAATCTTGGCCATTTCGACTTCAATAAAGTTCCCCATCGACCAGTCGCCTTTACAGTCACAGACATTAAAAACAAAATTCTTAAGCAGCTGATTTCCGTACACAGAGTGGCGGACTTCTGGATGAAATTGAACAGCATAAAGGCCGCGGTCCTCATCGCTCATCGCGGAGATAGGACAAGATGGATTTGTTCCATCAACCGTAAACCCCTCTGGTGCTTCCACTACCAAATCACCATGACTCATCCAAACCACTTGCTCTTCAGGCATGTCCTGGAATAGTTTAGTTTGATGTTGGATATTCATGACAGCCTTACCATACTCACGGTTCTGAGCCTTTTCAACCTTCCCATTAAAGTGAACGGTCATTAGCTGCATGCCATAACAAATTCCTAAAATCGGCAAACCCATTTCAAAAATTTCTTCATCACATCGAAATGAATTTTCATCATAGACGCTATTAGGGCCACCAGAAAAGATGATACCCCTTGGATTCATTTTTCTAATTTCATCAGCAGTAATCGTATGTGGATGCAGTTCACTATACACGCCAAACTCACGTATACGGCGCGTTATTAACTGATTATATTGACTTCCAAAGTCTAAAACGACAATCATATCCTGCGTACCTGTCAAAATGGCCACCTCTTCCAAATTAATATCGTTAGTATTTACTTTAAAGGATAAAAAAAACTAGAATTCTCCCCTCCAAATAAACCAGGAAGGCAGAATTCTAGCTTTTTTGCAATAGCAATTAACCAATTTTCTGCCTTCATAGTCAGGTCATTAATGGTGACCCGGTAGAGACTCTCGAACCCTATTTTCGAGGATATATGAAGGAAACGTATTTAAATTTACAGCTTATTGTAACAATAGGGTGTTTTATCGGTCAAGCAATTGTCTTTTTAATTAAATTTTCCCATAATTCTCGTGAATCTTCCCAGCTTCCCTTCGGCAGTTTCTGATGGTATAAATATTGCTCATATCTATCCGTCAGCCTAGACATCTCTCTTGAAGCAAAGAAGGTATCAATGTAACGGGCATAATTTCTCAGTGTTTGGTCCTCATTACGCTTTAGGCCGTATCGTTCTAATTGATCTAAAAGAACAAGGTATGCCTTACCAATATTTTCATCCCTTTTTCTTAGCCGGAATTGAAGCAAATATAAATATGGGATCCATTTTCCTCTAGACCTATAGATTAATGCTGCCGCCCCCGCAATTAACACGATTGATAACAAAATCAACTTCCAATGCTGACTTATGAACGTTTTAAGCCAGAAACCACTGAAATTAAGCGATTTATCCGTCTCCTTTGAATTACTGCTATTTCCCTCTAAATCTTGCTGTGGTTTTGGAGCTGGTGGAGCAGTCGTTTCCGCAGCATCAGGTGTTCCATCTTCACTGGTAAAGTCAATTGACACTTGATTGGAAAAACCCTTTGTCGGTTCAAACGGGACCCACCCTTGGTTCGGAAAATAAACTTCAACCCAGGAATGCGCATTATTGTTGGTAATTTCATAAATTTGTTTCGACGTTTCTGCTTCACTGTATTTAATAAATTCCCCACCCGTGTATCCTTTTACCCATCGAGTAGGAATACCCAATGAACGAAGCATGACCGCCATCGAAGTGGAGAAATTATCACAATAGCCTATTTTTGTATCAAATAAAAATTGATCAACATAATCTTCATTTTCTCCTGGCGCCGCCACATTCTTCTGGTCATATCTGAATCCAGAACCACCGAAATAACCCTCCACCGCTTTAGCCTTATCGAACCAATTTGTCTTTCCCTCCGTAATCGTTTCGGCTAGTTCTTTTATTCTTTCAGGGAGGTTTTCAGGCAATTGCATATATTTTTCAAGAAACTCTGGACTCATCTGGCTAGGATCCATACCAGTTGTCTGTCTTAAATCAGTTGCTTTGTATTTCGGGACTTTATATTGAACAGAATAGGAATCAGGGGCGACAGGTTGAGAGTCAAAACCAAAAATTGAAATCTTTTCCTTCGTTGAATCAATCTCCAAGGTATACTTACGTTTAAATTGAACCCTTTGAATACCAGCCGGATAAATAAGATGGGTATAATCCATAAAATGAACTAAGGTCGCTGCTTCATCCCTTGTTTCTACGTTAGATGGAATAGGAAAGACAGGAATTAATTCATCTCCGTCGATTCGTAAAGAAGATGTGTCGGAAGGAATCCAACCCTTCCCCGTATAATGATCCTTTGTTTCTACCTTCCAGTAATTCTTATCCACTGCTTCACTCTGGAATACAACACTGTCGTCACCAATAAACGGGCCCCCTAGACGAGAATCATCGGTACCGTAACCAACTTTAGAAACTCCAGGCCCACTTCCATCATCTCCGCCTTTATCGCCAGCCGCCTTAAGATAGGGAACAGGATCTGGCCAAATCGGTTCAAACTTTGGTGCGATAATCCCCACGATTACGCTTAACGCAATCATGATCGCTAATGGTCGCATCCACTTGCGCGTAATCATAGAATCAATAGTTACGTTTTCTTTTGCCAAAATCCTGAAATAGGTTAACATCCCCATGACAGCAAAACCAACTACAACGGTTCGAATAATCGCCATTTTCGCACTATAGAGTGTAAATGTATCCAAAACCGTTATGTAAATGAGCGTCATGAAAAAGAAAATAAAAATTCTCTTTCGGTTTAAAAGCCAATAGTGTACTAGGTAAACCATTAACCATAGGAGAATAAAAAACAATAATGTCCGAAATTCATTTGTCAGTTCTAACCAATTACGTGCTAGAATCAAACTAAAATTCGTAATCAAATCACGGAAAAAAGAGGATATCCAACTGAAGTCAAAGAATCCCTCATCATAATGAAACTTATTTAGTGAAAAAAAGATGAACCATACTTTTAAAATCGTTTTCCATATCCACTTAACTTTTAAAAAAGACACGGCAAAAGAGAGCAGAATAAACATAACAAACAATTCAATATGATCTGTTGATGTTAATTGTTCCACTGGACGTAACCATTCCCATAGAAGCAAAAAACTAAATAAGTATAAAAGAAAGGTCTGGAAATCTCGTTTCATCGTAAATTCACCTCCGAAAAGGATGATGCAAATTCACCTTCATGAACCATAAGCACGCGAACATTTCGTGCATTAGCCAGCGCAATTAGTGTTCTTTCATTTTCTGTAGGAGATTCTGTTTTTCCTTTTATTAAAAAAAGAGTAATCTTCCCTTTCCTTTGCCCCAGGAAGCCAGCCTTTTCGATTAAAGGCTTGGTTAATTGTCCGGAAACTAGGAAGAAGGAAGCGTTTTGTTGACCAAACATGCCTTCAGTTTCTATCACCTTGTCAAATGAGGTAGAGCTAGATGCTTCTATCCGTGCAAGATGATAAAAGAGCTGTTGCAATTGATTTTCTCCACCCCTTATAGGAAATGACGCTCTTTCACGACTAATGGTTAAGAGACCCGTTTGTGCTCCCTTTTTTAGAATAGCCCGCAATAACGAGGCTGTGAAAGAAACAACCACCTCAAAGTGCTTATTAGGAACACAATCCATCACAACAAAAACATCATGGGATTGACGCTGTTCAAATTCCTTCGTCATGATTTCGTTCCGTTTAGCTGAGGCTTTCCAGTTAATCCAAGAAAACCGGTCCCCGGGTTGATAATCCCTAACACCAATCGCCAAGGTGGTATCACGCTGTACTCTTTCTCTTGAGGCAGTCATTCCTTGATCAAAATGGTTCTCAAAAGAGCGGTAAAGTAACTCTGTATAAGCTGGATAAACGATGATTTTATTTTCATTTTTATGTGCCTTTTCTTTTTCTACTAAACCAAGGATATCACCGGTTCGAACGAGAAAGCTGTGAAATACATGCTCACCCCGCGGCAATTCAGTAATGATATATTCATAGGAAAATTCTTTCCTAAAACCAGGCAATAGTAATGCCTTTGCTTTCCATTTTTGTTGTGCGTACTTAAGGGGATCATCCAATTGGTCCTCAATGAGAAAATAAAAGATTGGAAACCTTGAGTTTCGCCTTACATTGACGATTACTTTTAATGGTTCACCCGCATTGTAATCTGTTTTCGGTATTTGACGACTAATTTCTAACTCATTCAATGAATAGAACGATAAACCGATACAATAAAGGGCAAAAGGTAAAAAGCTATAAAATAAAAACCAACTTACAAATCCACCTTGAAACATCGCATATGAAAAAGTTAGGATAATCAAAAATAGTAAGACAACAAACTTCCATACCTTTTTGAATGGATTCCATAATTTCTTCATTATTACTTCACAAGCCTTTGGACAGGAACAGGAATTCGTGCAACCACTCGATTAACAACTTCTTCAGTAGAAAGACCTTCAAACTTTGCTTCTGATTTCAAGATAATCCTATGGGATAAAACAAATGGTGCTAAATATTGAATATCATCAGGAAGAACATAATCACGGCCGTACATGTAAGCATAGGCTTGTGCTGCTTTCATCAACGCAATCGATCCCCTTGGACTAGCCCCAAGGTAGACTCCTCTATAGCTTCTTGTCAGGCTGGCAATATCAACAATATACTGTTTAATGGTTTGATCGACGTAGACTTCTTTAATATCTTGCTGCAGGGCTCTTAATCCTTCGAGGTCAATAACTGGATAAAGGTCTTCAATAGGCGGAACCTTTTGTGCTCTATTTAATACCTCGATCTCTTCATGCACTTCTGGATAGCCCATTTTCATTTTTAGTAAAAAGCGATCCAGCTGTGCTTCTGGCAGTGGATAGGTACCTTCGTATTCAATTGGATTTTGTGTCGCCATGACAAAGAAAGGCTTTTGCAATCGATGGGTGATACCATCAATGGTGATACTTGCCTCCTCCATCCCTTCAAGGAGAGCGGACTGGGTCTTTGGTGAGGTCCGGTTAATTTCATCAGCAAGAATAATGTTCCCCATCAAAGGTCCTGGCCGAAACTCAAATTCCATTTCCTTCGGATTATAGATGGAGATTCCCGTTACATCTGATGGCAATAGGTCAGGCGTAAACTGAATTCTTCGGAAGTTTGCATTAACCGACTTGGCGAGTGCACGAACCATCATTGTCTTTCCGACACCTGGTACGTCTTCTAAAAGCACATGTCCTTCTGCTAATAAGGCAATTAGACTAAGCTCTGCCACATTTCTTTTTCCAATCATAACCTTTTCAATATTTAAAAGGATTTTCTCTATCGTTGGGTTCATTTGTTCGCGGGCCACGTTACATCCTCCTCAAGGTCTTGCTATTATAGACATTATATCTAATAATTCTATATAATTCTGTAAATTCCCTGTAAAAAGGTCACAAATATTCAAAACTCCAATAAATAACAGACGGATTATAAGTGGAAATGCATATAAAAAAAGGCTGTAAATGATATTCCCATCATTCACAGCCCTCCGTTACCTTTATTCCTCAACCGCTACCGTTTTCTTTCTTCTAACTAAAACGGTAATCCCCATTCCTACTAGTCCGAATAGCCCAATTAACGAACCTGCAAACAAAGGTTTATTTTCATAAAACTTCACTAAAGCTGTTTTCTCGGCAATCTTAAACGGAATCACTGTAGTCACTTCATTTCCTGCATCATCAACCGCTGTCACTTCAACTTTATACGAATTGACTTCTGAGAAAGTCGATGTAAAGACTGCAGCACCATTCTGATCTGCTGTTTCATCAAAGGTATACAGCTTACCATTTACCATAATTGATTTAATCGTATCGCTTGGATTATCAAGGGTAATCGCCGCTTTAACAGAATCGTAGTATATCTCATTGTGCTTAATTCCATCGTAAATGATCTTTGGAGCCGTTTTATCAATCATAAACTCGACACTTAATTGCTTAATATTACCTGCTTTATCCTTTACCTCGAAAAACAAAACATGTTTACCTTCAGAAGTAATCGGATCACCGTGATTATATTCCTTGCCGTCCAAGGTTAGGGCAATGATGTCATATTCACTAAAATCCTCAATCAACAGTTCAGGTATTATATCTTTATTAAAATATTTATTTGATAGTGGTTCTTTAAACTTGATGACTGGTGACGTTTTATCAATCGTAAAGACAATGGTTCTCGTGCTCACATTGTTCGCCAAATCGGTTACGGTTGCTTTGAGAACATAATCTTTTTCCACGTCAAGCTGTGTTCCACTTTTATACGGAGCACCATTTAACGTTACAGAAGTTCTGCTTAAATCTAGATGAATATCTGAATACGTAACAATTGGTGCCAGGTTTTGATTAAAGAAGCCATCTAGTATGCCGGAAATCGATAAAATCGGCTTTGTCGTATCTACGGTAAACTTGATTTCAAATGTTGTTTCATTCCCTGCTTTATCACGAGCCAGTACGTTAAAGTGATAAGCCATTTCCTTCGAGGCTGTCGGAGCTGTTCTGCCTATATCTGAACCGTTTAACGTAACAGAAGCGATCTCATCGTCTTTATGATTTAAAGCAAATTCTGGTGTAAAAATTTCGTTTATATATTCACCATCTTTAATCACTCTGTTTTGGCCTTTAAATTTTGGGGTGATGACTGGTTTCGTCTTATCAATCGTGAAGCTCACTTGCTTCGATAAGCTATTTCCAGCTTTGTCGGTCGCTTCTACGAGGACATGATAGTTACCTTCAACGCTAAAATTGTGACTCAATGTTGCACTGTTTTGACTGACCGAGTAGCCGCCGGCATCATAGCGGGCACCATCTCTTGTTACCGTTATTTTGTTACTATCTAAGTTTACATCACGAATAGCGACATTCACTCGCTTATCCTCATTGTAAGAGGCCTCTTGATCAACACCTGTGATTTCAATCGCAGGATTAGTTTGATCAATCGTGAATGTCCGGTTCACCGTGACAGGTCCGTTACCCGCCTTATCTGTCGATTTAACAAATATGGAATACAACCCATCCTGAGAAAAATAATGACCAATTTCTGAAAGCTGTTTTTGATCACTAATGAACGTACCCAAATCATATGGCTTATTATCCTTTGTTACCGCTAGTTCAACATTATTTGTTGAAAAATTCTTCTCATTAACGGATATGGTCACGTTTTTGCTCCCTGGGTTAAAGGAGTGATCGTCCACACCCTCCACTTTCACAACAGGCTTAGTGGAATCAATTATAAAGTCAATCGGTCCATGGACGCTTTTTCGGTTCGCTTTATCCGTTGATTCTAAAGTTACGGTATAATTTCCTTCTTCTTTAAACATATAGCTTAGTGCACCTTCTGTATGATAGCTTAATGCAAGTTCACCAATTCTATATGGAGCCCCATCTTTTAACACGGTTAGCTTTGTATTGGATAGGTCAATATTTGTATCTTTTACCCAAAATGCTGCTGACGTACTTTGGTAATGCTGATCATTCTCAATACCCTCGGTTGCTACTATCGGATCGACGGTATCAATAGTAAAGGTTACGGATTTTTCGTCTGCCTTATTTCCAGCCGCATCTTCCGCAATCACCCTGATGAAATACTCATAGTCATCTTTAAAAAGGTAGGTAAGACTTGATGTTTCAGCAAAGTTTCTCCACTCACCGATCCAAATCGTTTTGCTTTCATTCGTTACTGTATTCTTCTCTATTACTTCATACTGAATCTGGTTGTTAGCAAAGTTATGTTCATTCACTACGATTGAAACAGTTTTGCTCTCAGTGTCGTATGAATGGTTTTTCACCACTTCGTTGGTTTTCACATCGATAATATCGATTACAGGTTTGACTGTATCGACCGTAAACGATAACTCCTTGTTGGAGGCTTTGTTTCCAGCCTTGTCTTCTGCACTTACGGTAATCAGATAATCTCCGTCTTCAGTAAATTTCAGTGCGAGCTCTGATCTTTCACCTGTATTTACAAACGTTTCTTCTATTACACTATCATTCTTCTGAACCGTAACGGTTACGTTGTTTGTTTCATAGTAGTATTCGTTAACCCCGATGACAACCTCACCACTTTTTACAAAGGCACCTTGGTTAATTCCAGTGATATCAACATGTGGTGCGGTTCTATCGATGGTAAACTCTACTGTTTTCGAGCTCATTTTTCCGAATCTGTCTTCTGACATTACTTTAAGTTGATAAACGCCTTCTACTGAAAAGGACATGTTCATTTCACCTTTATAAAGCCACTTTAGGTAATCATAAATGTCCCAATGGCCTGGTTTGAGTTCGGTGACCTGATCACCATTTGTTCTTGTCATTTCAAGGGTCGTTTTGTTTTTATCAAAAGTGAAATCATTGACACTTACTGTTACATCCACATTTTCACTGTTGTAATGTTCCTGATTTTTAACTCCTTTGAACTGAATATCTGGTTTGCCCGTATCAATTATAATGGTTTTCGTTATTACTGATTCATTCCCTGCTTTATCTGTAGATTGTACTGTAATTTCATAGACTCCATCTTCTTTCAATAAATGTTCCGTTGTAATGGTGTCACCGTCACGAACGAATGGATTGATCCCATACTGTTCTCCATTTTTCGTTACCGTTACGTTGTAAGTGTCATGATTCTTATCAGTTACCGCTATTGTTACCGTTTTTTCGCCATCGACTACTCGTTCATCTTCTGTCATCTCCGTACCATCAAGGGAAATGACCGCTTTCGGATGGGTATGATCGATCGTAAAGCTGGTTACTCCTAACTGATGTCCTGGATCGATATTTTGTCGGTCTTTTACTGTAACACTAACCTTATAAACACCATCTTCTGTTAGTGAAAGGACAGCACTTTTACCTTTTCGCTCGAAACTTTTCACTTCCGTGGTCGTTACACCATTTATCGTTTTCTCAATGGATGCCATGGCATCCTGAATACCAATGTCGCTTTCAATCTTCAGTTCAACATTTTTATAAAAACCACTGTCGTTTTTATCTGTAATCGTTAATCTTGGACCCTGTTTCACGATACCAAAGGTCACTATTTTAGCTGTACTGTTATTTCCTGCTTTATCAGCTGCAACCATCGTTACTTCATAAAACCCAGTATTATCAAAGGCTAGGAATGTTTCCTTCTCATTCCAGACTGGCGCTTGTGCAGGTTCGAATGGAATTCCATCTTTTAAAATTGATATCGTACTTTTTTCCGGAGTAAAGTTACTGTCATTTACTTTAATACTCATGGAGACCGGCTTTTTCGTGAAGCCACCTTCTTCAAAGCTACCATCTTCAAATATAGTGGTAACGTCGACAACAGGGATAGTGGCATCTCGATCAATGGTAAATGTGTTGGTTGAAGCAGGGATATTCCATGCATTCTCCACAGCAAATTCCACCGTCACATGTAAGCTGCCATCGCTGCTATCCGGCTGCAATGGAATCGTGACCAAATATTCACCTAAAAAGCCCCATTCAGGTTCCATTATTTCTTCTATTTTTGCTGTTGTGATTTCACTGTCTAAGTAATCAGCTGTAACAGCAAATGGTGTTTCTAAC
Organism: Neobacillus niacini; assembly: GCF_036961885.1. Lineage (GTDB taxonomy): Bacteria > Bacillota > Bacilli > Bacillales > Cytobacillaceae > Neobacillus > Neobacillus niacini_H. The sequence continues at coordinate 54,322 of NZ_JBALNQ010000062.1, read as the reverse complement.
CCAGTAATACCTTCTGTTTGACTAATATTTTCAAAGTCTTCCTTTAAGTCTACCTTGAAGGAAATACTGTCTTTATTGGTCATCCATACTGGCTGATCAATCGATCCCATTTCCCATTCATCTTCATTAAATACGATAAATCGCTTTGCTCCATCAAGTGAAAATGCATTCGAGCTAAATACAAACACAGAAATGAGCAAGAGACTTACCGTTAATGTCCAGATTACTTTCTTTTTACTTTTGTACTTTCTAACTATACTCTCTGCCATTCTACTAAACCCCCTTTAGATGATCGTGTTGGAATGAACAACGATCACATCTACTTCTTTTTTAAAAGGTTCTTCTTCCTCTATTAAGAATGAAGTTTCCTCCATATCCGCTGATAAAACGGTTGTTTCCTCAAAGTCTGCTGTTAACAATGAGGTTTCTTCTATATATCCATCATCACCAAGTAAGGCCGTTTCCTCGATACTGCTCATCAATTCCGTCTCTTGACTGGCTGCAGCCTCCCTGGCATACTGCTTTTTCAACATGATTTCTTGTGTCAGCCGCTTTTGATTTGATTCTTCCTTTGCTTTTCGCTTTTTATGTAATCTTTTCCGAAAGCTTATACCCGTTAAGTCCTCGACCACTTGTGCAATGCCCATTTTGACGTAGAGAATGATCGAGATGATCAGGGTAATAATCGCACCGGCCATTCCTCCGTAAAACATAATCTGGTACTCCATTTCCCTTCCCCTTTCTAGTTCATAGTAAGGTTATCAAACCTCCTTTTTAGCTTTTTAAAAGCTTCATCCTCACCTGCTCCATCCAGTGCATTTGCTTGTTCAAAAATGAGTTTCGCGGCTTGATAATTTCGGCTGCCTTCGTCCTTACTTTGCTCGATATCCAACAATAAATTTCCGAGTTTAACATAGGCATCAATGCTTTTGGGGTAGTTCTTTATCGCATCTTGGAATTCCTTGATTGCACGGGCTGGTTCGCCCATCTCTTGATAAATGACACCGATCTTTACTAAAATTTCTTCCTTATTACTCGCATTTAAATCCCAAAGGTTCTGATAATGCTCGATTGCCCGTTCAAGATCTTCTTTGGCCGTCAGTTTATCTTTTGAATTAACACCTCTGCTGTAAAAGGCTTGCGCTAATTTTTGTTCAAAATCTAGTTCATACTTAAGCATTAAGTTCTCATTTTCGACTAACCGGAGGGCTTCGTAAGCTTTTTCAACGATTTCAATGGCTTTTGTATTGGCATCAGAAATTTGCCCTTTATATGAGATGTAAATATTCGCTAAGGAATTATAGTTATCGATTTTCTTTCGTTCATTTGGCAAACGATCATTAAACGTTTCAAACTCCAGCAGATTTTCGGAGAACTCTTTATAGTCAATATTCATCGAAATCATCGTTGTCGCTAATGCTTCATAATACTGTGCGTCTGGAATTTCATCGGGATCGACTTGATTAAAATGCTTTAGCGCCTCCGCGTAGTTACGTTTGATATCAAAATACGTCATCCCCATTTTAAAGCGGACCTCATTATTCTCATGGATGTTTCCATACTCATCCTCAATATAGGCTTCAATCTTCGCTAACCCCGTATCCGTTTCATTTCGGTTGGTATATAAATCTAGTAAATTGACGTACGCTTCTGCTCGGGATTTGTCGACCGTTGTGATCGCCTTTTCTAACATTTCAATGGCTTTCTTATCCTCGCCATCCATTAAATAAACTGAGCTATCGTTGACCAATCCCATATAATCCTGGAACTGGGTATTTTTCACGCCTTTATAGCCAAACACGGCTGTTGTCGTAAAGGCTAGACACAAGACTACTGGAATGAGGAAAATCGAAAGTTTCTTGCGCAGCTTATTTTTATAACCTTCCGTTAGCTTGTTAATATTTTCAAGGTCATAGGATAGCTCACTGCAGCTTTGATAGCGGGCCGTTGGTTCCGACTGTGTCGCTTTGATAATAATATGTTCAAGACCTTCAGGAAGGGTTGGATCCCAATGACGGATTGGCTTAAGCTCAAAGGGCGGCTCATTTAGACTCTTGCCGGTGACAAGATGATACAAGGTTACCCCTAAGCTATAGACATCCGTGCGCGCATCCGTCTGTTTGCCGGACATCTGCTCCGGCGCCGCATAGGATTTCGTTCCTAAATTAGTTGTATCCGTAGAACTCTCTGTCTTGAATTCCCTTGCAATCCCAAAGTCAATCAGCTTAATTTTCCCTTCAGGGGTGAGCATAATATTATCTGGTTTCATATCCCGATAAATAATCGGGTACGGTTTTCTTGTATGTAAGTACTCTAAAACCCCACTCAGCTGCCTGGCCCAATCAATGACCTGATTCGCGGGAATTTTCTTTTCCCGATGCAGCTTCTCTTTTAAAGACTCTCCTTCGATATAGTCCATGACTACATAGATATCGCCTTCCGATTCGATAATATCGTAGATCTTTGGCAGCGCTCCATGGTCGAGTACCTTGAGCATATTGGCTTCGACGATTAAACTGTTGATGAGAAGCTCGTTATTACTAGACGCACGTTTGCGAATATCCTTTACGACTAATGATTTGTTCAGTCTGTTATCCATCGCCAAATAAACGATACTCATGCCGCCGCGGCCAATTTCCTTTAATATTTCATATCTTTCATCGATTACTGATCCAATTTCTATCAAGAAAAACTCCCCCGCCCCTTTACCTCAATAAACTTTTACTGCTATAACCGAAATATTATCGACTTCTTTCCTAACCTTTACTAACTCAACTAACTCGACAACTCTATCCTTCAACTGCTGATTATTCGTTACCGTTCCTGGTTTGAGTTCCAGTTCTAACTCTTCCTCTGTAATCTGATGGTAAAATCCATCCGAACATAACAGAAACACTGTGTTTGCTTGAACGTCACCCTTAGAGAAATCCACTTCAATCTCCGTTGTTGCCCCGACACATTGCAGCAGCACATTTCTGCGCGGATCTATTTTTGCCTGTTCTTCCGTTATGTTCCCACGGGCTACCTCACGCGCGACCAACGTTTGATCCTTCGTCAGTTGGTTTAAGCTGTTTGAAATGCGATAGGCCCGGCTATCCCCTATATGGGCAATATAATATTTATGGTCGACAATCAAAAGTGCCGTCATGGTTGTCCCTAATTTCACTTTTGAGGTCTCACCGTATTTGAGGATTTTTTCATTCAATTGTTTCATGCATTTTTCAACTTCTGAATAGATTTCTTCCTCGAAGTGCTCTGAGAACGCAAGTCTTGGCATTTGCGTATCAAACCACTCTGCCATTCCTCTAATTACCTTTGCACTTGCCAACTCACCATGGGACAAGCCGCCCATCCCATCACAGACGATGAATAGGCCGACTGGACCTTTCGGAGTTTTCGCAGTCTTTAGTAACAAGGCATCTTGATTGGTTTTCTTTTTGATCCCTACATCTGTATGGTGCGCTGTTAAAAATGCCATCAGTCAACCTCCTTTTTAAAACAACCTGAAAACAAATTCCTGATTTGCAAGCTTAATGCGGTCTTCGTGTTTCATTTTGTTCTTTTCATTTGGATACAGTTTGACTCCATTTAGATAGCTGCCATTCCTTGAATGTTTATCAATTAAAAAATATTCACCATCGGAGGTTACCACTTCTGCATGGATCCGGCCAACCACTTTACTGTTCGATGCATAATCAGCTTGTTCAGGGTCTCTTCCTAATGTAAAAACTTCCTTGGTTACGATAATTTTTTCACCTGTTGCCTCTTCAATGAGAAATGGCTTTAGCAGCATACCGTTATCTACCCCTAATGCTGTGGTGCCTTCTTCATACTTGTTTAGCTCTTGTAATGCCCCTAAAACCGTGGTACCCTCATTTTCCTCTTCAGAGTCCTTTGAAATTGCCAAGGCGCGAGTAATGAATCCTGGACTATAATAATTGGAATTCGATTCCGATACAGCCTCTATTTTCTGAACCTGGACGCCTGAAAACTTAGTCAGCTTTTCCCTAAACTCTTGCAACCGGAGTTCGGTTGCACCCGCTAGGTAATTATGCAGTTTAACAAAAAATAGCAAATCATCATTTTCATCATAGGACGTTGCGGCAAGCAATTCTTTAAAAAATTCACTCATTGATACCTTTTCAAAGACATTATCTTTTATAGGAACATACATAAATACTAATCTATTTGAAAAGTGATCAAGAAAAATATGTTTCTTGTCTAGCAAAATGTTTTCGAAATCTTTACTGCTTTTCTCTAATTCAGTTAAACTGTCGACAATGTTCATCAAATGATTCACCAATTGTTCTTTCGTAAGCGTCCCTGAAAAAAGCTTCTCCAACTCAATCTTCATCCTTATCGTCTCCATTTTTAGAGTCACCTCATGACCCGTTTTTACTTGCTTCGAAAGTAGTTATTCCTAACTCTCCTCGAAAGAAGAGAGTTAGGAACCCGTCAGCATGCCTGCCTATTTAAATGCACTCGCGTTGTTGTTGATTGCTGATTCTGAAGAGTTATAGGCATTGACAGTCTGGTCTAAAAACTTTGCATAGCTGTCAACGATATCACGGAAGTTATCAAACTTTGGTGTAAGAGAATTAAAATTATTACGAATCGTATTCGATGCATCACTATTCCATGAATTAGCTAAAGCATTCATTTCTCTCTTGATTTCATCAAGTCTGCCCGTTAATTGTTGGTTTAAATTACGGATTTGATTCGCTGTACTGCTAACCTCATTTAGCGATATTTTGATTCCTTCTACTGCCACAATTACCACCTCACATTCATACTCAATTAGTTTGTTAAACGTTTCGCTCCACTAATGACTTCGTTTTGAGTTTCTCTATACGTTCTTGCACTTACTCTCAAAAACTCGGAGTATTGCTTCATTAAAGCGGACATCTTATTAAAATCATCCATAAATCCTTTAATTTGTGAAACATACGCCAGGTTATCAGCACCTTGCCACGCAGCCTGCATACCTTCAATCTCATTGAAAAGAGCTTTATAAACTCTCTCATAATCAGCTGATTGCTGGTCAACCTTTGCTGCAGCACTATCTAACTTTGCTGGATCAACTGTGATCGATCTACTCATTCTTCTCACCTCCTTTAAAGTTTGGTCTGCACTTGATTATATTTTCCTTAACTCATACATTACTTTTCGATAGCTATTTGCCGCCTGCTGTAAGCTTGAGGCACTATTGACAGACCCAATCCCTTTGAACTCCCGACCCAAACTCTGTGAGATGTCCTCTAACTCTCTAGCAATCTCATTTATATCAGCAATGATACTAGCAACCTTGCTTTGAACATTCTTATCCATTTGTTTCCCCCAAACGATTACCGTATTGACTGTGCTTTTTTACTCAAAATAGCCTCGGTTCTTTCCAGCAGGGTTTTCACGGAATGTAAATAGGCAATATTTTGGTTTAGCCTAGTGTTAAACGTGGTTAAAATATCTGCTTTCAACACGTTATCCAGCCCAAAGAGTCCCGCTTCCCAATACAAATCATCAATTCTATTATTCAAAGCGCTCGTCTTTCGCTTTATCGCTTCTAATCTATCTGCATAATAGGACAATCTATGTAAATCCACTTTAAGATAGGGTTCGACAGCGACATTTGTTCCATGATAAGCACTGACTGTAATACCGGAAAAGCGTTGCGCCATTTTTTTAACGGAACGGAAGAAACTTATTAGATCATTTGTTACCTTGGTGGTGACATTCTTCAATCCAGAGATGAATGCTACACAGCTATCAATCACAAGTTTCGCTGCCGCTTCCATGCCTTTCCAAGTAGCATGAATAACCATTAATGCTGCGTTTTTTATGGCTAACGCTGCCTTATAAGCATCTCTTACTCCATTTACGGCATAAACAATCGCAAACTTAATTACCTCTGGATTCATGTCTTTAGGTGAAAAAATCGACCCTTGTCTAGCCTTTTCAAATGAGCCATTGGAAAAATTTACACTCGTTTCATAATGCGGATAAAATGGATCATCATAGTCCTCTTTATTAATCGCAACCGTCTTATCCACATAAGGTGCAAACCCTAGATCATGTACAAAATCACCTTCATAGGCAATAAAATCAAATTTATTACTTTTTAATGCTTCTTGTTGTTCCTTGGTTAAACTAGGCCAAAATAATGGAGCACCGTTGACCACATATCCATTAGGGTTATCATCTAAGTTATTTACAAACACATATGAAGCTAAATTGCCACCCTTTGAATGACCAACGATTAACTTTTCACCCGTTGCACCCTTTACAAATTCCCCATAGAAGTGATTGGCTTCCTTATGTTGTTCGATTTCATTTCCAATCCCCGCGGAGCCATTTGATACCCAATCTGTTTTAAAGTGGTCCCAATTTTTAAAGTCTTCACTGCCTCGATAAACCGCTGCTGCATTACCTGTCTTGTCACCCCATGCATAGCCAACAAAGCCTGATTCTGACTCGCCGCCCATAGCTGGATTGTTGTTCTGATACCCCTCGAGCGTTACCTCAGCCAAACTGGAGTTTTGGTAGGTATCAGAAGTAAAATACTCCTCAAGCTTTATTCTTCTGACCTCTCCGCCATTGTTTTGAGTTCTTATTGCTTCTTCCCACATTTCCTTAACACTCAAGCCTGTTAAATCTCCTGGTAAGTCAAAATAAGATAACTGGAGAAGAACATTTTTCTCCTCATCATTTAAGTTTGAAAGTGACATGATATCACTCCTTAAACGCTTTATAATATTCTTCGATTTGACTTGCATCCGATATCGTAAATCGTTTATCAACCATAATCGTTCCATAAACCTTTGCATCCAAATTGGACCAAGGTGTATTGTTAACACCCGAGGTTCGAATATAATCGGAAACATCCACTGCAGAGTCAACAAATCCTACTGAAACACGGCTTGATTTCACATCCATCTGTTTAACCACCTGTAATAGCTGATAAATCGGTTCATTATAATCCGTTACATTTGGGTTCCCTGCACTTTTAACGGCTGCCTTTAACTCAATACTTACATCATTATTTACATTTGCTAAATAATCTTCGACAGACATATCCTTCATGGAGCTATCATATTTTCCGTCCTCGACAAATACTAAAACTCTAAATTCAGCATCCTCTGGCAGTAGATTGCTAATTTCAGGTTTTAACCTTTTTGTCAGTTCCTCTGACCATTTAGACAACACATAGTTATCGTAATATTTTCCTTCATGGTCTCTATCTTCACCCGCTAAAAAGACATGCCCAGGCTTACCCTTTGGATGAACGATCACTTTATCCGCACCGTACATGTTTTTAAAAATGGTACTTCCTTCCTTAAAGGTTTCTACTTCAAAGGTTTCATTATAGGTCTCGTCTAAATATGTCAGTATCGAGTTCTCTGAAGATTTTTCATTCATACAGCCTGTCACCCCTATTAATAGAATGAATGGAAGAAGGATGGATTGTACCTTCTTTGCTATTTTCATTGTGCACCCCCCTTTAGAGGAAATTTAAAAAGATTCCAACCCGTCAGAGTATCATCAGCTTGGATCCATTTTTTAAACCAAGCTCTTCGATGGTTTTGTTGATATCAAATAGATTCCCTGTTTTCCGGTCGCATAGAATCGTTTGCTCGGACGGCTTGTACTGGCCTTGTGATAATTCAGAGATTGTATTCGATAATAAATAGACAACTTCATATACAGGACTTTTCAACGGGATAAAAACATCGTAGCTGTTGTTTGAAGCAGGGTTATAAATCTCGACTAAAATCTTATGCATATTGTACAGCCCCCTCGTCACTCGCCGCGGTGGTCAGAAGTTTTACTAGTTTTACTTTCCCCTTGTTCACTACATAGCCGAAGTCCTCTGGCAGTTCACCATACATGTCATTGGAAATTTTATTGATTTTTAGTGTGTATTGATCGGCTATCCCATTTCCAACCCAAACCGCCTCACTCAGTGATACATGATTTTGGAACCAAGGTTCATACGTGTATGAGCTTAGCTTGTCGACGGCATCTGAAAAAATAATGGTTACGTTCAATCCATTTACTCGTTCTAAAAAGACCTTCAATTTATCTTTTCCATCATCAGATAGCTGTGCATTTAATTCTGTGAATGAATGGATGATACAGGTAATGTTTTCAAACACCGGTGCTGCTTTGCCTTCCGCGATGGTCTCTTTTGTGGTGTTGTTTCGGTGCACCAATGTCGTAAATAAATAAACAATCATCTCTTCTAACGATTGTGAACCTGTCACATATCGATAGGCTCGGCCGCTGTCATTTACAAAGCTGTCAGCAGCATCAAGGACAATTACCTCTCTGCTGTCTTTCATCGTAATGGCTTCCGCAAGTCCCTGCACAAAAGCGGAGCATTCATCACCAGTAATTGAGGTTACGAGATTGACCGGTGATGCAGTAAAATCATAAGTTGCAAGACTTAATGTGCTCTTCTCGATTCCAATCGGAATTCTGCTTGTTTGATTAAAGCGGATTTCATCCTGTATATAGTGGATATCTACCTTATCAGGAAGGATCGGAATCCGTTTTGCTGAGTTCTTGTTCCATTTCTGCTGATAATCACGGCAATAGTCCGTAACAAAGCTGTACATGTCGGATGCATCTTTAGAAATTTGAGCAATTTGGAATTCGTAAACATTTTCTGTTTTAAAGATTCCTCTGCCCTTGAATTTCGAAGGATAGACCCCATCAACATTACCTAGCACACCAGAATATTCAGTTGTGTCATTTAGCTGCAGGACATACATTTGCTTAAAATTCTGTAGAAGCCTGTATCGAATCGCACCCGTATTTAACGCTGTTACAATGAAATAAATCCCATATTTCGTTCCTTCTCGAGTCAAAAATGAAATAGCTTCCTCAAATTGTTCATACATCTCTGAAAACGCTGAGTAATTATGAATCATCAGAACGATAGATGGTACTTTTTCATTCGACTGCAGATTGAAGGTTTTAAAGTCTCCACCATAATTTGAGAATTGTTTCTTTCTCGCTGCGATTTCACTAGCCAGCATTTTAAATAAATTGTCGATTTTTTCCCCTTCATGTGACAGCATCACATCGCCGACATGTGGTGACTCACGATACCAACTTAATGTTTCTGAACCAAAGTCTAGTAAATATAGATTTACTTCTTCAGGCGTATGTTCTTCCATCAAGGAATAGATAAGTGAGGTCAAGAAGGTTGTTTTTCCACTTCCCGCCACACCATACACAACGGTATTGCCTTCTTGGCTAATTGGCAGTCTTAACACTGTCTGGCGTTGACTTGCCGGATCATCATATTCCCCAATCACCGGATTAAGCTCAAACCGCTGTGGGTTTATCATCACACGGTACTTCGCTTTTACTTCATCGATGTAGATGTTAGCAGGGATAGGCTCTAACCAAAGCTGTTTTACTTTAATATTTTCTTGTTTTGCAAGAGATGCTAAATATTTCGTTACCTCATCTATTTGACTTACTGGTTTTTTAACCGTATTTATTCGTTTATCGACTCTAGCCGATTTCATCACTCGTCCTAAATTATCAATGACTGTAATGCCATCATCTATTGTCTTTTCTTTCTTTTCAGCAGGGTAATAAGGTGCCCCTGCCCAAGCGGATTGACCAAGTTCAAATAGTTCATTGTACCCGACCTGCAAGTAGAAACGTCCGGTTTGTGATAGCTCAGCTGCATCCGGTCGTTTGATGACTTCCATACTATCCGCCTTTTCCTGAACCTTCAGACTGATACGGAATTTACTGTTACTCCAAATTTGATCATCGACAACCCCAGAGGGCTTCTGCGTTGCTAAAATCAAATGAATACCCAAGCTTCTGCCAATCCGTGCGGCACTGACCAGCTGCTCCATAAATTCCGGCTGTTGGGTTTTTAATTCGGCAAATTCATCGGAAATCATGAATAAATGCTGTAATGGCTCTGAAACCGCACCTTCACGATATAACTTTTGGTACTTATAAATATCGATATTGCTTTCATTCAAACGTCTGCTTGTTTCACTAAAAATAGCCTGACGCCGCTTCAGCTCACTTTGAATACTAATGAGTGATCGTTTGACAGCTGCTCCATCCAGGTTGGTAATTGTTCCTGCTAAATGCGGCAGGTCCAGGAAGGCATTCGCCATGCCGCCGCCTTTATAATCGATTAAGATAAAGGCCACTTCATCTGGATGGTAGTTAACGGCTAATGATAAAATGAACGTCATAATAAATTCGCTCTTACCAGAACCGGTCATACCTGCAATCAATCCATGTGGTCCATGGTATTTTTCATGTAGATCAAGCTTAAATGGCTCTCCCTTCTGGTTGACACCAATCTCCGTTTCGATGGTCTGAGTTGGATTATTTTCCTTCCATCGGGTCGGCGCATTCAAATGTTCCACTTTTCCAACGCCAAACATTTCTAAAAAAGTGATCATATCTGGCAGTGTGTAAGCTTTTACAGAAGAAGCGAGCTGAATGTTGGCCAACTCTACTGCAATGGGTTCCGCCTCCTGCTGTAAGTAAATATCTGCAGTAAAGGCTTGGTACTTTCCAGAGATATCGTCTTTATCGTAAATTTTGCTGGTTTTGTCATTGATTTCAACAACATTGGTGCATTCCTTCGGCAGCATCTCCAGGGTGTCATACAGGGTAATTAAGCTGAAGCCGATCTCTTTCTTTTCTTTTAGAAGTAAGTTCATCATTTCTGCTTTGTCTGCTAACTCTTTGCTCATTGAAAAAACAACATAATGCTGCTTTATATCTCCTTCAATACTGTCTGCCCGCTCTACTTCTATTCGATGGGCAATTTCCTTTTCAAAATAAGCGGAAAGCTCCTTTATTTCATTGTCGTCAGAGGCAATAAAGCGGATAGTCCTGCTATCATCCCAGACATGTGGCAGCCACTTAACAAACTTCCAACACTCTTGTTCTTCTTTATCGTAAATAAACACGAATTTTAATTCATCGTAACTATGTAACGCGGCGAGTTGAAAAATAATCCCCTTCGCGAACTCAACAACCGTTTCCCTTTTTCCAATTATCCCGCTTACACGTTCATCCATAAGCGACATGGTGACAGGCACCTGCCTGACAATTTGAGGAGATTCTACCCATTGATACAACTCATCCTCGAGGTTGTCATCCTCAAGCGTAAATTTCTTCTCAGGGTATTTGATTTCCGCGTCTAACGGCAGATCGCCTAGGCCAACTCTGATCTTAAGAAAATCATTTTGTCCTAGTGTCCGTTCCCATAAATTACGTTCACGGTTCCGAATCCTTTTTAAGCAAAGGTAAAGGGGAATATGGTTTTCGTGCAAAATCTCACTCTGATACTTGCATTCGTCCGCCACCACCTGTTTCATTTCTTCTATGTACTTACTATATTTCTCCTGCCGTATTTTTTCCTGCGCAATCCGCCGTTTCTTCTCATACCTTTTTGTTAAAATTGGCCAAAGAATCATCCCAATCATCATACTTAATGACATCACAAGCGTAGGTATCGCGTACCTAATGTCACCGTTTGTCCGCATCGCATTTTGGACCGCAAATATTCCTGTAAACAGCGATGCCATCCCCATCGTAATCGACGGACCCAGCATCAGCATTAACGGTGTTTCATCGGTATTATTTTGCTGCGGCGGCGGATCAATTTTGATGGTCTTTCGTTCAATATCCCGCTTAAACCTCGGTGAACGGAAAAACAAATCATCCTGTTCTTCTTCGATAAAAAAATCATCGAGACCATCGTCCTGCTTAACAATCAGCTGATCAACAACAAATGGTTTAAAAGCATTTCGATCCAAAAACACTAATTGATGTGGATTATTTAATGAAAGTAATTGGCCATTGAAAATGATCCGTAAGCCCATAATCGATATGACATCGCCAATGGCCAGTACTTTTTCCTTAATTCTTTCACCATTGACATAGGTACCATTTGAACTGTTATGATCCCGGATTACAGCTGGACCTTTTCCATCATAAACGATTGAACAGTGTGAGCTGGAAACCAATTTGTCGGTAAAACAAATCTCGTTATCCTTCGCCCGCCCGATCTTAATGACATCCGCTGAAACCATATGTCTAGTAAACTCATTTCGCCCTTCACTGGCAGGTTCCACATATAATAGCGCAGACGAATCTTGATCACGATTAATCGTATATGTCACAAAAGGCTCTACTGGAACTTTTCCGACCTTTTCCCCAGCAGTGCCCTTCAGATAGGCATATTTATTTGATTTCACATACCACTTGCCTTTTTCTGCTTCAACCGCCATTAAATCAATCGTATTACCATCTTTATCAACTGTGGTGAGAATATATCTCCCGGTAATTTTTTCTGGTAAAACAAGATTAAATGCCTTACCTCTATCAAATAGCGTAACTATCAAAGCAATTCTCTCCCTAGTTCAAGCTCAAGTAGAAATAATTTCCTATATTTACTATTATAAAACAAATTTCTTTTCAGTCTGTCATACTTTAGACACAATTAGCCAAAATCCAGAATTTGGTTAATTAGTAGGATAAAAGCGAAAAATTTTATTCAACTGGATTAGGTCTAATCGTTCAATATTCACTGCGGCCATAGGGTTTATTGCGAACATCGTATTTTTGAAATTAACAATTCGTACAATCACCGGAAACACTTTTTCCACCCTTTTATACCTATCTTTCACTTGGTAAATCCACGAAAAAAGTACTGCTAAACTCAAAAAATCCACATGAGTAGATTCTCACGTGGATTTGTCATTTTATGTTATTACCTATTTACATTCGCTGCTTCAAGCCCTACACCATTTAATAAGTCACACCACTGCTCAAACGTATTTAATGCAATCCTAACGGGGGCAGTCGGATGATCACTGTATTCAACGACCCAAATCCCTCTTGCAGAAGGAAGAAAGAAGACAATATTTTCAAGAATCGGGTCTTTTTCTATACTTGGATGATGGAACACTGAAATATTATACAGAGACCATGTCTGTAACGCTAAATCATCGAGGAACATTTGAAAACTCTGTTCTTCATCAGGTGAAAAGCTGCTTATTTTCCTTACTTTTCTTTCATTACGATGTTCACTCAGTAAATCAAATGCCTGATCAGAAAGATGGAACAGCTGTGTTTCTTCAATTGCCTCTTCAGAAAAAGAGTAATAGTCTCGGATTATGTTAGGTATATCAGCACTTTTGATATAAGCAAATTCGTGGATAATGTCACGATCAATAATATGAGTCATCCATGTATCTTGTTCGATATGGTGAATCATCAGAATGCTCGATTGCCCTTTATTTGAGCAGCGAACCATCCATTTCGATTCAACATAGCTCTTTATAAATTGCTGAATCTCATCCCGTAATGGAACCTCACCCTTTAACTCTCGATCATCATCCCAGAGCTGCTTCAGGATTAATTGGTGAGTAGTAACTTCCATAATTGCTTCCCATTCTTTTTGGCTTTTTTCTCCAACCGAAGCCTCCGCAATACCCTTTGCGACGCCAGGATATCCACTCAGGGTTACTAAGAGCGCAAGTTCAGCAGATGTACAGGTCATAATATAATCCATTTATTTCACATTCCTTTTTTCATTATAGAGCCGTAGATTCATAGATAGACCATTTATAGAAAAATCGCCCGGAGCAGATTTTTCATTACATAATAAACAATAACAGAGGCAAAAAATTGAACAATAATAGCAATTAACATAAAGAACTTTCTTTTTAAGAAAGAGTACTTTAAAAATTTCTTATTCAGATACGGTCCTATTCCAATAAAAGCATTGGTCACAAACGTAAGTGTCCGTTGAAAAACCGTTTTGGGATTTTCATAAACCCCTGTCTCGTAAACATCAAGCACCACACTACCGAGTAAAAATACCAAGATACTGAAAATTACTTGAATACTGAGATAATAGGATAATAAGCCTTCGATAAGTTCCATTGTTTCTAAAGTCATGTTTTATTCCTTATCCTTTATTATGAGATTTGAAAACCACCGAAACCACCGGGACGGTTCTCATGGCTTTTAATGAAGCATGTTATTCTGCCACAAGAACCGTCCCTCTGGTCCCCCTGGTCTAGTTGAACCAGCTTCCAATGGATTTAAAGGTGTTATTGATTCCTTCACCTATACTTTTAATTCCACTTTCTACTGCTCCTCCAACCTTTTCGCCAACATCTTTAATTTGGTCTTCAAAGATAATACTTCCGACTCCGCCGACTAAGGCACCAACAGCACCGCCCACAACGATTCCAACGGGGCCGCCCACACTGCCGATCATCGCACCCACTTTAGCTCCTGCTCCGATTGCGACAAAATCAGCGGTAATTCCAGCAGCTGCCCGTCCGGTTTTCTCACCGACGGTCTTACCCGCATTGTCAGGATTCCAAAATTCTGTTGCGTTTGCAGCGATTGATATTCCCCAGCCAACCAATGGGACTTTCTTTGCTGCCCTAGTCCATCCCTTGGCATCGATTAGGTGCTCGGCAATTTCCTTTGTACCTGTTGTGATTCGTTTTTGGAATGTACCAGATAAGGTATCCGCTTTTAACATCCGATCTAAATTCTTGGGAAAACCAGCCGCATGCTTTAATAGTGCGGAGGGATTGTTATAAGAGGCTACAACCTTATGAAGTTGCTTAGCGATAGGATTCGTAGGGCTTGAGTTTGAAAAATTGTAGATCGCACGAGCTAGTTTAGAGTCATATCTTCCTCGTCCCCTGCTCTTCCAGGATGAATGAGACCCGACTGAAAATTTATAATCACCCTTAATTTTCTGTAACAGCGATGGTTTCCCACCTATATAGTTAATTTTAAGCCTGCGCGAAAATCCAGCCGTAATCCCGATCGCGAACAGTTGTGATCCGACTAAGGCAGCATCCCCGAGACTTAGCCTTCCATTGATGTAGTTGAAGACATTCAAGATACTAGCAATCGTTGATGTCTTAGATTCTGGGGTTAAGGCGGATTCTGACCTTTTCGTCAACTCCGTCTCTGTCCGGCAATACTGATCCATGGATTGAGCAATAAAGCGGTCCAAATTTCTCAGCCGGGTCTCTAATTGATTGGATGATGTGATGGCAGCATTGAACCTGGATCGTAAATTCCCCCGGTTCATAATCTCATGATCAATCGAATACCTAAGAGCGCTTAAACCATCACCTACCTCTGATACTTTTTGCGACATAGGTCCAATACTGGCACTAGTCTGTTTAACATAACCCGTTCGAATTTTTATCGGCGGCAATTTATCGCACCTCCTATAGATAAATTATTAGTTTAGTTTCCAGTGGTATTTGCTTTTTTTTCAGCTTCAGCTTTTGCCTTTGCTTCTGCCTCAGCTTTTGCTTTTGCTTCAGCTTCTTCTTGACGCTGAATTTGCTGTGCTGCCGAGAGAACATCTGAGCCGATTGAACTTAGTTTAGAAGATAGGGCAGCAATTTCTCGATTTATATTATCTATGGTTTGGTTTATGTAGATCATTTCTAGTGCATTCCAGCCATTGTTTAGGTTACCTTTTATACTATTTAAGTTACTTTTAACTTCAAGTAGTTTTGATGAATAATCGTTGATTTTATTTGCCTGCGAAGCGGCTAAATTAACATTAATACTCATTTCATCACCTGCTTTTTCACGAAATGTTATTGGATTTTCAAAGGCGTGCCAGGGGTCACTTCCAATTCCCTCTATTTTCCTATTTATTATAAAAGCAATTTATCTATTATTCTATAAAAAAGAAAAAGTTGGTTATTTAGTACCGGTCCGCCACCATTATTTATAAAAAATCACGTCTGAAGACCTATGAGTCTTTCATAAACCCTGCTTGACACCTTCTACATGGTGACAATAAGAATGAAAAAAGAGACCTTCCAAAGTTCAAAGAACGAATGGAAAGCCTCTATTTAGACCCATTTTAAAGTATTTTCAGCAGTGTACATATAGTAAACAAATTAATCCGTCAGCCATTTATAGATTTCCACAGCTGTTTTTTCCACATTACTTTGGCCGTTTAAGTAATACAATGGTACTTCCGTTTTGCTTAATTCCTTGATGATTTTTTTATAAAAGGCATGTGAAAAAACATTCGTATTAATAAAGACAGCATCGAACCGTTGAATCTTAGAAATATCCCTATTTATTTCAGATACATCAACAAATTCAATCTGTTGAAACTCCATCTTTAATTTCTGCTGCCAAATAGGAGAGCCGCCGAAGACAATGATTCGCTTTGACTGGATATACTCTGTCATGGTTTTCATTGATGGACCACTTTTGACATGACTGTCATGCTGCTCTTCCCAATAGAGATAGTTACGAAGGGCATGGACCTCATCTGAATAATCTTCCATTTTCACGATGACCTGTTCTAACTGACGAATTTTGGCATTGGCCTCTCGGAGATTCCTCGTTAATCCTTCAATTTCTCTTTGTTTTTGGTCATTGTTAAGATGCCATTCTCTCTGCCTTTGAATCAGTTTGACTTCTTGTTCGTGGATATGAGATTCTTTCGATTTCATTTCTAGATAATATTCCTGCTTGGATTGATCTAAATATATTTGTTTCGTTTCCTGATAATGAGCACTTAAACATTTGATATACACACAAGTAATAAAAAATAATACCTGTTCCTCGTTTTGAATATGATTATATTTTTTGGCATACAACAGTTCTAAATAGATGTTATCCAAATCGATTTTTGTTAACGGCACCTGTTCAGTGGCATCGAGTTCATGGATTTTAAGGATTTTTAACCACCCGCCAATAGCTCCGATATATTTCGCAGGAGAATCTTGAAACACCTGTTCTTCTGCCTTTTTCGTAGGACACTCAGGGGATAATTCATATATTTTTCTTAGGTTATTGCTAATTAAGAACTCTAATAGAGATCCAATCGAATCAAATCGTTGATTTTTTGGAATACCAAATTTTTTATAAAGTTCTTCAATTTCCATTCGATGTTGGTCGCGCATCTTTTTAGAAAACAGGGAATTTTCTACTTCAGATTCATTAATGGACGTAACTAATACTTGAATAAATGATTTCCAAGCAATATTACTTTGATTAAATGTTTTATTCTCACGCACACAAAGATACCAAAGGACAATATTTTGATAGATTAAGTCAATTTCCTTCACGATACTTTTCTTTTGTCTTTTAGCAAAGCTACGCATAAAGTGCTCAAAATCTATGTTGGTATGCTGCTTCATATATTGATAGACATACTTATAACCTTTTTTAATTAATTGGTCCACCTGGGTAAACTGCTGGCTTTGGTAACTCCATGCTACGATACCTGCCACTTGCCTGATTTTCCCCTCGCTTTTCGTTGTGTACATAGAAAAGAGGGAATTATTTTTCCATTCGCATTTCTGAAACGCTTCATAATAGGTCCACTCCTCTTTACTATATAATTCATCAATAAAAGCATGTATAAAGGAATTCCCACCCAAAGCAATGCACAGGAACTGGTTTACAATTGCCACATCCGGTTTTAGATCTTCTATTAGATTTGTCATATGTCATCTATTCCCCTTTAGTATCTCTATTATAGACTTTATACGTTTATACTTTTAGTTGGCTATGCATTTTATCACCTAGTGGTTACGTTTTGTTTGGTTTTATTAAGTACCGTTCACAAAAAATTAACAAAACCAAACAAAACTTAACAAAACTCATTGTTATTCATAGTATTACACATTTATAATAAGAGTATCGAAGCACCTGAAAGCGCTGTTTTAATTCGATAAAGAAAACTAGCTATGATGGAGGAAAATCATGTTAAAAAATCGCTATTTGTCATTCTTATTTGTCTTTATGCTACTGTTCTTAGCAGCATGTGGAAACACTGAAACAAAAGATTCAGCCGCAAAGGAAAAGAAGGTGGAGCCTAAAGCAGAACCAACTGAAATAATCCTTGCAACCACCACTAGTACACAGGACAGCGGATTATTAGATGTTTTAATCCCGATATTTGAGGAAGAAAACAATGTTAAAGTCAAAACAATTGCTGTTGGTACAGGTCAAGCATTAGAAATGGGAACGAAAGGAGAGGCAGATGTTCTTTTAGTCCACGCTCCAAAGTCTGAGGAAGAAATCGTTGCCAGCGGTGACGCTATCAACCGTAAGCGTGTCATGTACAATGATTTCGTTTTAGTAGGACCAAAGGTTAATCCAGCTGGAGTAAGCGGCGAAGACACTGTTGCTGCATTCAAAAAAATCTCTGAAGTAAAAGCAAACTTCATTACTAGAGGCGATGACTCTGGTACACACAAAAAGGAACTAGGAATTTGGACTTCTGCTGCGATCACACCAGCAGGTGACACATATATCTCAACAGGCCAAGGTATGGGTGCTTCTTTACAGATTGCCAACGAGAAATCCGGCTATATCTTAACTGACCGTGCAACTTGGCTTGCACAAGAGAAAAACTTAACAAACCTTCAAATTGTTGTTGAAGGCGGCAAAGACCTTTTGAATATTTACCACGTTATGCAAGTGAACCCTGATAAACATGATATGGTGAACAGCACAGACGCAGAAAAGTTTGTTAACTTTATGGTTGATAGCAAGACACAAGATACGATTGAAAACTTTGGTAAAAAAGAATTTGGTCAATCTTTATTTGTAAAATATACAGAGTAATTTTAAATGGAAGGTCCTCGAAAGGGCCTTCTTTTTTGTATAGTAGCAGTATAAGCCACTGGGACGATTTACAACAACCTTGAGGACTATTCTCCATAGAGTGTATCAAGGTTTTGTCCTCAATAAGCAGCCTTGAGGACTAATCTACATAAAGTGCATTATGGATTCGTCCTCAATAAGCTGTCTTGAGGACGAATCTCCCTAGAGTGCATCAAGGTTTTGTCCTCAATAAGCAGTCTTGAGGACTAATCTCCATAGAGCGCATCAAGGTTTCGTCCTCAATAAGCTGTCTTGAGGACAAATCTTCATTGAGAGCAAATTTGGGGAATTTTTTATTTTCATAGCATTTTTTTCATTTACCAATTTTCAGTATCCACTTTCCAGTTGTTTCGGACGTTTCTTATCTTTTTTATTGAAGCTAGCTAGCTCTGGCCACAAGAATCGTCCCTGTAGATTTTCTTCTCGACAATATTCTTCCCACTCAGAAGGATTAGACCCAGGTTTGACAGCATTTAAAGCTTTTTTAATTAATCGTTTAGTTAAATCTGATTCAACTAATTAATCGATTGATTAAATTGTGGGTAAACCCTTTTATTAAACGAACTAATGCCTGCTTTCAAGAGAATTAATTGTCGAAGAATAGTTGTGGTTGCTATCAATTATCTTCAAAACTGACAATAGAAACTAGAAAAATACATATTCTAATAAATGTTAACAATTTGTTATTCCAACTAAACGTTTGATTGAAAGTACTGTAAACCCTTTTAAACCGAGATTTTAACTGCTTTTTGGAAAAATATTTTGTCGAGGATTGATTACGGCTTAGCCATTCGGATGATCAAATAATAACCCCTAAAAACCCAGATTAATCACAAAAAAGCCTCTCACCTGTTTATATACAGATGAAAGGCCATGGTCAAGAATAGTATTTTAGGTACGCTTCGTTTGAATAAAATTGTTACTCTGCTTTTCCTTCTACCACTACATTATCGGCACTAATGTCATCACCGAAAGCAGATTTCAATGTTTCGTCATATGCTTTGTGGAAGAATTGTTCTTTTCCTAATGTTTCAAGCTCGGTATTTAACCATTTTAACAGTTCTGTATTACCTTTTTTCACAGCTGGTGCAATGTAAGCTACATCACCTAAAGATGGTAATGCAACGGAGAAATCAGGGTTCTGATTAGCCCAGCCAAATAATAATGCATTATCTTGCGCCAACGCATTTCCACGGCCATCTTTTAACGCTTCAAAAGCTTCTGTGATGGCATCATATTTTACAAGTTCAATATCTGGGTGGTTCTTCATAAAATAGGTTTCTGCCGTTGTCCCCTTTGGAACAATTAATTTTTTCCCTTTTAATTGATCAACAGATTTGATTGGAGCTGAATTTGGCGATACTAACCCGATTGCTACCTTCATGTATGGATTAGCAAAATCTACTTGTTCTTGACGTTCGGGTGTTACGGTGAAATTCGCTAATACAATGTCCACTTTATCTGATTTTAATAGATCTACACGTGCTTGTGGTTCGGTTAACACATATTCAATCTTTGACTCATCGCCTAATAAATCTTTTGCAAGACGTTTCGCCAGCACAATATCATAACCTTGGTTTTTCCCATTTGAATCTACAAAACCAAATGGTGGTTTATCGCCAAATACTGCAACACGTAAGGTGCCGCGTTCTTTAATTTCATCAACTACTGTTGTTGCTTTCGCAGATTTATCATTTCCTTTATCGGTACCGGTACTTGATTTACTGCTGCCGCAAGCTGCTAACATTACCATTGTTAATGTTGCCAATACTAAAACTAAAAATTTCTTCTTCATGTTTGTTCCTCCTAAAATTGTAATATATTTAAAAATTGCTGAGCGCGCTCGGTTTGTGGATTGGAGAAAAATTGTTCTGCCGATGCTTGCTCCACTATGTTTCCTTGTTCCATAAAAATCACTTCATCTGCAACTAGTTTTGCAAAATTCATTTCATGCGTCACAATTAACATCGTCATTCCTTGATTGGCCAGTTGTGCAATAACATCCAGTACCTCACGAACCATTTCTGGATCCAGTGAGGCTGTCACTTCATCAAATAACATAATCTCTGGATTAATACATAATGCTCTAACAATCGCAATTCTTTGCTTTTGTCCCCCTGATAACTGCCTTGGATAATCATTTGCCCGATCCGCTAATCCAACACGCTCAAGTAATTCTAAAGCCTGAGCCTCTGCTTCTTGGCGTTGGCGTTTCTGCACTTTCAATGGCGACAATAAGATATTTTCCAACACACTTAAGTTAGGAAATAAATCATAGCTTTGGAAAACCATTCCTATTCGCTGGCGAACATCACGCCATCTAGTGGAATCGCCAATTAAACTCTCGTTATCTAGTAAGATGTCTCCTCCTTGTACTTCCTCCAAACCATTAAGACAGCGCAGAAATGTACTTTTCCCACAACCAGAAGGACCTAAAATGGCAATTACTTTTCCTTTTCCAACTTCCAAATCAATACCATTCAAAACCACTTTATCGCCGAACTTTTTCACGAGATTCTTTACTTGTAAAATAGGAACTTGTCCCCTCATTTTGCTAACAACTCCTTATGCTGCCCATTTTTGTTCGAGCTTTCTTGAAAAACGAGATAATGGGAAACAGATGCAAAAATATAAGAAAAAGATAAAACCATAGACCCAAAATGCAACGATTGGGTAGTTGATATTATTTACTTCAATAATTTGCTGACCCACCTTAATGACCTCCACTACCCCAATCATCGTTAATAGAGCAGTCGTTTTAATCATCCTTGTTATCAAATTAATCATTGGTGGTATTGTACGTTTAATGGCTTGCGGAATTAGCACGTAACGATACATTTGAACGGGACTTAACCCAAGCGCTTTGCTCGATTCAACTTGGTGTTTTGGCAGTGAAATAATCGCCCCCCGTACAATATCACTCATTTCAGCTATTCCCCATAAACTAAAGACAATAAAAGCAACTACCTCTGAACTTAAATTCAAGTCAAAGTTAGCAGGAAAAATATAATAAAAGACAAACAGCCAAACTAGAATCGGGATGATCCGAAACATCTCTAAATAGACTCTGAATAGAAGTTGGACGAATTTATTTTTGGACGTCCGGATAATTCCAATAATGAATCCCATTACAATGGTAATAACGACTGCTACGAGCGCGACACGCAATGTTACGAGAAGTCCTTCAATTATACGCAGCATATTAATACCTTCAAAAAGGACACTAATTCCCGAATTCAGCATGTCTAACCCTCCTTTCCAGCCACGTCAAGAACAATGTTAGAGGGAGTAAAATGATTAAATAGCCAATCACTAGCATGAATAATGCTTCATTGGTTTTATAAAAAATCCCCATAAGGTTTTTGGTTGTGTTCGTCAGCTCTAGAATAGCAATACCACTAAAAATAGAAGTCTCTTTAATAAGGAAAATACAATTTGCACCAAACCCTGGGACACTATAAGAAAATGCCTGTGGTATGATCACATAGCGCATTAATTGCGAATTACTAAGACCAATTGCTTTACCAGCTTCAATTTGGGATTTTGTAACAGCCTCCATCCCTGATCGAAAAACTTCGGCCATATAACTCCCACCTAGAAACGTAAGCCCGATAATTCCACATATTTCTTCACTTAAGGTAATCCCTACCTTAGGCAATCCATAGTATAAAAAGAATAATTGAATTAATAGTGGTGTATTACGTGCGATTTCTAAATATACTTGGACAATGGTAGTCAGTACCTTTATCTTGAAATACTGTATAACACTACAAACAATACCGACGATTATCGCAAACATGATTCCAATACCTGCAAGCTTCACCGTTAACCATAGTGCGGTTTTATAGTAAGGTAAGACCTCCACCATATATTGCCAATCAAATGTCAACTTCCCCACCAACTAACAATGAATTATTTGCCGAAATTTCTTGTCCAGGCTGCAGTGTTTCTACATCCTCGATTTCAACTGTTTCTGGATATTTCAGACCAGAGCCTGTGTTGAGACATACGACATGTTCATCAGCTTGAATCCATCCTTGCTCACGTAGAATCCTAGCTGCTGCAAAGGTCGCTGCTCCTTCTGGACAGATGAAGTTTCCTTCTAATGAAGCTACTTGTTTCTGCGCGTTCAATAGTTCCTCTTCTGAAACGGCAATCGCACAACCTCCTGTTGCATAAATCCCTTCAAGGACAAGAAAATCGCCGATTGCTTTAGGGACATTGATACCAAATGCACATGTTGTAGAATTCTCAAAGAATGTAGACTCGGTTTCACCTTTTTTCCAGGCCTCTACAATTGGTGCACACCCATCTGCTTGAACGGCTACTAAACGCGGGAGTTTCCCATTCTCGATCCAGCCTAATTGTTGCAGTTCAAGAACGGCTTTATAAATCCCGATGATGCCCACTCCACCTCCGGTTGGGTACAGTATCACATCCGGAACCTTCCATCCAAATTGTTCGACAATCTCGTAGCCCATCGTCTTTTTACCTTCAATACGATAGGGTTCTTTCAGTGTAGAAGCATCATATACTCCGTGGTTTTGAACTAAACCAGCAACAACCTTACCAGCATCACTAATCAACCCGTTGATTAGATGCAAGTCTCCACCTGCAATAAAAACCTCTTTGCGCGTAATTTGCGGGGCATCTAAAGGCATAACAATTGTCGCCTTAATATTTGCTTTTGCTGCATATAACGCCCATGCTGCACCTGCATTGCCGTTTGTTGGCATTGCTAATTGTTTTACACCTAGTTCTTTCGCCTTTGAAATACCGACACTAGCACCTCGTGTTTTAAATGAACCAGTGGGAATTACCCCTTCATCTTTTATGTATAAATGATTTATTGCATACTCTGCTCCTAGAGTTGGAAGTTTTTCAAACGGTGTCATTCCCTCACCGAGCGTTACTATATTCTCCTCTTCACGAACAGGTAGTAACTCATGATAGCGCCATAAGCTATTTGGACGATTTGCAATATCCTCGCGTGATAGATTTGCTTTCACTTTCTCTAAATCATAGCGAACTAGTAACGGTGAACCACACTTACATAATTGCTGTACTTTGTTTTCCTCGTAGGTTTCGCCGCATTTTGGGCATTCTAAATGTGAAATATAGCTATAATCTTTCATTGGTCTTTTATCTCCTCCCAAAAAATAAAAGACCACAATTAGTCCCCTTTCTAAAAGGAGAACAATTGTAGTCTTTGGTGGTCCAATCAACTATTGTTTTATTAAACTAATAATATCTTAATCATATATATCCGATAAGTCAACTATGATTTAAAAATTTCCTTTCACTGCACCCGCAATTATACGAATGCCAATGAAAAACTAAAATCCATTTTCCACTAACCATTTCATAATGCTTTCTTCTCTTTCCTTACTATCATTACGCTGCGCATCGTATTTTCGCATTTTCTTCTGTGCCACAAGATTTCCATCTACCATATACAATACTCTTTCGGTTTTAGCTGCCACTTTTACATCATGCGTAACGAGCATGACGGTTGTCCCTTTTTTATTAATCTCTGCAAGAATTGACATAATCTCTGCTGTCGATTTGGAATCTAATGCTCCGGTCGGTTCATCTCCAAATATGATATCCGGACTATTTATCAATGCTCTGCAAATGCCGACTCTCTGCAGCTGTCCACCAGAGCCCTGAGTGATATTATGATCTGCAAGCTTATCAATTCCTGTCATTTCCAACAGTTTTTTTGCTTTTTGATATACCGCATTTTTATCCACATCTTTTGATACAAGAGCAGGAAACATAACATTGTCAATCAATGACAGATTCTTTAATAGATTAATATCCTGAAAGATAAATCCCATGTGATTCAGCCGGAGCTTCGCCAATTCTTCTTCTACTAGTGTGCCGATTTCACTGCCTTTAAATTTCACACTGCCGGAAGTAATTCTATCCATACCGCTTATATTATATAGAAGTGTTGATTTCCCGCTTCCGGATGGCCCCATAACCGATACGAATTCACCTTCTTCTATATCTAGGTTTACATCCTTTAAGATATGAAGCTCATTTTCTTTTCCTAATTCTACTCTTTTGTTCATACCTCTTGCTTCTACTATATTGCTCATCTATATTCCTCCAATCCCATAAATTTAAACCAAGATCTAATCCGCAGAGGCATCAATCCTGACCTTTTCAGCCGTTTTAACTTCTTAAAACTACTGATAAATCATCTTCTACTGTTACCTTACAGCACATAGAAATAGTAAATCCAACGGCTACAATCAACGCTAACGGGCATAGCAACCACGTCTGCCAGGCAACATTAACCAATTCAATTTTTGCAGCTCCCATAGAGGACATTGCCATACTTACAAGAAATTCCCCTAAATAATTAGAAGCAAGCACTCCAACTATGATTCCCAATATCAGTACCATCATAGTTCCTGCCATATATTGATGTTTAATATTTTTAGAAGTTAATCCCACACTTCGCATGATGGCAATCTGAGACATATCCTTTGATAACAACATCCGAAGGAATAATGCAGTTATCAATACAGCAATGATTACTGCTATTGCGATTCCGCCTATAACAATCTGGCTCATCTGATCAATGATATTTCCAAGAGTCTGCCCAGTATATTCTTTGATATCATTTACTTGCGCAGAATCGTAAGCATCCTGGTAGTAGTCCATTTTCACACGTGTATCAACGCCCTGAGCCAAATCCATGCTCACAATATACCAAAGAACAGCCTCTTCATTTACCCCAAGACTCCTATGCGCCTTTGCTGTTTTTCCACCATTTGTAATATCTTGATAAATACCCGTGACTGATAAAGTCTGTTCTTCCCCGCCACCCCTGACGGTTACCTCATCTCCCACTTTCTTGTTTAATCCATCTTTTGACGCATTTGCATAGGAAAGTGAGATTTCACCTGTTCCCTTCGGTGCTCTCCCTTCCAGATAATTTAATGGAAATACGGAAAAATCTCCTGTTTCAATATTAATATAGTCCCAGGAACCTTCAGCGTTTTTGACCTGGTAGGAACTTGTTATGTAGGTCGCATACTTTTCAATATCTGAATCATTCTTCAGTTCTTCCTGCAGCTTTTTAAAATCTTCTCTAATCGTATCTGTCCTTCGAAGATCGATTCTCATGTCGGATTTTCCTATCCCCATGTATGTGGAAAATTCCGGTGAATTCATGGTGTTATAAATATTTAACGGAAGGATGACAATAAACGTACATACGACAAAAATAAAAAACAGTAACCTGTATAAGTTGAAACGCTTAAACACATCCCTAAGTCCCATGTAAATATTGGTGTTGAAGAATTTGTTCTTAAGAAGTGGAAAACTGTATTTTCGACTCTTTCCACGCTCCGTGATAGCCGAACGTAATGCTTCCACCGCAGAAATCTTATCGATTCTTTTCAATACATGCTGGCAGTACATAACAATCATGAAATATACAAGTAATGGAGCTATAAGCGATAGTACATATTTTAAGCTACCTGATAAATCGGAAGAGATGTAAAGTCTCATATTCCCGTTTAACAGATTTACAACTGCAAAGGACATGAGATAACCGACAATTCCGGCTGCTACTGAGATGACTCTGTATTTGTTAAGATAAACCTTTTTTATATCTTTTTTGGATATCCCAATTGCTTTCATAACACCGATTTCTCTAATATCTTCTTCAATCGTTGCTAGAAATGTAAGTCTGATACAGAGCGAAGCAATTACAATCAGCAGAATACTAATAAATATAATGATAATCGCAACTGCCATATCTGACATGGCATTAAACATCGTAAATATCTTTCCTTCAAGTATAGGACCGTTTGCCGGAAGACCCGCTTCGATATAGGCAGTCTGAACAGTAGCAGAATCCCCGTTTTCATACAGCTTGAATTCGATCAGATACTCTAGTTCCCCGGCCTGCAATTCAATCATTTCATCATAGTCATTCTGATTTATCACAAACCGTTTCGAGGAAGTAAGGGAAGAGTTCATCTCAAAATCTCTTGCATATTCAGAAATGATAAACTCTTTCTCATACCCACCGCTTTTCACTGTAATCGTATCACCTATTTTTAAGTCATGTTGTTCCATGAAATAGATGGGAACAGCAACGAAACCTTCCTTTACATCAAGCTTTTCATTATTCAGATCCAAAATAAAATCAAATTTCTTATTCTGTACAACAAAGGAAATATCCTGTATCGTTCCAGCCATCGTTTGATTTTGGCCAAAATGAATATCGCTTCCATCAATATTCTGAAGAACCATCGTCTCCTGCACCGCTATATGGTCACGGTATCGTTTTGTGAATTGGTCGATCTCTGCCTGGTCATATTCTCCAGCATGCATCACCGTAATATCAGCTGGTACTGCATTCTCCTGAAGATCTGACATCGCCTGAAACAGATTGGCAATGTTATTAATGGCACTAGCTGCCAAAATAACTGCCATCGTGATAAATACAAATACTGTCATCGTTACAATTTTGTTTCTAAGGAAATCATTCTTGACTATTTTCAAAAACATTATTTTTCTCCTTCCTGCATACTTTTTTGAATTCATATTATTCTTACATGCAGGTTTCTAAGTTGACTTCACCTAAATAAATAGTAACCACTCTAAAGTAAGCATACAAATTAATTTTTTGTAAATTAACCCGCTAGAGACCAATTCATTACTAAGTCTTCAGCCCTATTTTAGTAAGTTGACGATTGGAGATTATTAGAAAATAATCGAAATGGAGAGAAAGAAGTGGATATCTCCACGTAACGCTAGTAATGAAAAAAGAAGCTTCCCAAAAGTTCAGTGAACTTATGAGAAGCCTCTAATTTCATTATCGGAAAGGTTTCAGCACCTTTCTTCTTTAATTATCTCTACTTAGCTTTATTGCGTTTCATTTCCTCAGCTTTAAAATTTACAAACTTAGCAAAAATTTTACAAATATTTTAAAAATTAAACGGTCACAAATCTCGGCTTGGGTCCTGTTGCCTAATAATTTATCCTCGAGAGTGAAAATCTACACTCATAAATAGTAAAAGGAAGAGTAAATCCTGTCCAAAACTCGGATTTTTTGGACTATTTTCCCATTTTAACACGCTTTACCTTTTCTTTACTGCATTCATACACCCGCTAAATAACTCTATCCTATGATTGGATTGTAATACATATTCGTACAAAGGGAGATGGATTGAATGAATGTTAAGAAGATGTTCAGCACCACGAAGAGCAGAACGATTTTGCTATCAGCTTTGCTGGTTGCCGCGGTTCCGACGATGAATGTTGTCCTTGCCGACCTGACTGCAACAAAATACCCGGCTTCGGAGACGTACAAGCCTACCCCTGTTCCAGACCGTGTAATCCTGAACTGGAAAGGTGACACTGCCACTACTCAAGCTGTTACTTGGCGCACCGATACTAGCGTTATCACACCACAAGCCCAGATTGCTGTTGCTGGGGATGGCCCATCCTTCAAGCAGCAAGCGGTCACCATTAATGCCGAAAGCTCAAGTGAAGTAAAAGGAAATCAGGAGTACACTTCAAAATACCACACCGTTAACTTTGAAGATCTTAATCCGGAAACAAAGTACTTGTACCGGGTCGGAGATGGGGTCAACTGGAGCGAGTGGTTTGAATTCGAAACAGCTTCCAACCAGGCTGAGCCATTCTCCTTCCTTTATGTTGGAGACGCACAAAACGACATAAAAGAACATTGGTCCCGTGTTATCCGTAATGCCTATTCCGATATGCCTGATGCTGACTTCATCATCCACGCCGGTGACTTGATCAACCACGGGGATGCCGACGAGCAATGGGGTGAATGGTTCGAAGCTGGCGGCTGGATCAATGGCATGGTTCCTAGCATTGCCGCTCCAGGCAACCACGAATACTCAAAAATCGTCAAAGGAGCACCAAAGGGACTTTCCCAATACTGGAACCCACAATTTGCTTTTCCTGAAAATGGACCTGCTGAACTAAAGGAAAACGTCTATTACACCGATTATCAAGGCATGCGTATCGTTACCCTTGATACGAACCTTCGTGGTGAAAACCTAGACAAGCAAGTAGCTTGGCTAGAAGAAATCCTAACCAATAATCCGAACAAGTGGACCGTTCTGACATTCCACCATCCGATTTTCTCGACTTCTCCTGGTCGAGATAACCAAGAAGTCCGTGACAAGCTACTTCCTGTCATCGAAAAGCACAGTGTCGATCTCGTTCTTCAAGGACATGACCACAGCTACGCCCGCGGTATGGTAACCAATGTTTCAGAAGGAACAAATGCAATGAGCGAAAAAGCCGACACCGTATTCGTTGTCTCTGTTTCCGGTCCTAAGATGTACGACACTACAACGAAAAATTGGGATGATAATGGTGCCGAAGTGAAAAAAGCAAGCAAGGATACACAGCATTATCAGCTAGTTACGGTTGACGGAAACAAACTTTCCTATGAAGCCCGTACTGCCACTGGCGAATTGTATGATGCTTTCGACATCAACAAAACCCCAAGCGGTGAGAAGCAAATAAAAGAGATTAAAACAGCAAAGTAATAGAAAACGGGGATGGAGATGGATCACTATGATACCATCTCCATTCCCCTGTTTTCCAAAGGAACATTTTTTAAATAGGAAGGAGTACCACCTTATATGAAACAACTACTTACTCTGAATTCTTTCATCCTTTTATTCGTACTCTTACTGACAAGCTTCCTTCCAACTAAGGCAAGTGCCCACGCCAACAGCTACGGCTACATGGACGTTCAGGACGGATCCGATAGAGTTGAAATAGACCTAGCTCTTGATTTTTCTGAGCTTGCTGGGGCATTCGGGTTTATTGCTGCCTTTGAATCCGCAGATTCGATACAGAAAATGGAAGAAGTACTATCCCAAAATGAAGAAACCCTTACGAATTACATAACTGTAGGCATGCATGTTTACCGTGACGAACTTATTTGCGAACCGCAAGTGACCGGGACAAACGTCAGCATGACAAGCGACAACTATCCCCTCGCACACTTCCAAATGGAGTACCCCTGCGGTGGTGAATCAACCCGCATCGCATATGAGTTATTTGTCGATGATATCAACCGTTCACACATCAACTTTGCTACCATCGAAGGCGAAAAAGGAACCCAAGAATTCACGTTTACCATTGCCGAACGTGAATTAGTCATCGGCGATCGGAACTGGCTTCGTCAGGCTTCGAACTTTGTCATCCTTGGAATTCAGCATATACTTACAGGCTATGATCATATTTTATTCGTGCTGTGCCTGATCCTCCCAGCGGCTATTTCACTCGGTCGTGTCGTTGAGGTTGTCACCGCTTTTACGCTGGGCCATAGCATTACTCTTGGCCTTGCAACACTCGGCATCGTTTCACTTCCTAGCCAATTGGTAGAGGCAGCGATTGCTCTCAGCATCGTTTTTGTCGCAATCGAAAACATGACTAAGTGGAAATTGAAAAAACGCTGGATCATCACCCTTTTGTTCGGCCTCATTCACGGCTTCGGATTTGCCGGAATCTTACAGGAAATGCAGCTCTCCAGCAGCACCGTTGCGTCATCGTTGCTCTTTTTCAACCTTGGTGTCGAAATCGGCCAGATCGCCATTATCGCACTCGTCTTTCCATTGCTTGTCATGGCCAGAAAGTACAAACGTTTTCCCGCTTTCGTCACAACCAGCTCCACCCTTATCATGGCCATGGGCCTCTTCTGGTTCGTCCAGCGCCTTGGTTAAATGATAGAAGCACAATAAAGGTGACAGGCACCATCCAAAATGATGGTGCCTGTCACCTTATTTAGAACCATGATCGTGATCCTTCTCCACCATTATTACTACATCCTCATTCTCGACAATAATCTTCCTAAAATGGAGGAATAAACATTGGTGTGACAGCATTTAAATCATTTTTAATCAAACGTTTGATTAGCATC
Source organism: Neobacillus niacini (assembly GCF_036961885.1). GTDB lineage: Bacteria > Bacillota > Bacilli > Bacillales > Cytobacillaceae > Neobacillus > Neobacillus niacini_H. The sequence continues at coordinate 23,700 of NZ_JBALNQ010000062.1, read as the reverse complement.
TATTCAACTAATTAATCGTTTGATTAAATAGAGCGTAAACCCTTTGAATAAACGAACTTTTGACTATTTTCAAGAGAATTAATTGTCGTATAAAAGTTGTGGTTGTTAACAATCATCTTCAAAACTGACAATAGAAACTAGCGAAATACATATTATCACAAATAAAAACAGGTTGTTCTACCAATTAAACGTTTGATTGAAAGTGCAGTAAATCCTTTTAAACCAAGTTTTATCCTGTTTTCTAGAAAAATTTATTGTCGAAGAAAACTCTTGTTTTTCTAATATAGGTAATTAACTTTTTTCATTGGATTGCGTTAGCAAAATGTTTGTATATCACTTTTCTTGTATATTTAAATGCTTCAATTTTTGTCGATATCTACTCATTATTTGTAGATATTTCCCGGGAATTGTTGAAATTTAAAACATAATGATTTCTTTTTACTGATTGGGGTTGGGATTGAGGGGTAGATTTCAAATGTATCGGGTATCGAAATTTCCGTGGTTACTTCTAATCTTTCTTTTAATTCATACACACGTTCTTTAAATGTATCATCTCTAAGTTCTTATCCATATCGGGTAGCGATATGCGCTCTATTATCGGATTGAACAAAGCGCTATGAAATTACAAGGTGTATCGCCCGGCGATATGAATCAAAAAAAAGAGCTGTCCCTCCCAGCCCCTTTCTTGAGGAGCACGATTAAGCTTAAAAACCTTAATCAGGCTCCTTACCTTATTTACGAAACACGGAGAAAATCCCTCCCCATTTTCCTTTAGGTTTTTGTATCGCTTCTTCTAAACGTTTATTAAAATCATTTTGTGAATTCCATTCTTTTGTCTGTTCGTCCCGTAACTTTTGTATCTCTTTTTGTAAGAGTTCACTTTTTTGTTTTTCCTGTTGAAGCAATGTTTCGTATTGGATATTTTGTTGTTCAGCTAATTTTTCAATTTTAGCACTAGATTTTTGCGCTGCATTTCCAATACTAGAACTTATAACATGATGATCTTGCTGGAGTCGAGAAACCTTTGTTTTAAGCTCTGACATATCGCTTTTCAGTTGGATGTTCATTTCACGTGTGGCTGCGAGTTCATTGACTAAAAATGTAAAGAACTCTTTTAATTGATTCGGGTCATACGGTAAATTTTCATATGTATCGGTTATCGCAATCTCTATTTCATTGGATTCTTCTAATCTTTCTTTTTGTTGATCCACAAGGTCTTTAGCTGTATCGTCTAGAGGCTTGGATGTATCGCGCAGCGCTATAAGCGCTCCAATGTCAGATTGAACAAAGATACGTCGATCGCCATCTTTCAAGAACACATATCCATTCCGCTCTAAGATTTGGCCATACTTTCGAACAGTAGGAGTTGCAATCCCTACTTCTTCTGCCACTTCCTTGGTAGAATATGCTCGTTCATTCGGTTGTATATCACGTCGCATAGCGAACCCCCCTTATCTATTAAATATGACTGTTTTTAGATATATTTACAAGTTATATCGCCATGCGATACGATACGAAACAAAAAAAAGCCGATTTTCATCTGCAAAAAGGCTTTCCATAAGTTCAGTGAACTTATGGAAAGCCTCTTTCATTGTTTTTTGTGGTCTTAGATAAGTTAACTATCTCTTTCCTTTATCATAAATTTCGCCTAATGCTCTAGGAGCACGATTTGATTTAGAGAAAAAGATTAATAACAATAACGTTAATACATACGGTAAAATCATGAATAAATCGGTGAAACTACTTGGTAATGCCATTGACTGAGCAATAAACGCTCCCCCAGATTTTGCAAAACCAAATAAAAGACAAGCAGCTAATGTAGGGAGAATCCTCCAATTACCAAAAATCAATGCAGCAATAGCTAAGAATCCATATCCCATATAAATATTTGAAGAAAAGTTAGCTGAAATGGAATAGGCAAAACATATGCCGCCCAGACCTGATAATAGACCCGAAATTAGAACCGCAGAAAACCTAATTTTTGATACATTAACACCCGCCGCATCAACCGAATGGGGATTTTCCCCGCTCGCTCTCAAGCGCATGCCAAATTTTGTTTTATATAAAAGATACCACGCAAAAAAGGCAATCACGATGATAATCACTTCGAAGGGATACACATTTGTAAAGACGGCGCCAATCACTGGTATATTGGCTAAACCTTCAATTGTAAACCGTTCGGATACACCTAATCGAAACTTGTCCGAAGCCGCTCCAAATACAATTGCATTTATTTGTGTTGTTAAGAACGTTGTTAGTGCTAAAGCCAAAATATTAATCACGACACCGCTAATAACTTGATCTGCCTTAAATTTAATACTTAGTACAGCATGAATAACGGAAAAAGCCATCCCGCCAATCATTGCAAATAGTAACGACACGTAAAATAGATTTTGAATATCTGTGCCAGTAGCATGGGCGATTAAAACAGCTGACAGCGCTCCGATGAAAGCCCCAAACCCTTGAAAGCCTTCAAGCGCTAAATTGGTAATACCACTCTTTTCACTATATATTCCGCCTATTGCCATAATAAAAAGAGGCAGAGCAAAGGATAATCCATCAATAATTATCGTATCCATTATGATTCACTCTCCTTTTGATCCACTTCTTTTTCCTTCAAGCGGCTGACTTTATGTTTCAAGTATGCACCACAAGCACTAAATAAAAGGATTAACCCGATGATAACTGAAGAAATTTCTTGTCTAATTCCAGCCTGTGAACTCATATATGTGCTTCCCTGGTCGATAATTGATATTAAAAATGATGAAAATATAACACCAATTGGATGAGAGTTTCCTAATAGAGATACAGCGATGGAATCAAAACCGATACTTGATAATACTTTTGGCTGTATGGAAGAAAAATAACCTAAATAATAAGTGACACCTGCAAGACCAGCCAATCCTCCTGAAATAACCATGGCTAAGACGGTATTTCTTCCGACATTAATTCCTGCATATTTAGCTGCATTGCGGTTGGAACCTACCGCTTTAATTTCAAAACCAACCACTGTTTTGTCCATGACAAACTTTAATAAAATAGCAATAATGATGGCTAAAATAAATCCCAATGGAATATCCATTTTCAAGTTGGCTATTTCAACATTTACTAAAGTTAATCTTGCTGCTTCTGAAATATATTTCGATTGTCTTGAAACAGGATCAATATAATACATTTGAATGAAAAAGCTTATGACATATTGTGCAATATAATTTAACATAATCGTAGAGACTACTTCATTAATGTTAAATTTATATTTTAGCCACCCTACTAATCCTCCCATTAATCCTCCAGCGACCATTCCGATTACCAACACAAGCGGCTTTGCGATTATCGCATCCAAACCACTGTAGCCAACGACAATCGTCGCTAAAAAACCAGAAACAAGCATTTGGCCAGAAACCCCAATATTAAATAGACCCGCTTTAAACGCAACAGCGACTGCCAAACTGGCAAATACAAGCGGCGTCATGGCATTTAGCAAACTCAAAAAATCAGTCAGCATGCTCTTATAGCCGGCATAAGAAGGCTTAGGCAAAATACCTGCTCCTTGGAATAAGTTGTAAAACGCCTGTAAGGGATTTTTACCTATTAACAGGATAACAATAGCCGCAGCAATAAAACTTATTAGTATTGAAACAATTGGAATGGAGATGGGCTGCCATTTCTCATTACTCATTGGTCGAATTAGATTATAACGTAAGCTTTTTATCTTTTTATCTTTACTCATGCTTTGCCCCCATCATATATTCGCCAACTTCATTCGTCGTTAACGATTCACTGCTGGCGATTTTTTGAAGTCGGCCATTATAGATAACTCCAATGGTATCCGCTACATTCATAATTTCATCTAACTCCAATGAAATAAGTAAGATTGCTTTTCCTTGATCTCGTTCGTGGATCATCATTTTATGAATATTTTCAATCGCACCAATATCTACTCCTCGTGTTGGCTGAACGAAAATCATGAGCGGCGATTGTAATTCGATTTCACGAGCAATAATTGCTTTTTGCTGATTACCGCCACTCATCGAACGAACTTGCGTCTTGGTACCTTGTCCACTTCTAATATCGTATTTATCAATCAACTTACTGCCAAATTGCTCAAATTCCTCTTTATTTAAGACTCCTTTACTAGAAAGGGGCTCCCTGTAGTACTGTTTTAATGCTAAATTTGTTGATAACTCAAAATCCAATACTAGTCCAAAGCTTTGTCGATCTTCTGGGATATAAGATATTCCCATTTCTGTTCTGTTTCTTATACTTTCATTGGTAATGTCCTTACCCTCAAGGAATATTTTCCCACCGTTAACCTTTGTTAATCCGGCAATGGCATCCGCTATTTCGACTTGTCCATTATCTGCGACTCCAGCGATAGCAAATATTTCACCACTATGAATGGTAAAAGATACATCTTTAACGACTTCAAAACCATCTTCATTTTTAACGGTTAAATGTTCTACCTTCAATACTTCCTCTTTCATTACAGCAGGGGCTTTATCAGATTCGAAATTTACTTCCCTGCCAACCATGAGTTGAGCCATTTGCTTGGTAGATGTTTCCTTTACATCCAACATACCAACTAATTTACCCTTATTCAAAACAGCACATCGATCAGCTACTTTTTTAATTTCCTCTAGTTTATGTGTAATTAATATGATTGTTTTTCCACCGTTTCGCAGACCTTCGATAATACCGAGCAAGAAATCAATTTCTTGTGGCGTTAAGACGGCCGTTGGTTCGTCAAAAATAAGGATTTCTGCTTCACGATAAAGCACCTTTAAAATTTCCACCCGTTGCTGCATGGAAACAGTAAGATCAGCTATTTTTTTCGTAGGGTCCACTTCTAAGCCGAAGTTTTTAGACAGTTCTTCAATTTTCCGATTGGCATTTCGAATATCTACGTATGGAAAGAGACCTGCAAATTTTTTGATTGGCTCTACTCCTAAGATAATATTCTCAGTAATCGTATAATCAGAGACGAGCTTAAAATGCTGATGGACCATTCCTATGTTAAGCTTTGCGGCATGATTGGGTGAGCTAATTTGAACTTTCTTACCCCGAATATAAACTTCTCCTTCATCCGGTTCGTACATGCCACCTAGAATACTCATTAGAGTTGATTTACCTGCACCATTTTCACCAAGCAAGGCAAAAATTTCTCCTTTTTTAATGCCAATGGATACATCATCGTTTGCCACTATTCCAGGAAATCGTTTGGTTATATGTTTCATTTCTACAATATAATCAGACATCTTTTGTCTCCTCTATCGTGAAAAATAAGTTAAAAGAAGTTCATCATTCCCTGGTTTTTAGGAAATGATAAACTTCTATGTTTCATGTCAGTATTGTGTTTCTATTTAGTGTTACAACCCTGGAAACTTTTCTGGAGTATGCCCATTAAAGTTAGATGCAGGTACAATTTTTCCTTCTTTAACTAATTGATATGTTTCATTAAGCTTGTTCAATGTATCCTCTGATAATTGATGACGCCCTTCTTCTTTTACAAAACCGGTTGAATCTGTATCTGCATGAAGAACGACATTTCCACCTTTAAAGCTTCCATCAACAACAGAATTTAATGCCTTTTCAATATTCATACCCATGAATTTGACTCCAGATGTTAATACGATATTTTCGGATCCATTTACACCTTCATCAAATTGGTCAACATCCACACCAATTACCTTTACGTCACCTTTAGCTTCTTTAACTGCTGTGAATACACCATTTCCAGTACCACCAGCTGCAACAAACATTATATCTACACCTTGTTTAATTAACGCATTTCCGATAACTTTTCCTGTTGCTTCATCTGCAAAAGATCCTGCATAGTTACCGCCAACATCAGCACCTTCTACATCAATCCCTGCATAACCTGATAATTCAACAAGTTCAACATTTTTCCCAAATACCTTATTAGCATAATTTACACCTGATTCAAATCCAAATTGATAATTTACATTTGAAGGATAAGCTATACCATTTACAACCGCTACTTTATTTGATTTTGTTTCTAATGCTGCAGCCATTCCTGCAAAAAAGCCGCTTTCTTGTTCAGCAAAATTCATCGCATATATATTGTCAAACTTTTTCTGGTCACCTACAGGTGCGGGCTCAGAGTCGTTTAAAATAAATATTTTATCAGGGTTTTCTACAGCAATACTAGAAACTCCAGCAAATTGGAACCCAGGTGTTACAATTACATCGTAATCCGCCACAATATCAGCAACAGCTTGTACAGCCGCGGCAGGATCACCCGTTTCTTCTTTAACAGCTTTTACTGTTGCTGTTGGATGCTTCTCAATAAAACTCAAAATACCATTATAGTTATCTTCATTAAAGTTACCATCATCAACGCCTGAAGGGCTGGTTACAATGGCAATTTTTAATCCTTCTTCACCTTTTTCAGACTTAGCTTCATTGTCTTTAGCTGAGTCATTTCCGCAAGCTGCCATAACAGCAGTCATTAAAGAAATGAATAATACCATTACTATTTTCTTTGTACTTTTTTTCATAAAAGTTTTCCTCCTCTGTAAATCATGTTGAATGGTCGTTTGTGTAAAAATCAAAAAAAGCACCGAGTTACACCGGTGCTTGACGTTAGGAGGGTAGATATATAGAAATAACAAATAAGAGTTAATCCTATATTTATATACACAACCTCGTAGTCAAGCTATTAACGGTAGCTTGGTAGAAACTCTAGGGCCATATCCCTAATATTATACGAGAATAATATTTAATTTTTACTAACTCATAGTAACATCGAAAATTAACACTGTCAACAAACACGTATGTTTTTTAAAAATTAACATTTATTATACGTGTTTTGGGCGATTGGTTTAAATAAGGGGATGAACCACAAGTATTCATTTCAATAAATCCTATCTTTGCTATCTGTTAAGAATGAGGATACTATCCTAAATGTTTTTATAATTTTGTAAATCATGTAATAATAAATTATTGCTTTATGATATTTAGAAGCATGCTATTCCAATTTAATAGTAAAAAATCGTAAAGGAGATCTGAACATGAAGCATATTTATACAGGAAAAACAAAAGATGTTTATGAATTAGAGGATGGCAACTACCTCCTTCAATTTAAAGATGATGTTACCGGTGTTGACGGTGTGTTTGATCCAGGTGCCAATTCGGTTGGTTTGACAATCGAAGGAGCTGGACGCTCAGGATTAAAGCTTACCAAATACTTTTTTGAAGAATTAAAAGAAAAAGGAATCCCCACTCATTATGTTGATGCTGATATCGAAAAGGCGACAATGACTGTAAAACCTGCTGAAGTTTTTGGAAAAGGGCTTGAAGTCATTTGCCGCTACCGAGCAGTAGGAAGCTTTTTACGTAGATACGGATTATATGCTGAAGAAGGGCAGCCACTAGATGCTTTCGTCGAAGTGACCATTAAGGACGATGAACGCGAAGACCCGCCAATTAGTGAAGATGCATTGGATATGCTTGGTATCTTATCTAAAGATGAATATAAAGTATTAAAAGAATTAACACAACAAATCGGAAACGTCGTTAAAGAGGAACTTGCTAAAAAGGACATTGAGTTATACGATATTAAATTCGAATTTGGTCGTACAGGTGAAGAAAAACAAATCGTTCTGATTGATGAAATCTCCGGCGGTAACATGCGTGCTTATAAAGATGGAAAATATATCGAACCATTAGAATTAGAAAAATTGTTCTTATAAGCAACCAATCATATTTGTTAAATAAGGAGACAAGCCCATTATCCTGCCGTTTGTCATCATTTATAATGAGTTGAAAAAAACACTCCTCTTAAAACAAAAAGAACGAATTCCGTCGGGTATTCGTTCTTTTAAAGTATAATCAGGCTAACTCTAACTCTTTTCGTTGCTTTAATAGGTAAGATTTACGTGTTCTTTATTTTAGCTAATCTAACAAAATTTTCATCTCTTTGTCTAATTTTCTGTTGAATTTCTTCATCACCAGCGTATGTAAATAACCCACTACCTGTTTTGATTCCTAGATTTCCACTTTGGACTTTATCCTCAACAAAGGCTGGAATCTTTATCTCCTTTGATAATTCTGGGGCAAGATTTTCCACTACACTCTTCCAAATGTCAAGTCCTCCAAAATCAGCGGTTTCTAATGGACCGATAAATGACCATCTGAATCCTGGACCATCGGTAATGGCTGAATCAATATCTTCTGCGGAAGCAATCCCTTCATCCAGTAAGTAAAAGGCTTCCCGGACTAGTGCTGCTTGCAAGCGATTGGCAATGAAACCAGGGATATCTTTTTTCAGAACTACTGGTTTTTTTCCTATACTTTTCAGTATTTTCACGGTTCGGTTAATAATTTCTTGTGGAGTATCAGGTCCCTTCACCACTTCCACTAACGGAACAATCTGAGCTGGATTGAAGAAATGAGTGATAATTAATCGGTCTTTCTTCTGAATCCCTTCTGATAATTGTCTTAATGAAAATGTCGAAGTATTAGAGGCAATAACGGTATCATCCTCGATTAATTCTTCCAACTGATTGAACAAGCTAAATTTAATATCTAAATTCTCTGAAGCAGCCTCGGTAACAAAGGTTGTATCCTTAACAGCCTCTTCTAAATTAGTCGTTATAAAAACATGTGATAAAGCGCTTTCTTTTTCCTTTTCACCAATAACTCCTTCTTGGATTAGCATATTTAAATTCGTTGAAATTCTGGTGACCGCATTAGTTAAAAATTCAGCTTTAATATCATATAAAAAAACATTATATCCTGCCTGAGCATAAAGTTGAGCAATTCCATGCCCCATTGTACCTGCACCTAATACAGTAACTTTTTCAGCCATAGTACCCCGCCTTTGTTAATATTTACTAATCTATTTTTATTTTACTATAAATCTATTAATACAAGAAGCATTTGTAGCAGTAACCCATAGCTAAAGCTAGGGTGTGTAATAATATTGCTTATGAAGCAAAACCTGACAGAGGCAAGGTTGATTAGGATGTGAACAATAAAAAATGAAAGATAGTTAGCGAATCATGCTAACTATCTTTTTTCATCTACAATATAGGATACTATTTTGATACACTTCAATAGTTGCTAAAAAAAATATTGACATCGTTTTTCGTTTTATTTATACTTTTAATGGTAAAAGACAAACAGTTTAATAGCCTGAAATATGCTCAGTTAATGAAGCTTAGCGTGGGAGCTAATTTTCGTAAGTTGATTGCAACTTCTTCGACTTATTTTTATTATTGTTAATATTTCAGGATTAAACTCCCGATGCTTCAACTTCACTAGCATCCTCTTCTTCTGTTACAGGTTTCACATAGTCCACCATCATGACGGCTTCTTCATCCTCATGATTGAACGTACAGTTACTATACTCTTTTTTAATATCTGCTATTTGAACAGTATGACCGATTTCAAAATTTGTCATATCAATTTCAATACTATCAGGGATATTATTCACATTTGCTGTTATATTCAATTCGTGCAGAAACTGTTTAACAATTCCTCCAACTTTTTCTCCATTAGATGTTCCCTTTAAAATCACACTAACACTTGTATCTATTTCAGTGTGCTTATCAACCTGAAGAAAATCCACATGAAGCATATCCTTTGTTACAGGGTTATTTTGGTAATCTCTTAAAATAACATCTTTTGATTTTCCATTAAGGTTTAGCGATATAATACCATTTCTACCAACGTCCTTTATCACTTTTCGTAAGTCTGCGTTCTTAATAAAAATAGATTTAGTATTAATCTCTCTTCCATAAACAATCCCAGGAATTTCCCCATCTTTCCTCATTGTTTTCAAAGTAGATTTTTTAACATCTTCTCTTTCTTGTGCTGCTAGTGTATTCATTTCTTACTTCCACCTTCCTAATTAAATGAATCTTAGACTCTTATTTTTATAGTCTAAAACTATTAAAAATTATCTTACTATTTAAGTATATCTAATCCTGTAGATTATTTCAAAGACTTAGGTTCCCCGTCTTGTTTACTGCGAAAGCCTCTTTAAACTAATTTCTTCGAAAAAGAACCTTTCTAAATATTTTTTCAATATCAAATTGCCACCTTAAATGATGTTGTTGTATAACCCTAAGGGCTTCAAGAAATGCAAAAAGAAGCCTCTCAAAAGTTCAAACTAAACTTATGAGAAGCCTCCGTTAATTTCCTCAATGTTAGCATTCCACTCTAATCTAACTCAAAAACCATTTTGTTTCTACTTCTCAACTTAGCGCAAAACCTTATTCATGCTGCCACTTTTATAGCCAACAAGATCCATTGTAATATAGCTGTATCCAAATTCTCGAAGTAATGCTGTGATTTCTTGATGATGTTCCAGTAATCGTTGCATCTCTTGTGGCTCTACTTCAATTCTAGCAATCTCACTATGCGTACGGACCCTTACTTGGCGAATTCCAATGGCACGAATAGCTTGTTCCGATTGATCTATCCTTGTCAGTTTTTCTATTGTAATGTGCTCTCCATAAGCGATCCTTGATGAAAGACAAGCAAAGGAAGGCTTATCCCATGTTGGCAAACCCATTTGTTGTGAAAGCTCACGAATCTCACTTTTATAAAGATCTGCTTCCTGAAGCGGCCCCTTAACGTTATACTCTTTCGCTGCCTTTATCCCTGGTCTGTGTTCTCCAAGATCATCAGCGATTAGGCCGAAAGCTACATTCTTATAGTTATGCTCTTCCATAATGGGTACAAGAAGCTCGAATAAGCTTTTTTTGCAAAAATAGCACCTGTTTGATGTGTTTTCAGAATAACCTGGAATATTTAATTCAGATGTCTGAATAACCTCATGTTTTGCTCCTAGCTGTTCCGCAAGTTTAATGGCTTCTTGTAATTCCTCAAAAGGGTAGGTTTCACTATCCGCTGTTACAGCCAATACATTTTCCCTGCCAAGAGTGTCGAGTGCAGCCTTCAATAATAATGTACTGTCCACACCACCAGAAAAGGCGATGACGACAGTTTCCATTTTCCTTAATATTTCTTGAAGTTTGCTATATTTTAATTCTAGCATGACAATCTCCTTTACTAACGTTTTGGCGCTAATTCAATTGTGTTTATGGCCAAATTGCCCCTTTTACTCTTCCACATATGGAATGGTCAATGGACCTAATGGTAAAACGGCTATCGACATATTTTCTCCGTATGTTTGTTTCAATTCCTCTAAAGTTTGTTCAATATTATGAGTAGGCTTTAGCATCGCACCTGTAACTTGTTCATCTGCGAGCATGGAATACACATAAATATCTGACCATACTTGCGTCACCGCTTGTTTCTGGACCTGCCATTGATCAAACATCTTAAAATTCGGATCATTAATTAAATCCAATAAAGCTTGCGGGGTGTCAGCGAATTCAAAAATCTTTGAATAATTACCATGACTGGGAAGACCATCCGAACATTCAGAAGCCACAATAATCGTTCCGCCTTTTTTAACAATTTTATGTGCTGCACTCATCCCTTTAACAGCTTGATAAAGATTTTGGTCAAGCGGGTAACCAGAATTGGATGTAATCACGACATCGAATCGATTCTGACACTTTATCATGGCATGTTTTTTTACAAATTCACAACCTTTATCATGTGCTTCATACAATTCACCAGCAAATACAGATGTGATTTTCTTTTCTTTATTTAAGGTAACATTAAACATGAAATCAGGTTTACACATACGATTGATTTCACGAGTCATTTCTTGAACCGGATTATCCTCCATATTTCCCCATGTGGAACGAGCATCTCCAATCATTCTTGCATTGTGGAAGGTCAAAATGGTTTCAATGCCAGCAATTCCTGGCATAATTCCCTTTGGACCGCCAGAAAAGCCTGCAAAAAAGTGCGGTTCGATAAAGCCTGTTACAATACGAAAATCGGCTTCTACGTATTCTTTATTTAAAAATACATCACAACCAAACTTACTTTTTCCGAGATTAACCAATGTCTCTTTATCATGGCATTGATTGTTGATGATTCTTATATTATCTACAACCCAATCACCAAGCATTTGAACAAATTCTTCCCTTGTTTGGTCACGATGGGTACCCGTGCCGTTAATAATAACAAAATTTTCTAATGGAACATGATTAAGTTCTTCAATCAGTACGGGTACCATCTTGTGATTGGGTGTTGGTCTTGTAATGTCACTAATAACTATGGCCACTTTATCCGTTGCTTTCACCATTTCTTTTAAAGGCGCTGCGCCAATTGGATTTCTTAATGCTTCTTTTAGTGCTTCAATTTCATTTTCTAATCCTGGTAAATGATTTGGTTCTACAATAAACGCATCATTAGGCAACTGAAGAGTAAGGCCAGTTTTACCATATAGTAAGGTTGTTTCCATTAAAATCCCCCACCTTTTTCTTTTGTTTAATTATGTTATGAAATTACCAAAACACACATTTTCCTATTTTCTAAAAAGATATAATAACCACACCCCTGAGAGAGTACTCAGGGGTGTTAATCTTATTTTGCAATATTTTGGGTACCTTGCTTCGTATTTACTATTTCACTTTCTAAAGTACCATCAATTCCTTTTCTTTTTTGATACTTATCAACTAAGATAACAGCAATTGGGCATAAAACCGCCGTTGTAAGAACGGCAATGGAAATTTGCGCTGTTGCCAGGTTGGCAATTTCAGCATAGCTAGCTGCTTCAGCTTTACTCATCATCCCCGAACTTGCCGCAACGGCAGCTGCCGCTGCAATGGCTGCTGGAGTACCAACTGCATTACCTGCTGTAGATGCTTCCGCCCATGGTGCAATTTGGCTTTTCTCTCTAAACAATTTGAATACTAACATACCTGTAGCCCCTGTTAGAACAGTCGTAAGAATTCCGAGTGTTAAACCCGCTGCTACAACGGAAGGATTGAAGAAATTAGCAAAGTTCATGCCAGCACCTAAAGCGAAGGCAAAGAATGGTACTGGTAAAATTTCTCCTGGCTTTAGGAAGGCACGAATTTCAGGATCTAAGTTTCCTAATATCATTCCAATTCCAATTGGTAATAAAACAGCGATAAAGGCGATAACCGGGAATTTGGAACCTAATAAACCTAAAGACATTAGAGTAAAGAAGGGACCGTCATTAAGAGATAAAACCGCAACTGCTCCTACATCAGAACGGTTTCCATATTGGCCAGTTAAGGCTGCATACATTCCACCATTTCCGTTAGTCATTGCCGCAATAATGGCAATCGTTGAAAGACCAAACAGTCCTGCCATGGGGTCAAATAAATATCCAAAGAGAACACCGATCCCTAATCCTGTTAAATATTTAGAAGTAGTAAGTAAGACACCCTTTTTTAAGGCTGTCCCCCCTACTCTTATATTCATTTGACTACCTGCACAGAAAAGGAATAAAGCAATAAGGACTAGTGCACCGTTTTTAAAAAGAGCTTCAGAAAAACCGCCTATTCTTAACATTTCATAATTGCCTTCAGCTGTTTGAGCTACACCTAAAGATTTTAAAAAGTCCATAATAACCGGCAAATGTAATTGATCAATTGTATTAAGTAACGCACCTAACATTAGAGGGACAACCATCAGACCTCCAGGGACTTTTTCAATCGCTTGTTTAATTTTCATGTTATATAACCACCTTTCTAGTCTTTAGTTTTATGGTAAAAGAAGGATCTGACTACTTGTTCTGCACTCTTAGCTAATAAATCCGCTGCATTCTCGATGGCTTCATTTAATGTCATAGGCTTGTTTATAATACTGTTTACACTTACAATGCCGTGTTGATATAACACATCAATTCCAGTACCTATAGAGCCAGCAATAATAACAGTAGGAATATTCTGTATTTTCGCTGCCTGAGCTACCCCCATCGGAGTCTTGCCTGAGGCAGTTTGGAAATCCACTTGACCTTCTCCTGTAATGACAAGGTCAGCTCCATCAAGAGCCATATGAAGGCCTGTATGTTCAATAACCACATCAATCCCTCGTTTCATTTGCGAAGGAAAAAACGCTTGAAATGCCCCGCCTATTCCACCAGCTGCTCCTGCTCCTTGTAAATCATGAAGATGGACACCAGTTACTTTTTCAACTTCATCTGCCCAATGTGCGAGACAATCATCTAATTGCAGAACCATCTCTGGTGTTGCCCCCTTTTGAGGACCAAACACATGTGACGCTCCTTTTGGACCAATTAAAGGGTTTTCTACATCCGAAGCAATTAGAAACTGGCAATCATGTATCCTCTCGTCGAAACCACTTACATCAACGGTATGAATTTTAGAAAGCTCCGCACCACCTGTGGAAATTTGTTTCCCGTACTCATCTAAAAGTGATAACCCAAGTGCCTGGAGCATTCCTACTCCGCCATCATTGGTAGCTGAACCTCCCAGCGCTAATATAAATGACGTAAATCCATCATCTAAAGCCTGTTTAATCAGTTCCCCTGTTCCAAAGGTAGTAGCTTTTAAAGGATTTAGCTCTTCTCGAGGAACTAGCGATATACCAGAGGCATTTGCCATTTCGATGACGCACGTCTTTCCATCACCCAAGACGCCATATTCCGCTTCTACTTTATGACCTAAAGGTCCAGTTACTTGAATGGAAATTTTTTGTCCATTCGTGGCAGCAACTAATGTATCTAATGTTCCTTCTCCACCGTCCGCAACTGGAAGACGTACAGTGTCAGCATAAGGATGAGCCTTAAGAACACCTTGTTCTATTGCTCTAGCTGCTTCATCAGCATTTAAACTCCCCTTAAATGAGTCAGGGGCTATGACAATTTTCATATCTTCCCTCTTTCTGAAAACGTTTTCAATACTAGTTTCATTATACTAAGGTTGATTTTATAATTCATCGGATGTACAATACAAAAAAAACGCTTTATTTTGATGTTTTTTTGTACAATTCGACTAACATTATCGGAGGAGACCATGTTAACAAGAGAAATCGCCCAAACGATTGTATTAGAAACCTCTCTTCGCCTCAATAGAAATATTAACATCATGGATGAAAAAGGGATTATCATTGCCTCAGGTGATTCTTCAAGGATAGATGATATTCACGAGGGAGCACTTGCCGTTCTAAAAAGTGGTGAAACACTTATTATTTCTTCCAATGAAAGAGGAGTTTGGAGAGGAGCACACCCCGGCATCAATCTACCAATTGTATTTCAGGATAAAATAGTAGGAGTAATCGGGATTACAGGCAATCCTAAAGAAATAGAGGAGCTAGGCGGCATCGTAAAAATGATTACGGAGCTTATGATTCAAGAAAAATTTATCGCTTCACAATTGGAGTGGAAAATGAGAACGAAAGAAATGATTATCGAGGAACTTTTGAAAAGCGCTCCATCCTATAGCAATATCGAACGCTGGCTTAACCTAGTTGGCCAGAACCTTCGGGAACCATTTATCACAGCTGTTATTCAAATGACAGATCGCACCATCTCGAATCAATCATTAATCAGTAAAATTGAAGAATTAATTGGTGAAAAACACTGCCTTGTGGGCTTTATCAATATTAATCGAATGTTTATTGCTTTTTCCGGTTACAATGAGCACGAATCAGACAAGAAGCTGAACAGTATTTACGAGGCACTGAAAAAACTTAAGTTAACATTTCGATTAGCTTACAGCACCCCTTTTATATCATTAAGTAAGTTTAATCAATCTTATATTGATTGTGATCTTGCCCTTCAAATAAGTGATGAAAAAGAGGATTTCATTTCATTTGTTGAAGTGGAACCGAAAGCATTAATTTATAAAATAGATCGTGTTTGGGGAGAAAAGTTTACCGATAGAATCATGGATAAAACCATAGTTAAATATTCTGATACTTTAGATGTCTTTTTCAAAAATAACTTAAATATTCAACAAACTGCTGATGACTTATATCTCCATCGAAACACACTCATTTATCGACTTAGTAAAATAGAAAAAGACACGGGTTATGATCCAAAAAAGTTTAGAGATGCGTTGACACTTCAGCTCGCACTTTGGTCTGATAAGAGATTAAAATCCGTTGAACTGTGAGTGTAAAAAGTGTCAGGCCGCTATACAACAAGGGAATGAGCTGCTATTCCATCTTACCGGGCGATAAACTTGGTAACAGCCTTCCCTCCATTGGCATTTCCCGAATCCTATGAAACAAATTCAGGCATTTTTTACTTTAATCATTATGATGATATTAACTAATCTGATTTATGTTAAATTCGTTCTACTGCTGTAACTTCCTTTTTAACAGGAAGAATCTGATTCTTTTCCTTCGCTTCGGATACCCATTTATCAAGTGATAAATAAATAATTCCAGCAATGATACAACCAATTCCGAGAACCGTAAATAGAACCTGACCAAGATGAGCATCAAGCAAAAAGCCGGCAAAGATCGGACCTACTGCACTACCAACGATCCACTGAAGACTAGCTGCCCCCATATAAGTACCACGTAAATGTTCAGGTGCAATATTCGCTACAAATGTCATTTGTACCGGGGATAAGAGCATTTCCCCTAATGTGTAGATTCCATAGATAATGAGAAGGATTAAAAGGATACTCCAAAAGGAAAACTGTAACTTTGTAAAAAATATTGGCAGCCATCCTACCGCAAGCAGCCCAAAACCAAATAAAACTGAACCAAATAACATGACCTTACCAAGTTTACGCTTACTTGCCCATCTCGATATCGCAAATTGAAAGAAAACGACCAGAGCTCCGTTAAAAGCCATTAAATAAGGATATGGATTTTGAGCATCGGAAAGTCCCGGCAATTGTTGATCAAAATGCAATGGCAGCATCCCTTCTGTTTGTGAAAATCCCATCGAAATCACAATTCCCGTGATAATATAGAAAAATAAAATTTTATCTTTGATGAGCACCGTAAAAATAGATGGCAGTTTCTCTTCTTCATCAAAAACTTTCGTATCCTTATTTCGTTTATTTTTCGGTAATGTTTCTGAAAGCAAGAGCGCTAAAAAAAAGGAATAAACAAAAACGGATGAAGCAGCAATGATAAAAATAACTGATTTTGATAAAAACACAATCGATGCACCAAGCAATGGACCAATTGCTGCTCCAATATTATGTCCCATACGCAGCAAACCATATGCTTCCGTCCTACCCTCTTCATCCGTCACATCGGCGACCATGGCTGATGCCGCAGGATGGAAAAGTGAATTAAACAAGCCAAAAAAACTCGATATCACTAAGAATGGATAGAAGCCGTCGAAAAAAATAAAACCAAGCATCACCAGCCCATTTCCAACCATTGAAACAATCATAATAGGCTTCCTGCCATATGAATCCGCAAGCCTTCCTCCTATTAATGAACCAAGCACTCCGGCAAGCGGCCCCATCGCCATAACCACACCGACCTGCCAAAAGTGATCCACCTTATCGCTCATATATAAGGCAAAAAAGGGCATTAACATCATCATCGCAATACCATTAATCGATTCACCGATAAAACGAATCCAAATATTACGATCCATTTTTCGATATGCCTGTAAAGTCATTTTCATTTCATTTCCTCATTTCACTTTGACATCTTCAGGACATAAAAGCCGTGAGCAGAGTAGACCCGCCCACGGCTTTTAACTAAAATAGAGAAGGAGAAGGAAACCTTACGATTGATCCATCGCCGTATAGTTAAAAAGGGGACACTCTCCCGTTAGACAAAAAAACATTTTGGTGGAACGAACGTCTATTAACCAATTAACGATATGACGTAAACCAGTCAGCATTTCCTTATACCTCCTATTCCTGAAATTTTAAAATTATCTTAATTATCCATTCAAATTATAAATTATTACTAGCAGATGTGTAAAGAAATCCCAAAAAACTTGATAAGCGAATTCTAATAACACAAAAAACCACTCCCTAATTTTTATAGGAAGTGGTTATTATTATAACTAATTACTGGTATATCCTCTCCAGAAAGGCATCCTTTATATCTTTTGATTCTTTGGAAAAATAATTTCAAAACAGGTTCCCACTCCAACTTTGCTATACACTTTTACTTTGCCATGATGTTTGTCAATAATCCATTTTGCAATAGCAAGCCCAAGACCAGCTCCCGCTTCTTCAGTCCTGGATTTGTCCACTTGAAAAAATCGATCAAATAGTTTGGGTATATTCTCTTCGTCTATACCAATGCCATTATCCTTTACTTTAATCAAAACGGTATGAGAGGTATGGGAACAAGAAATAAAAATTTTTCCTCCCTTTTTCGTATTCTTCATAGCATTATCTAATAAAATGACCATTAATTGATGGATTCTCTCCTTGTCTCCGATAAGAAAGACAGAAGATGGGGTATTTAATACAAGTTCTTTTTCTTGATATAAGGCTATTTCTGAGTAATGTTCGATTAATTCCTTCAATAATTGACTTAATAAAAACTCTTTCTTTTCCATTTCTAGCTGATCTGAATCAGAGCGCGCCAATGTAAGCAAATTGGAAACCAGCTTTGACAATCGTCTCGCCTCTTTTGATATGACAGATATATCTATTGCCTTATCTTGTATGGTAGAAGTCGGGGAACGCCATAATAGATCTGTTTTAGTCTGGATAACAGCTAAAGGTGTTCTTAATTCGTGAGAAGCGTCTGACACAAACTGTTGCTGCTTTTGCCATGCTTTTTTAATTGGAACGAGTGCCCTTCCAGCCAAAAAGAATCCCGCACCCACCGCACACACACTTCCAATACTGGAACCGATAACTAAAATTAATAGCAATGACTGAAGCATGTCTTTTTCGGAAGTAATGTTTCTTGCAAATTGCACCGTTATTCCTCCAAAATTTGGATGATGCGCTTTTATTGCGATGGTTCTAAAGTGGAACCCTTCTGCTTCTGTGTCTTGATGTATTCCTAACTCTTTAGGGCGAAATTTTGATTCGTTGTCGGAAAAAATTGTTCCACCCTCATTTAAGGTAATCAGTTCATTTTTTTCGTTCCATATCAGTAAAGCAATACGGGGGTCTCTGGGACCTATCGGCAATCCATCCGGCTGTATCAGCGGCCTGCGTTGTCCTGGCCCAGCTACACGTTCTACCGCCTCAAGCAAATCATTGTTAACATCCCGATATAAACGCGACCCGGCATAAGAATAAATAACGGATGCAAGAACTCCGATTAAAATGATGAAGACTAATGAATTTAAAATAGTAAGTCTAATACGAGTTCGTTGAAACATATCCTTCTCTCCTACTGAACTTTCAGCATATATCCAATGCCGCGTACGGTTTGAATGTCTTTATGATACCCGAACGGTTCCATCTTTTTGCGAAGATGATGGACAAATACTTCTACTATGCCAATTGTTGTATCGGAATCAAATCCCCATACTCGGTCGTAAAGCTGTTCTTTCGTCAAAATGGCACCTTTGTTCTGAATCATAAATTCTAGCATTTCATACTGTTTTAACGTTATTTTTATAGGATAGCCATCTACTAAAATGGCTTTTTCTTTTCCAAATAGTTCAATCCCTCGATATTGAATCGTTTGATTTGTCGTTAGACTGCCACTCCTTCTCAATAACGCTCGAATACGCGCTTGCAGTTCCGGTGCTTGAAATGGCTTGGTCAGATAATCATCTCCTCCAAAGTCCAATCCTTTGACCCGATCTTCTAATGAATCTTTGGCAGTCAAAAACAAAACAGGGGTCTCAATATGTCCCCCGCGTATCTTTTGGATAACCTCAAATCCATCCATTTCCGGAAGCATAACATCAAGGACAATCAAATCATATATATTTTGCATGGCCATAAATAACCCTTCTTCTCCATTTTCTGTGCAATCCACTTCAAATTCTTCAGATAAAATTTGGTTAATAGACTCTAGCAAGGCCACGTTATCTTCTACTACTAATATACGCATCATGTGTCACTCCTTTCTTACATAGTAACAAAACAAAGCGTTCGCAGAAACGAATCGCTTTGTTTTTACTATTGACAGTTATCATAAAGATTGTTGTTAAAATCCTACAGCCGATTTTAACGTGGTATAATCTATTTTTGGGCTCGAAATGAAGTTTGCGAGCGCTTTTCTTAATTGAAGGCTATTTTGCAATAAATCATAGCTCATTAAAGGGTTTTTAATCTCCAAAAGAACAAAGTATAAGAAAAGCGCCTTTCTATTCATATCGAAGAGCCTGAATCGGGTCAAGCTTAGAAGCTTTATTCGCCGGAAACACACCGAATACAACTCCAACTAATAAAGAGAAAACAAATGATAGCAGCATAACAGGGATAGAATAAACTGTTGCTGTACCTGTTGCTAACGTAAATATGTGAGCACTAATTACCCCTATTCCTATTCCAATGATCCCACCGAGTGAACTTAAGACAACTGCTTCAATAAGGAATTGAAGCAGAATATTATTACGTTTTGCTCCAATTGCTTTTCTAATGCCAATTTCTTTTGTACGCTCTGAAACGGATACAAGCATAATGTTCATTATACCAATCCCACCAACAATAAGAGAAATTGCTGCACTTCCGCCTAACATTAAAGTCATCGTTTCATTAACAGATGATGCAGTTTCCATTAAATCTTGGGGACTTGATACACTATAACTATCCGCATCACCCACAATGGAATACATCGTTCTTTCAATAAGGTTGGATATGAAATTCATCATATCTTCATTCTCTACCTTTACATATACTGTCCCAATAGTGGTAGTAGAAGCTAAACGTTGTCCTGTGCTAAGAGGGACAAGAATCGTATTATCTCCACTTGTTCCTAAGGAACTTCCAACTGATTCAAGAACGCCCACAACTTTGTAGGATGTCCCGTTTACCTTTACTGATTCACCAACCGGGTCGCCTAAACCGAATACTGTTTGGGCTGTGTCTGAACCCAGTACGGCAATTCTTGAATGATTATCATGATCCAAGTCTGCAATGAAACGTCCTGATTGCAGCTGTAAATCACGGACATCTAAGTAGGAAGAAGTTGTTCCAATCATTGACACTTGTGTGTTCGTTTTCCCGTTTTTTACTGTTACCCTTCCAGACACTGTTGGGGCAATTTCTTCAATACCATCGACAACATGAATTTGATTAGCATCCACTTCTTTAAATGTAACATCTGAACCCGTAACCGATACAGTTAATACATTTGTACCCAGGCTGCCAATTTGATCTTGTACTTCTTTTGTTGACCCCTGTCCTATCGCAACCATGACGATCACCGAGGATACACCGATAATAATCCCTAACATCGTTAGAAATGCTCTAATTTTATTTGATTTGATACTTTTCAGTGCCATATTGAGTGTCTGCAAACCATTCACCTCCATTCTCATAGAGTTGTCCATCGTGAATACGAACAACACGGTTTGCTTTTTTTGCAACGTCTAAATCATGGGTAATGAGAATAATGGTATGTCCCTGCTCATTTAATGAATGTAAAATCCCCAAAATTTCCTTACTTGTTTTACTATCTAATGCACCAGTTGGTTCATCTGCTAGTAAAATAGGAGGATGTCCAACCAACGCACGAGCAATTGCAACACGTTGCTGCTGGCCGCCAGACAATTGAGCAGGCAAATGATTCGCTCTATCTGCCAATCCTACTTTTTCTAATACTTCTAATGCCGTTTCTCTTCGTTTCGCTGCTTTCATTCCTCGGTAAATGAGTGGGAGTTCGATATTCTCAACTGCTGTAAGCTTCGATATAAGATTGAAGTTTTGAAAAATAAAACCTATTTTTTCATTTCGAATGGTTGCAAGCTGTGAACTCTTCATTTTTCCTATATCTTCAGTATCTAAAAAGTATTCACCAGAATCAGGTCGGTCTAGACATCCAATCATATTCATAAATGTTGATTTTCCGGAGCCCGATGGACCTATAATAGAGATAAAATCGCCCTTTTGTATATCGAGGGAAACACTTTGAAGAGCCAATACCGTTTCGCCGCCAAGTACATACTCTTTCTGCATGTTTTTAATTTGAATAATCGGCTCATGAATAGTCATTAGTTTCCACCTCGTCCGCCTGATGGAGCACCGCCACCAAATGGGGCTCCTCCTCCATTTCCTCCTCCAAAGTCACTACCTGGGAAGCTGCCGCCTGGGAAGCCACCGCTTGGCATCATCATCATTCCTCCTCGGGAAGAATTTCCACTAGATTGTACGATCGGTATTTGGATAGATTCTCCCTTTTTTAAACCACTTATAATTTCAACATACGTATCATTCGCAATACCTGTTTCTACTGTTACTTTTTTTGTAGATTGTGTGGAATCGTCAGAAGTTGCAGGAACTAATACATATTTTTCATCTCCGCTTTTATATACGGCTTCTACTGGAACGTATAGCGCGTCTTCTTTATTCTCGATTGTGATACTTGCTTCCGTTGACATACCAATTTTTAAGTTTTTTGGATCAGTGATTTGGATTGCAACATCAAATGTAGACACTCCATTTGACGATGTTCCCACATTTGCTACACTCGTTACAGTTCCTTCGAATGCTTCTTCTTCAAATGCAGTTGCGGTTATTTTTACTGCCTGTCCTACTTGGACTTTTGTAATATCTAACTCATCAACACTAATGGTTGTTTGCAATGAGCTGTAATTTGTAAGGTGTGCAACTGTCTCTGAATTTTGTACAGAATCACCGTTTGCAATAGAAAGGCTAGTAATGGTACCATCAACCGGAGTTTGTAAGATACTACCATCTGTAAAGGTTACGAGTGTGTCACCTGCTTTGACAACATCTCCTGCCTTTACACTGACAGTATCCGCTGTTAAGCTACTGCCACCAGTAGTTCCTAAGCTATCTGAACCATTATTGTCTCCTCTTGTTACTGGTGAAATGACCCCATCTCCATCTTCGATACGAAGCAGGATTGTTCCTTTTGAAGCTCCGCTGCCACTTTCCACATTAACTGCTGTGATTTCTCCACTATTTGGGGCCTTAACAACATCACCATTTTTAAACGTTACAAGTGTTTCCCCTTTAGATACGGTATCACCAGATGCTACACTTACACTCTCAACAACAAGAATTGTATTTTCGGCTGTTACATCATAATCGGTAATGGCTGTAACCGAACCTGAACCACTCACGGCTACCTCTAATTTCCCTATTTGTACTTGTGTCGTTTGTGCTGCAGCCGCAACATTTTGAGTTTGATCTTTTTCCCCTAAAAGGAACCAGGCGCTTGCTCCTCCGATTACAACAATAATCGCTGAAATTATTATCCACTTTTTCAATGTTCTATCTCCTTTCTATCATTGAGTTTGACCTGATTGACCTTGACTAGGCTGGAATTGGCCATTACCCGGGAACATCTGACCGTTCCCTCTTGGTCCCATTTCTGAAAAATCAGGGCTTTTACTTTGTTTATAAACTATATAACCTACCCCAATAGCTGCACACGTACTTATCACCAAATTTACGATGAGTAAAATTTTTATTAGATCTTGTTTAGCTTGTTCCATTTTTTTGCCTCCTTATTTTAAGTTGATAAGCCCATTATGAAATTCGTTCCTTAACTTTTCCTTAAGATTTCAACTTTAGATGTCAAATTAATGTAACCTTTCTTACGAATGTTCCAAAAAAGACAGATGGCTACATGAGGCACTGAAAAGTCCCTATAGGTTTAGATAAGCGAAGGCTTCCTCAATAAAATTGAGGAAGCCTTCGCATTTTTTTATGTATTATAGTTGTATTAGTTTTGGCGGTGTCTCGGATAATCTAAATCAATAACCACAACGCATCCCAGGTG
>NZ_JBALNQ010000061.1:15292-33272 GCF_036961885.1 Neobacillus niacini | reverse complement strand
ATGATATTTTTATTATATGATTTTTTTTGTAAAATTAAAAGACTAGGGGGAAAGTTAGTATAGAAAACATTAAAAATTTAAAAAATATAAAAAATATATTGACACTAGAAAAGGGATAATTGTATTCTGTAATAGTAACATGTAACATTTCACATGTTACATGTTATGGTAGAATGATAGCGCATCCAAATTTTCCAATTATCTGACACCACGGAATTATAACCATTCTACTAACTGCTTTTTTCAAAAAGAATAATGAAAAAAGCTAGTATCAAATTTTTGAAGGAGAAAACATCATGAAAAATATCATTTGTGAAGAACCCTTTAAGTTTGTCATGAGGGATGGAGAGGTTCCTACATTGAAAGATGGGGAAGCTTTGGTCCGGATCCGACGAATCGGAATTTGTGGAACCGATTTTCATGCCTACAGGGGACGTCAGCCGTTTTTTACCTATCCACGCATTTTAGGTCATGAACTGTCTGGGGAAGTTGTCGAAGTGCCTGAAAATGAAGCCGGTTTCAATGCGGGTGACAATGTTGCCATCATTCCTTATCTTGAATGTGGAAAATGCCTCGCCTGCCGTAGTGGAAAAACAAATTGTTGTACAGAATTAAAGCTGTTTGGAGTCCATATTGATGGCGGGATGCAAGAGTATTTGGCTGTTCCCATTACCCATCTTATGAAAACAAATGATATTACTTTGGAGGAGGCTGCAACAATAGAATGCCTTGGTATCGGTGCACACGCAGTAAGACGTGGGGATATCAAGAAAGGGGAGTTTGCGGTTGTAATTGGTGCGGGTCCCATTGGATTAGGAGTCATGAAATTCGCTAAACTCGCAGGCGCCCAAGTCATCGCAGTTGATATGAATCCACAACGTTTAAATTTTTGCCGTGAATGGGCAGATGTGGATTACATAGTTAACGCAAGTGAGGATGCTCTAGAACAAATTAAGAAAATTACAAATGGGGATTATGCAAATCTGGTCTTTGATGTTACTGGTAATGTGAACTCAATGAATAATTCGTACACATATGCAGCTAGTGGCGGCCGTTTGATTTTTGTTGGACTTGTACAAGCAGACTTTACTTTTCCGGATCCTGAGTTTCATAGAAGGGAACTTACTTTGCTTTCAAGCCGGAACGCGACAAGAGAAGATCTTGAATATGTGGCGAAAACAATTCAAGAAGGGTATGTTAATACTGATCAATTTATTACGTCAAAAACACCATTTGACGAAATTATTGATAACTTTGAAATGCTCATGAAGCCTGAATCTAAAACGATCAAGGCCATGATCACATTATAAAAAAACAAACAAAAGGGGATGAGTGTTCATGAAAAAGTTAGGAATCATTTTAGCGTTAGTCCTTGCCATCGGTTCCATTTTAGGTGCTTGCGGAAAGAAGGAAGAAACAAGTGGAACTACAAATAAAGCTGAAAGCAAAGACACATCGTACACCATTAAAGTAGCAAACTACTATGCACCAGACCATCCGCAAAACAAAGCATTGATCGAAAAATTCAAGCCGCTTGTTGAAGAAAAATCCGGCGGTTCCTTAAAAGTTGAAATCTATGAAAACAATAAACTTGGCGGCGAAAAGGATTTTTATACTGCAGTTCGTAACGGTACCGTTGAAATGGGACTACCAGGTATGATCATGCAAGCCGACGTTCCTAAAATGGGTGCCATTGAGTGGCCATTTTTACTAAGAGATTTTAAACATGCTAAAGCAGTATTAGATGGACCAGTGGGGAAAGAATTAACAGACGAACTTGAAAGCACACACGGCGTTCATCCGCTAGTATGGAGTGCCAATGGATTCAGAATGGTTTCTTCTAGCAAAAAGGTTGCAAGTATGGAAGATTTTAAAGGTTTAAGACTTCGTATGCCTAATACACCTGTATTTGTAAACTTAGGCCAATTATTAGGTGCTAACGTTTCTCCAATGCCGCTTTCAGAGGTATTTACAGCACTTGAAGGAAAAGTAGTAGACGGTCAAGATAACCCAATTGGAGTTGTAAAATCTTCTGGATTTTATGAAGTTCAAGATTATATCTTAGAATCTCGTCACGGTTTCACTCCAAACATTTTAATTATTAACCAGAATTTCTGGAAAAAGTTATCTGATAATCAAAGAAAAGCAATTGAAGAAGCAGCGAAAGAATATTCAGATTTTGAATGGAAATTATCAGAAGAAAGCTATGAAGCAGACAAAAAGTTCCTTGAAGAAAAGGGCATGGAGTTTATTTCTCCAGATGCCAAATTCATGAAACAAATGGAAGAAGCCGTACAACCAATGTACGAAGAATACTATAAGCAATATCCATGGGCTAAAGAAATGGTTCAAAAGATTAAGGACACAAAATAACCATTTATTGAGAGAGGGTTCTATCTCGGACCCTTCTCAATTTTTGTAAGGGGTGACAACGGTGAAAGGAATAGCAGACAAGGTTAATTCCCTATTAAAATTTCTCATCGTGGTATGTTTATCACTAATGGCCATCTTTGTATTTATGAACGTTGTCTTACGCTATGCATTTAATTCAGGAATCACCTGGTCTGAAGAGGTATCACGATTCTTATTTGTTTGGTTAATATTTTTAGGTGCCATCCTAGCATTTAACGACAATGAACATTTAGGTGTAGATGTTGTGATCAAAAAGCTGTCGCTGACAGGGAAAAAGATTGTTTATATCATTTCTAATATTATTTTGCTGATCACACTAGTATTTCTTCTGGATGGAAGCTGGAAGCTTACCATGCTGAATACAGATCTTTCAGCACCAGCAACTGGAATGTCTTATGCCTACATTTATGTCTTTGGTGTGATAATGAGTGCAGCCATGATATTCATTATTCTTCTTAAGTTATATAAACTGATTGTTAAAAAAGATCATAGCCAGTTAATCATGGCAGCATCTGAAGACAGCATAGATCATAATGACATCAGCGAAAAGGGGGACAAGAAGTAATGACATTAACGGTCTTTATAGTTGCATTGTTAAGTGCCATGGCTTTGGGTATCCCTATCGCTTTTGCATTATTAATCAGCGGTATTGCTATTATGTTTGCACTGGGTAATTTTGATACGCAGATTCTGGCCGCCAACTTGATTCAGGGAGCAGACAATTTCCCGCTTATGGCCATTCCTTTCTTCATTCTTGCTGGAGAATTAATGAATGCCGGGGGAATATCAAAAAGAATTATTGATTTTGCGATGGCATGTGTAGGGCATGTCCGGGGCGGACTTGGATATGTAGCGATTATTGCAAGCGTTTTGTTTGCAGGGTTATCTGGATCAGCTGTTGCTGATACCGCAGCATTAGGAGCCATCTTGATTCCAATGATGGTTAGCCAAGGCTATAACCGAAATCGTTCAGCTGGTATTATTGCGGCAGGCGGCATCATTGCCCCAATTATCCCGCCAAGCATTCCAATGATTGTTTTCGGCGTAACGGCCGGTGTATCCATCACAAAATTATTCATGGCAGGTATTGTTCCTGGCTTGATTATCGCAGTTGCTTTAACTGTTGTTTGGACTCTTCTTGTAAGAAAAGAAAAAATGGAAGCGAAGCCTCGCAAATCTGCAAATGAAATTTTAAGAGCAGTTATTGCCGCATTTTGGGCATTGCTTTTACCAATCATCATTCTTGGTGGATTGCGCGGTGGTATCTTCACTCCGACAGAGGCGGCTTCCGTAGCAGCATTTTATGCCTTATTTGTTGGTATGGTGATTTATCGGGAATTAAAAATCAAGGACCTTTATCATGTCCTTGTTGCTTCAGCAAAAACAACAAGTGTCATCATGCTATTGGCAGCAGCGGCAATGGTGTCTGGTTGGTTAATTACCGTTGCCAACATTCCGGCCCAGCTTTCAGTACTGCTGGAACCATTTATTGATCGTCCAATACTATTGATGTTTATTATCGTCTTGATTGTACTGATTATCGGAACTTCTATGGACGTAACACCAACCATCTTAATCCTAACACCTGTTCTTATGCCGGTTATTCAGGTAGCGGGAATTGACCCAGTCTACTTCGGTTTAATCTTTGTATTAACCACTTGTATAGGTTTAATAACTCCGCCAGTTGGAACGGTCTTAAACGTTGCAGCAGGTGTTGGAAAGTTAGGAATAGACGACATTGTCAAAGGCATATGGCCATTCTTATTGGCAGAAGTTATCGTGGTTTTCATTCTTGTCCTGTTCCCATCGTTAGTTTTGGTCCCGTTGGAATGGTTGACAAAATAAATATGGACAAAAGAATGATTGGCTACAGATAGAATAGAAAAGGCACTCGAATGTCCACATTCAAGTGCCTTTTCTATTCAAGTGGTAAAATTTTGAAAGGTCCCCCAATTTTCTTGCCTTGCAAACTGGGGATATGCGGACAAAAAGTTAATGATGATGGGAGCTTGATCTAACTGAGGATATGTGTTGAAAAAAATTTGATCGCCGTATCTTATAGCAGTTAATGCAAGTGGTAATTCACGTCCAAATACTTCATTGCGTTTTGCTGAGACAGATGGGGTATATTGTCCTTGATCTACGTGTAAATAAACACAAAAATACAAAAAATCTCCGTGACATTTCCACTCGCCTAAAACCTCATCTCTCATAGGTTTAATTTTTTCCCAAGCATAATTCATTCCAATGTTTAAAAATAGTTTTCCCGTTATATCAGAATGAGTGAGTGTGTAACGCCTGGGCATTAATGGTTCTGTAGAAGAAACACCGTCGCCGTATTGCACAGATAGTTTTTCGGGATAAAAAGTACTCAAATAATCAACTCCCATATTTCCATGAAATTAAGGCAGCTCTATGACAGGTCAGAGCTGCCTCTTAATTCCACAATCAAAGGACGTAAGGGGCAGGAAAAGTTTCGATACGTCTGATTCATTTATCCTCATGTTATTCCATATTACTGAGGAATATTCTCGATTTCCCCTTCGAATGCCATATGCGTCGTTTTCGCTTGTTTCTCTAGTGGAGTTGAAAGAGCGCCATCTGTCATTTTGAAAACTTTGTCACAATAGTCGACAAGCCGAATATCGTGGGTCACGACAATGGTCGTTGTTTTTTTCTGCTTCGTTACTTTTTTCAATAGTTCCATCACTTCATAGGCACGGTCTGAGTCAAGGGAGGCTGTGGGCTCATCAGCCAAAATAATCGAAGGATTGCTATACAGAGCCTTAGCAATGGCTACGCGCTGGCGTTCTCCACCGGATAAGTCGGAGGGATATTTTAGGAGTAAGTCTGCAATCCCCAAGTCATCATAAAGTTGATTCCGCTCCACTTTTGACATATTTCCCTTTTTTACTTTATCCAATAGTTTCAGTTGATTGGCCACAGAAAGGAAGGGAATTAGGTTCGACGCTTGTAACACAAATCCAATCTCCCTAAGCCGGATTTGGGACCGTGCTTTTTCATTCAAAACGGTTAGGTTCTCCCCGTTGATTACTACTTCACCTGAGGTTGGTGATAATAACCCCCCGACAATCGTGAGAAAAGTACTTTTTCCAGAACCCGATGGACCAATGATGGCAATCAACTCACCTCGGTTGGCAAGAAAATCCGTTTCCTTTAAGGCTTCCACTTTCTTATGGCCGCTTCCAAAACTCTTCTTTACTTGATGTAACTCTAACACTGCCATGGTTTATCCTCCTATCGCTTTCAGTGGATCAATTCGAACAATTGTCAGGACTGAGAAAAAGGCACCAGCAGTTGCAACAGCCATTAGTATGAACCCATAGAACAACATCACGGTAAGATCAAACGAAACAGGAACAGCTGCTGGTAAAAAAGCTCCTGAAACGAGTGTAAAGGCAAATCCAAGCGCCGTCCCGATTAACGCTAAAATAAAGGTTTGGGCCACAACAGACCATGATAAATAATAACTGGAAATACCTTGGGCCTTCATCACACCAAACATACTTATCTTCTGCACGGTCAATACATACAAGAAAATAGCGACGATAATGGAGGAAATACCAAAGAGGAAATAAATCATGAAATTTAAGGTAAGTTTTTGTTCGGTATAACCAGGTAAATTTTGAATAAATGTTTCAATTTCAATAGACATCAGTTCATCACTTTGAGTGAGATTTGAAAGAGAATCATTCTGAACAACAATCCCGTTAATTTGATCTTTGTTTTGATCCGCTGCTTCACCGTATTTGACTTGGTGGAAGGTTGCTAGATTGGTATAAAGAACAGGAGCAGCATTAAATCGAGCTTGGTCGGTAAATCCAACAATCGTTAAAAGCTGGTCGCTGGAGGACAAGGATAATTCATCACCTAATTTGAATCCATTATCTTTAAGTGAATCGTCCGCAATAACCTCGTTTGCGTTGTCAAAAGACCTTCCTTCCATCACATTGGGCAGTAGAAATTCTTCATTGTTAATACCAAAGAGAGAAATATTCTGCTTGCTGCCCCCGTTGCTGGCAATCGCGTTTAGCTGACCGATTACAGCAGTTTTTTTAGCTCTAATGTGATGAAATAGAATTAAATTTTATTTTAAAACAAGCCTATCATCATGTAGGGCTAGAGCAGTTTTTAACCAATATTGTGGCTCCTTTTTTAAAAGAGATCGGAAAAAAGTGGGAGAAACAGGAGTGGAATGAATATCAGGAATCCGTATCGAGTCTGGTTGTAAGAGATTTCTTGGTTCAAATTCGACGAAATTATCAATATCGGGAAAATGCTCCATTTGTTCTCGGTGCATGTTTGCCGTATGAACAGCATGAAGTACCGCTTCATCTGGTCCTATTGCGTTTCATGATGAAAGGATGGAAAACCCAGTTAATTGGAACTTCACCTGCCCTAGGGGCGATTGAATCATTGGTGACGAAATTAAAGCCGGATGTGGTTTTGTTGTCCGCCACAACCACTGTACCATTTGAAACAGATTCTCAACTGCTGCGGAGACTGGATCAATTAGCTGAAAAGCAAATTGACATAGCTTTCTATCTTGGCGGCCAAGGGGCGGTCACCAATCTCCTTGACTATAAACCAAAGGCCATTATTGTGACAAATTCCCTTGAAGGTATACTAAAGTAAAACAAAACGAAACAAAAAGGGGTCAGTCCCCCACTGAAGCAACGCGTTATTTCAGTGGGGGACTGACCCCTTTTACGGACCCCTTTTACGCTAAATATGAAACAGCCACACAATAAAAGGTCCTAATAATGAGCCAATGATCGCACATAGAGTCATAGTCACAGAACTCATTGAAAAGGCAAGTTCACCATATTCGCCAGCTTTTGAAGTGCCTATTGCGTGTGAGGCACTTCCCAGGGCGACGCCTCTACCAATCGAACTATTTACCCGGGTTAATTTAAAAATCATCGGAGCAGTTACGACACCAAAGATGCCAGCTATCATTACGCCAATAACGGCCATAGAGGCATCTCCTCCCAATCCTTTGGCCACTTCGATGGCAACAGGGGTGGTAAGAGACTTGGGAATAATTGAAAGAATTAATGGATGATTAATCCCGAATAGCTTAGCTAAAATGGTGACACTTACCATTCCAGAGGTGGCTCCGATTAAAACCCCTCCTAATATAGTAAACAAATGAGTCATTAAAAAGCGGCGTTGTTTATACAAGGGATAAGCAAGTGCCACAACTGCCGGTCCTAATAGAGAGTTAATCCACTGCCCGCCTTTCATATAGCTTTCATAAGGAATATGAAGAATTACCAGGAGGATGATAATCAGTGTGGTGGCAGTTAAAACGGGAATGAAAAGGGAAAAAGAAAAACGATTGTATAATCGGGTCATCACAAGAAAGGAAATGACTGTTAATAAAATCATACAGAATGCGAATAGGGCTTGCTGCATTTCTTATCATCCTTTCTTTTTTGAGCCTTTTTTTCAAAAAATTGACTTGTCATCCCTGCGATTGCAATGGTAATTACAGTGCTTAATAGAATGACTATAAAGAGTAGTACACCATGGTATGAAAGCAAGGAAGGGTACTTCATGATACCGACTGTGGCGGGAATAAAAAATAAAGTTAAAATACTTAATAAAAAACCAGCCCCACGCTCAATAAACGTTACTGGGATAATTTTTAAACATAAACAAGTGAAAAGCAATATAAGTCCGATAATACTACCTGGAATCAATAGGTGAAAAAGGTTTTGAATAGCACTTCCAATGAAGAAAAAAATATATAAAATGCAAATTTGTAAAACTGTGTTTAGGAATTTCATATGTGCAGTGTCCCTATAGCAGAGACAACATCCTACCTTCTTTCTATATAAATGGAATCAAAATCTAAACGATAAACACCGGCAAGAATCATAGATTCTTACCTTGTTACTCCTATGATGGCTGTTCTATGTGTTATACATAATTTTAATCAAATTTAATTATACACACAATGATAGCCAGATGCCTTCCCAACGTTTTCCACGCTGTGGGTACTAATACCAGTTGACTCATTTTAGTAGTATACTGTATTATATAAGAATAATTTAATAAGACCTCACTTTTTTTACAGTGAGGTAGAGGCGCGATATTTAACAGTCTTTAGTGGAGCTTGAGAAGCTATGATGCTAAGGAGAAGGAAATGTTGCCGAAGTTTGTAATATTCTCGGTATTACTTGCTGGGTCTGTAGTTAAGAGCTGCAGGACTGTCTCAATAAACTCTCCGGTTTATTGAGTTGAGCTATCTCATTTGGGATAAAAGAGAGGACTTTAGGGCTACTATGCATAGTGCGACCTGAGTATATCTCAGGTCGTTTTTTGTCGTAATTAAAAGGATAACAGGGGGAGAGAACATGATGAAAAACAAGTTAACGATTTTTATAGTTTTGTTGGTTTCAACCATGCTGCTTTTAGCAGGATGTGGGACAAGTACTAGTTCAAATTCTGGATCATCAGAGGACAATACATTTAAGGTGGGGCTTGAAGCGGGATATGCTCCTTTTAACTGGACGCAAAATGATGCTGCTAACGGCGGTGTTAAAATAAATGGTTCTGCAGAATATGCAGGTGGTTATGATGTGGAAATTGCCAAAAAAGTGGCTGAAGGTTTAGGAAAAGAATTAGTGATCGTCAAAACAGAGTGGGATGGCCTTGTACCAGCATTAACATCAGGTAAAATTGACGCCATCATCGCTGGAATGTCACCAACCGCAGAACGTAAAGAAACGATCGACTTTTCGGATAATTACTATACTTCCAATTTAGTAATGGTTGTAAAAAAAGGAAGCAAATTTGAAGGTGCTACATCTATCCAAGATTTCAAAGGTGCAAAAGTTACAGCTCAATTAAATACCTTCCATTATACGGTGATCGATCAAATTAAAGGTGTAGACAAGAAAACCGCAATGGACAACTTCCCAGCTATGAGAGTAGCCCTTGAATCTGGAATGATTGATGGGTATGTTTCAGAGCGACCAGAAGGTGTTAGTGCATCAGCTGCAAATGAAAACTATGTAATGGTTGAATTTGAAGATGGGTTTAAAACATCCTCAGATGATACTGCTATCGCAGTCGGTCTTGAAAAAGGAAGTAAATCTACAGATAAAATCAATGAAATTTTAAAGGGTATCTCAGAAGCAGAACGTACAAGTATTATGGATACAGCTATTAAGAATCAACCATCAGCACAATAAAAAATGGTAAAACCGGCTGTATTCAACATACAGTCGGTTTTATACAGTAAGGGAGGATAAAAGATGAGTCTTGAGTGGGTCGTTAAAATAATCTCGGAAAACTGGCCTATGTTCCTTCGTGGTGCTGGTTTAACACTTGTGATTGCGCTAATTGGAACGATGATTGGGGCAATCATTGGATTAGTTGCAGGAGTAATACGAACCATTCCAGCACCTGAACGCGGAGCGAAGAAGATAATTTTAAAAGTGATTAACGTAATCCTTTCTATTTATATTGAATTTTTCCGTGGAACACCGATGATAGTCCAAGCCATGGTAATCTATTATGGTTCTGCGTTAGCATTTGGTTTAGATATGAATGTTTTTGCTGCGGCGATTATTGTTGTATCCATTAATACAGGAGCCTATATGGCGGAAATTGTTCGCGGGGGGATTGTTTCGGTTGATAAGGGACAGTTTGAAGCCGCTCATGCGATAGGAATGAACCATGTTCAAACCATGTGGAATGTGGTATTACCACAGGTTATTCGAAATATTTTACCTGC
Organism: Neobacillus niacini; assembly: GCF_036961885.1. Lineage (GTDB taxonomy): Bacteria > Bacillota > Bacilli > Bacillales > Cytobacillaceae > Neobacillus > Neobacillus niacini_H. Next base: position 23,092 of record NZ_JBALNQ010000061.1, on the reverse strand, counting down.
AACAGGGAATCAATTTGTTATTAATATTAAAGATACGTCTGTTCTGAATGTGATTTCCGTTACAGAATTATATTTCGTGACAAAATCGATTTCAGGAAACAACTTTAGATATTTTGAATCATTTTTCGTAGCTTGTATGATTTATTTTGTGATGACCTTTATCGTAACAAGAATATTGCTATACTTTGAAAAGAAATTAGAAGGCTCTGACAACTATACGATGATTGGAAACGAAACACAGGTAGAAGGAAATCGAAAATAATGGGAGAAGGAGGAGTGAATATGGAAAAGATTATTGATATTCAACATCTAAACAAATCCTTTGGAACACATGAAGTATTAAAAGATATTAATTTTTCAGTGAATAAAGGAGAAGTAGTCTCCATTATCGGATCGTCAGGATCTGGTAAGTCAACTCTTCTTCGTTGTATTAACATGCTGGAAAAACCAAGCGGTGGGCAAATTATCTACCATGGTGAAAATATTTTAGATGACAAGCATGATGTTGCCGATTATCGAAAGCATTTAGGCATGGTGTTCCAACAATTTAACTTATTTAACAATCATAATGTTCTTAACAACTGTGTGGTAGGACAAGTAAAAGTATTAAAACGTTCCAAGGAAGAAGCCGTAAGAGTCGCGATGAAGTACTTGAAGGTTGTTGGTATGGACAAATATATTAACGCGAAGCCAAAGCAGTTATCCGGGGGCCAAAAGCAGCGTGTGGCAATTGCAAGGGCACTTTCCATGGAACCCGATGTGATGTTATTTGATGAACCAACTTCAGCTCTTGATCCAGAAATGGTAGGAGAAGTACTAAAAGTCATGAAGGAACTAGCTGAATCAGGTCTTACGATGTTGATTGTAACGCACGAAATGGAATTTGCAAAAGAAGTGTCGGATCGAGCCGTATTTATGGACAAGGGAGTTATTGCAGAAGAAGGAAGCCCAGAGCAAATTTTTAATAACCCAACACAAGACCGTACGAGGGAATTCTTAAAACGCACATTAAAGTCTATCTAAGTGTTAGTGGGTAATAGCTGCTGGACTAACTATGGTGTTTGTAATTAAACTTCGTAATTAGATTGTATAGTAAAGAATAAGCAAAATAATGAGAAGGCCAAGTAAGGAAATCGCTTGGAACTTACATTTTTGATAGAAAGAGGCATTAAATTTTTCGGACGGAAGTGGTTTTTCCCGCCATTCTTCAAGATAATCATTTTTTTTAAACATGATACTATTGAATCTTCTGAACCCATAGGTTACACCGTCAAAAAAGCCGCCTTTAATCGTGTACATGCGTAAAACGGTGATCAGGTAAAAAGCACTAAGATAGAATAAGGCATTAATAAAATTCAGTAGATTATAACTTGATGAAAATAGTAAAAACATCAAAATTGTTAGTACCAGATTAAGCAAAAAGAAAGTCCAATTATTTTTAAACATATAGTTTCACCTTGTCATTAATAATATTATTTTGAACTTGTTTAAGAATAATGGTATTTTAACTTAAATAGTTCAGAAAGTATACTTTATCGGTATTTTCGCATGGGACTGACACAGGATTTATTATACGAAAATAAAATTTTTTTATCCAAGGTTTTAAACGGTGTTGGTATATCAATTGTAATGTGGTTGTAATCTATAATAGTATAATAATTTTTTGACTCTTTTATATATTTAGTCTTTACAAAAGTAGTAGAAAAATAGTATGATTTCATTAGCTTCTTTTTTAAGAGCGAATTTACAGAAAAATAAAACAATAGGAGGTCATTTTTTTATGAAGAAAAAGTATGCATGGCTTTTGGCCCTGAGCTTAGTGCTTAGCATGTTCTTAGCTGCGTGTTCAGGCGGCGACAAGGAAAAAACTGATGATTCTAAAAAACCAGCTGATAAGCCTAAAGTTGAACAAGTATTAAACTTTATTAATGGTGATACTATACCGTCTATGGATCCATCTACAGCAACTGATGAATATGGTTTCCAATTCTTGGGTGCAACAATGGAAGGTCTATACCGTCTTGATGAAAAAGGACTAATAGCAGAAGGTATTGCTAAAAAGCATGAAGTAAGTGCTGATGGCAAAACTTGGACTTTCACTTTGCGTGAAGATGCTAAATGGTCAAATGGTGACCCTGTAACTGCACATGACTTCGTTTATGCTTGGCAGCGTGCAGTAAACCCTGATACAGGATCTGAATATGGTCCATACATGATGGGCGGCGTTATTAAAAACGCAACTGCTGTTAACAAAGGTGAAGTTCCTGTTGATCAATTAGGTGTTAAAGCGGATGGCGATTTCACATTCGTTGTTGAACTTGAAAACGCAACTCCATACTTTGAATCTTTAACAACTTTCGGTACTTTCTTACCATTGAACCAAAAGTTTGTTGAAGAAAAAGCTGCTACATTCGCAACTAGCGCGGATACTTTATTATCTAACGGACCATACAAGTTCTCTAACTGGACTAGTACTGCTAACGAGTGGGAATTAGTTAAGAATGAAACTTATTGGGATGCAAAAACTGTAAAATTAGAAAAAATGCATTATGTAGTAGTAAAAGACCCACAAACTGCTGTTGATTTATATGAAAAAGGTACAGTTGACCGTGCAGGTTTATCATCTGACTTAGTTGACCAATACTCAACACATGATGATTACACAGTAGAACCTGATACTTCAGTATTCTATATGAAGTTGAACCAAACTAAAAATCCTGCTCTTAAGAACGTAAACGTACGTAAAGCAATCTCTAGAGCATTTGATAAGCAAGCATTAGTAGATGAAATCTTAAACAACGGTTCTATCGTTGCTAACGGTCTAGTACCAAAAGACTTCGTTTCAACTCCAGATGGCAAGGACTTCCGCGATGTTAGTGGAGATCTTGTGAAATACGATGTTGCAGAAGCAAAGAAATTCTGGGAAAAAGCTTTAACTGAATTAGGAACAAAAGAAGTTTCTATTGAAGTACTTGGTGGAGACAGTGAAGTTTCTAAAATGATGAACCAATATCTTGCAAACCAATTATCTACAAACCTTCCTGGTTTAAAAGTTACTTTAAAAGAAGTACCATTTGAGCAACGTCTAGAATTAGATACTGCTATGGATTATGACATTCAAATTGCTGGATGGGGACCAGACTTCCTTGATCCATATACCTTCTTAAACCTATGGTTAACAGATGGTGGAAATAACATGATGGGCTTCTCTAGCGCTGAATATGATAAGTTGATCAATGAAACTGGAACAACTTTAGCACAAGATCAAGATAAGCGTTATGAGAACTTCTTGAAAGCAGAAAAGGTATTATTTGATGAGGCAGCAATCGCTCCTATTTATCAAAGAGCAAGCGCTCTGTTAGTATCTCCGAAAGTTCAAGGTGTATTTACAAACGCATTTGGAGCAACTTACGAATACAAATGGGCTAGCGTTGCAGCAGTAGAAGAATAATCGATTTTAAAATAGTATACTAAATGCTATTAGAAAAAATTGAAGGGGAGTATATGCTTTTAGGCATATGCTCTCTTTTCAACTGTGAACCTGAATATTCCGATTATAAAAAAAATTTATAATCGACAAGATATGACATATAATAAAGAGATTAAAAGAAATTTAGGAGGTGCAAAAATGACTCGATATTTACTTCGTCGCGCATGGTATATGTTTATAACTTTATTTATCATTGCGACATTCTCGTTCTTTTTGATGAAAATTTTGCCGGGTAGCCCGCTAAATGCAGAAGATAAATTAAGTGAAGAACAAAAAGAAATTATCCTCGAAAAATATGGATTAAATGATCCAATACCGGTCCAGTATGCTAAATATCTAGGCGGGCTTGTAACAGGTGACTTAGGTGTATCATTTAAGTTTGATAATACGCCTGTTACGACAATATTGTTAGATAGAATCGGGCCATCTGCACAAATAGGATTTCAGGCTTTAGTAGTAGGATCAATCTTCGGTATATTCCTTGGACTGTTGGCCTCCATTTTCCGTAACAGCCCAATAGACTTTTCATCTACCATCATTGCTGTTCTAGGTACTTCCATTCCATCGTTTGTATTCGCAGGATTACTGCAGTATGTATTTGCTGTAAAATTAGGGTGGTTCCCTGTTGCACTTTGGGGACAATTTGAACATACCGTGTTACCGACCATTGCCTTGGCGATTCACCCAATGGCGACCGCAGCACGTTTTACAAGAACAGAAATGGTAGAAGTATTACATTCCAATTACATCATTACAGCACGTGCTAAAGGTGTTGCTGAATCAGGAATTATCTTTAAACATGGATTGCGTAATGCACTTATTCCATTAATAACTGTTTTAGGCCCAATGGCAGTTGGTTTGATGACCGGTTCATTGGTTATTGAACAAATCTTTGCTATTCCTGGGATTGGGGAACAATTTGTTAGCTCTGTTATGGTAAATGATTACCCAACTATCATGGGTACAACATTGCTATTTGCGTTTGGTTTTGTCCTAATTATCTTAATCATAGACCTCCTATACGGATTAATTGATCCTAGGATTAGACTAGCAGGAGGAAAATAAAAAAATGGATAAAAATAACTTAAATAATATACCAAAAGATTTATTTGTTCCTCTTGTTCGTAAAGAGGATACGAGTGAAAAAATTTCAGCACCAAGCAGAACGTTTTTTCAAGATGCAAAAAGAACGCTTTTTAGTAACAAACCTGCTGTTTTTAGCATTTTTCTTATCTTATTAATCATCCTCTTGAGTATCGCTGGACCATGGATGAATGGTTTCGGTTCTGATGATCAGGACCTAAAAAGGGCAAAAATGCCTCCGCGTGTACCAGTGTTAGAGAACGTTTCATGGCTTGGCCTAAACGGTACATTATCGGGAACTTTTCAAGGGAAAGATGTTAATCAAGCTACTGCTAAGGCAAATGCTAGATTCGATAATAATAAAGAATTTATTGATTTAGAAGTAATAAATAAAGGTGACGGCACTCGGAATTCTGCTGAAGTCAAAGCAACCTATCATATATATGATGCAAAAGGTATGAAAGACACCTATTTCTGGATCGGGAGCGATGCCTTAGGTCGTGACCAATGGACAAGACTTTGGGAAGGTACAAGGGTTTCTTTAATTATTGCTTTTGTTGCCGCGGTGCTTGACCTTGTCATTGGGGTTTCTTATGGTGGTATTTCTGGATTTTACGGTGGGAAAGTCGATAATTTCATGCAGCGAGTTGCGGAAATCTTAGTTGGTATCCCTAACCTAGTTATTATTCTTTTAATGATGCTAGTACTACAGCCAGGTATTATATCGATCGTAATAGCGTTATCGATTACCGGTTGGATTGGTATGTCTCGAATTGTCCGAGGTGAAGTATTAAAGCTAAAAAATCAAGAGTTTGTTTTAGCTTCAAGAACATTAGGAACATCGAATGGTACCATCATCAGAAAACACTTGGTTCCAAATATCAGTGGTATTATCATTATTAACACAATGTTCTCAGTTCCTGGAGCAATCTTTTTTGAAGCGTTCTTAAGCTTTATTGGATTAGGTATCGTTCCTCCAGATGCTTCTCTTGGTTCTTTAATTGACCTTGGGTTTGATAACCTCAGACTTTATCCTTATATGCTAGTTTTCCCGGCAATTGTAATCTCTGTACTTATGATTGCATTTAATATTGTTGGGGATGGTTTGAGAGATGCATTTGATCCGAAAATGCATAAATAAGAAGGTAGGTGTTTATAAATGACTAAATTATTGGAAATCAAAGATTTAAAAGTATCATTTAACACCTACAACGGTGAAGTGCATGCTGTTCGAGGTGTTACCTTTGATTTAAATAAAGGCGAAACGTTAGCAATCGTAGGTGAGTCTGGTTCTGGTAAGTCCGTTACTTCCAATGCGATCATGAGACTGCTTCCAGAACCACATGGCTTTATTAAAGAAGGTCAAATCCTCCTCGAAGGGGAAGATCTTGCTAAGAAGACTAACAAAGAAATGCAAAAAATCCGTGGAAAAGACATTTCTATGGTGTTCCAAGATCCAATGTCGTCGCTAAATCCGACAATGAAAATTGGAAACCAGATCATGGAAGGTCTGATGAAGCATCAAAATATGGGTAAAAAAGAAGCTAGAAAAACAGCGCTTGAACTTTTAACACTTGTTGGAATTCCAAGACCAGATGTGCGTATAGATCAATATCCTCACCAATTTTCCGGTGGGATGCGTCAGCGTGTTGTAGTTGCTATTGCCCTTGCTTGTAATCCAAAGATTTTAATTGCTGATGAACCAACTACGGCTCTTGACGTAACGATTCAAGCACAAATTTTGGAATTAATGAAGAGCATCCAGCAGAAAACGGATAGTGCGATTATTTTTATCACACATGACCTAGGTGTTGTTGCAAACGTGGCAGACCGTGTAGCAGTAATGTATGCCGGTAAAATCGTAGAAATTGGGACAGTAGATGATATTTTCTATAACCCTAAACACCCATATACATGGGGATTGATTGGCTCCATGCCTACATTAGAAAGCACGGATGAAGAGCTCTTTGCGATTCCTGGCAGCCCGCCAGATATGCTAAATCCGCCTCCAGGGGATGCATTTGCTCCTAGAAACCAATTTGCTTTAGAAATTGACACAGTAATGGAACCGCCAATGTTTAAAGTATCTGATACACATTATGCGGCAACATGGCTGTTACATGAAGATGCACCTAAAATCGAACCACCTGCAGCAGTTAAGCATAGGATGCAAGGTTTTGCTAGTACGGGTGCTAAAGGCGGTGGCAAAAAGTGACAACAGAAAAATTACTTGAAGTAAAAAATTTACAAAAGCATTTCTCAGTTGGTAAGAAAAATATCATTAAAGCTGTCGATGGTGTTAGCTTTGATGTATTTAAGGGTGAAACATTTGGACTAGTTGGTGAGTCTGGTTGTGGGAAGTCTACAACAGGTAGAACAATCATCCGACTTTATGATGCAACTGGCGGGGAAGTTAAATTTAATGGTGAAGATGTTCACGGAAAAAAATCTAAATCTGAGCTTCTTAAATTTAATCGGAAAATGCAAATGATTTTCCAAGATCCGTCTTCATCCTTAAACCCTCGTATGACTGTTTTGGATATTATTGCTGAGGGACTAGATGTTCATAAACTAGTGAAGAATGAAACGGAACGTAAACAAAAAGTTGAAGAATTATTAGAGTCTGTTGGTTTAAACAAAGAGCATGCAACTCGTTTTCCACATGAATTTAGCGGTGGGCAAAGACAGCGGATTGGTATTGCTAGAGCGCTGGCAGTAGATCCAGAGTTTATTATTGCCGATGAACCAATTTCTGCATTGGACGTATCCATTCAGGCACAGGTAGTCAACTTGCTGAAGAAATTGCAAAAAGAACGTGGTTTAACGTATTTGTTTATTGCCCATGACCTTTCAATGGTTAAATATATCTCCGATCGTATTGGTGTTATGTATATGGGTAATCTAGTTGAACTAGCTGATAGTGATGAATTATACAATAATCCTATTCATCCATATACCAAATCATTGTTATCTGCTATTCCGCTGCCAGATCCAAGGTATGAGCGTACTCGTAAGCGTATAGCTTATGATCCTACTATTCATGATCCAAATGGTGAGTTCGAGCTTAGAGAAATCACACCAGGACATTTTGTCCGTTGTACAGCAAAGGAATTTGAAAGATATCAAAATGAACAAAAGTAAAATAAACAATAGTTAAAAAAGAGTGTTGACTAAATCAACACTCTTTTTGCTGTTGGCTGTGTTAAACTAGGCTGTTGATTTGCGCT
>NZ_JBALNQ010000061.1:0-15229 GCF_036961885.1 Neobacillus niacini | reverse complement strand
CGTTCATCCCGCTGGAGTCAAGCGCCTTCTGCTCCAATCAACAGGTTCTTAAACCAACAGTATCCTTTAACACAGCCTTGCTACTAAAAATGGGTCATTTCGACACTGTTGTTTTTTTCTTTGAGGACTTTATACAGCAGATCGATATGTTCGTTATTCTTTGTTTCTACCGAGATATCCAGACCGGCATATCCAGGGTATATATTCTTGCCCATATGATTTAGATTGACAGATTGGATATTCGCATCTAAATCTGTCAGCGTGCTTAAAACCTTCTGTAGTTCACCGGGCTTATCCTTTAGGGTTATTGTAAAGGTTGCATACCGTCCTGACTCCACTAATCCACGTTCAATAATTCTCGATATAAAATTCATATCGACATTTCCACCGCTTAAAACGGCAACGACCTTCCTTTCCTTGATTTTTAATTTTTTATATAAAAGCGCAGATAGGGAACATGCTCCAGAGCCTTCTACTAGCAGTTTATTTCTCTCTAATACCATTAGCATCGTTCTAGCAATTTCCATTTCATCCACACAAAAAATATCATCCACATATTTTTGGGTAATTTCAAAGGTTTTCTGCCCTGGCTTTTTTACCGCAATTCCATCAGCCATGGTGGGTGTCGAATCTACCATCACGAGGCTCCTTTCATTTAAGGACTGTTTCATACTTGGACAGGCAGATGCCTGAACCCCATACACGGCAATATGAGGGTTTTTCTCTTTTACTGCCATTGCAACTCCTGAAATTAAACCACCGCCGCCTATAGGACAAATAATCGCTTCTACGTCTGGTAGTTGATCGAGGATTTCTAAACCAACTGTTCCTTGTCCCGCAATAATGGCTTCATCATCAAAGGCGTGAATGAAGGTGGCCTGCCGCTCCTCTTTAAGTTCTAAGGCATAAGCTAAAGCATCATCAAAGGTTGCTCCTTCTAAGAGAACTTCTGCACCATACTGCCTTGTAGCGAGTACCTTGCTAAGTGGTGCGCCCTTTGGCATGACAATCGTACAATGTACACCTAACATTTGACTGGAATAGGCTACACCCTGTGCATGATTGCCTGCAGATGCTGCCACAACCCCTTTTTCTAACTCTTCTTTTGATAATGAGATTAGCTTATTATACGATCCTCTAACTTTAAAAGATCCCGTTTTTTGGAGGTTTTCAAGCTTTAAATATACTTCATTATGTGCAAGCTGACTAAATGTCTTTGAATAGTCCAGAGGAGTTGTATGGACAATCCCCTTCATTTTCTCTCGGGCAATGATCATATCATCTACATTCAAATTTTAATTCCTCCTGATTTAAACTTTGTTTTTTCTTAGGATGTACTGTGGTAGTAAAACTATGAAGTATTTCCCGGAAATACTATCAAAATAACTTTTTGGGACTTTTGTCATAAGGATAAACTGTATAATAAATCCAATTATAAGTAAAAAGATACAGGATAAATTGAGCAGTAAATGAAACTTTAGCAGGATGCATTTGTACCTTATTTACTATATATTCCAAAAATTCAATATGTTACTATTATTTAGATAACACAAAAGGGGGGACTTGGAATTGAAAAAGAAAAAACTATTATCAATTCTATCAACTGGTGCTTTAGCGCTATCACTTTTTGCACCATTATCCGTTAGCGATTCAAAGGTCAACGCAGCTGAAGCCACTGCACCGAAATGGGATGTAGAACGATATGGAGATCGAGTAGATATAGATGGTCAGCTAAATCTACTAAGTAATGACCATACATATCTAAAGCAGGCTGAGAAGAAGATTGCAGAACAGGCTGCGCAGATTAATTTTAATGAGGATCAACCATCAACAAATTCAACTGCATCTAGTACTGGTCCAATACCAGGAGAGAAAAAACAATTTTTAAATAGAAATTTAAAATTCACACCATTTACATTAAGAAGCGTGGGTGAAAATGTTGAAATTTGGGTTGCTGACAATCTTGCATTTCCAGCAGGAGACCCTCGCCCAGCACATGTTGTAACACAAGAGCAAGTAGATAAACTACGTAATGAATTCGATAGTAATATTTACCCGAAAGCAACTGCGTTCTTTGGAACACCCGATGTTCACGATGGGTCAAAGTCTCCACTTGCAGGAAGAAATGTCCCAGCGGGTTACTATGAGGGCAGCGATAAGGTTATCATGCTCGTAGATAATATCCAAGATGATAATTACAAAGACCCAACTTATCCTTTCTTTGTTGCCGGTTTCTTTTGGCAAACACTAGAAAACTATATTGATAGAAATATTATTACTATTGATACAAACAGCTGGGAAACCCGTTTAGAATCTACCTTCTTCGGCACAACTATTCACGAGTTACAGCATTTAATCCATGCTGATAATGATGGGGCTGAGGAAACATGGATAAATGAAGGTATGTCTACTTTTTCTGAATACCTTGGTGGTTATGGACATGATGATAGCTCTATCAATTTCTACTTAGATCATCCTGAAAACTCACTGGTAAATTGGGATGAGCACCGTGTAACAAAAACGGGCCCAGAAACGATTGCTGACTATGGTCAAGTTTACCTATTTACGTTATATATGAATGACAAGTTTGGCCGTGAATTTATTCGAGACTTAGCATTAAGTGAAAATCAGGGCATTAGTAGTGTGAACGAAACTTTAAAGGCGCATGGTTCTGAGCTAGACTTTACACAACTTTACCAGAACTTTATCACTGCACTAGCATTAGATTCTGATAGAGTTGGTGATGGAGTTTATAATTTTGATAGTATCAACCTTCGTGATCTTATTGTTGATAAAAATGGAACAAAGCGTGGAAAAACTGTTGACTTTGAAAAGGCTGTAACTTTTGAAAAAGAAGGTGTTCCTGCTTGGGGTGGGGACTTTAAAGAGTTAGAATTCCAAGATAAGATTAGAAGTATCTCATTTGATGGAGTAGACTTCTTAGCTTCTCCTTGGGAATCCGTTGATGATCCCACAAACGCTGCTAATAAGGTATTATGGGGTAACGAGGGGGATGAAGCGGATAATGCAATAGTCCTTGAAGCGGATTTATCAGAAGTTCAATCAGCAACTTTAAACTTTGACAATTACCTTGATATCGAAGAGCAGTGGGATTTCGGAGTGGTTCAAGTATCAACTGATGGCGGTAAGACTTGGAAAAGCCTAGAAAATGAGAACACCCGCAGTGATATTGTTGCAGAAGGCTATCCGAAAATTAAAGAAAACGTACCTGGATTTACTGGTAATATAAAAGAATGGCAAAAAGAATCGTTTGATTTAACTGAGTATGCTGGTCAAAAGGTATTGGTTTCCTTCCGATACTTAACAGATTGGGGTCACACAGATGGCGGTTGGTTTATTGATAATATTGAAATTCCGGAGATCGGCTTTGAAAATGATGGAAGCTCTACAGAAGACTTCAAATCATTCCAAGAGTTAGCAGGTCAATACGTTAATTACACCGTAACATTTATCAACGAAAAAGAAGTTGGTAATAAAAAGGGTGCTAAAACGAATTACAAGGTAATTACAGTCGATCCATTCAATGTAACAGAAGAGGATGCATTAACTCTAAGACAGTTATTCAAAGATGGAAAGAACTATATGATTACTTCCTATGCGGCTTCTGCAGATGATAAAAATTCAGTAGACTTTACTTATGAAATTAATCTAAAGGAAAAATCTCCAAAAAAGAATAAATAATAAGCTTAAGCCCGAAATGACTAGAAAGAAAGTCAGCATTTCGGGCTTTTTTGTTGATTAAAAATAAATGACTCCAGCAATACACTGGAGTCATCTGCAATACATATTCAACTTTATTTAAAAATTAGCACTTTACCAACGGTACCATCAGCACTCTCGCCAACAACGCGGAATTTTAATCCGTGCTTAGGTACGTTACGACCAGCATCGACTAGACCAGGGTTGCTGTAGTCCGCGCTGTCATCGAATAATGGGTTACGTTGAGTAAAGTTATCCGTCATAGTAAAAAGACCAGGATAATTTAAGAACATTTTCTCGGATTTTTTTAAACCGAATGCAGCATCATGCATTTGGTAGCGAGAGGATCCAAGGGCTTTATCACTCCAAGAATTTACATGCTGATCAGCGTCCACAACTCCTAAGAAACCTTCACCAGGGTGCATCCCAGTCCAGTTATCACCATAGGTTTCATCAACATACCAAACAACTAAACCAGGATCGTAGCTCATTAAGCTTGCACCACGACGGATGTTCTTTAACCCACGGTCCACACCATTTTGCGATCTCCACTCTAATAGATAATAGTGTGTAGCAACCGTTTTACCATCATGCTTAACAAAGTCATTCAAATTAAATTTAGAATCTCCTTCGGCGCCATCAAAGAATACATCACTTCCATCAGCCGTTACCTTAATATTGTCAACGAAGAAGCCCTCTAAGTTTGCAGCCCAGTCTGACATAGAACGAAATTGGAGTTGAATTTCCTGTCCAGCGTAGTAGGATAAATCTATTGTTTCATGAATCCAGCCATTACTTGAACCTGTGTAACCAGGCAGATTAGAGGCGATATCAGGATATCCACCTTCAACTAATGTAGCTTTAGTATTTGGTGTTGTTAATGACGTCCATGTGTCTCCACCATCAGTGGACACTTGAACCATTGCGAAATCCCAATCTTCTTCAATGTTATACCAGGTATCGAAATCAAGTGTAGCTGTACTCACTCCTGTAAGGTCAACAGTTGTTTTCATTGTGTGATCTGCTTCATCACCTTTACCGCCATGGTATTCAAATGCACCTGCTGGTGGAGTATTAATCACCGTTACTTTGTCCGGTAAATCAATTCTCACAGCGTCATAGTTTGTACCTTTAGAATTAGCTTGGTCTAGTAATACTTCAGTACCTTTCTTTGTTATATCCGCTACATTTAGAGTGGTTCCAGTTAACCAATTACTTCCTGACATGGAGGAGTGTAAGAATTCCTTTGCGTAAGGGCTAAAACCACTAGGTTCAGTTCCAGGTATCTTGCCGGCCCAACTGCCGCCTGACATGAGTGACCAATATTCAACTGGTTCACCGGCACCAGAATAGATGGTATCATATTCATCAGGAAGGCCTAAATCATGACCATATTCATGAGCGAACACCCCTGCTGCACCGTCTGCAGGCATAATGGTGTAGTCATAGGCTGCTAACCTTCCACCCCAATATGATACTTCAGTTGTAGTACCAGGAAGTGTTGTTACATTAGGTAAACTTGAACGATGTGACCAAATGGCATCAGATCCCAAAGAACCACCGCCAGCTTCTTCACCGACACTAGAATGAACAATCATTAAGTGATCGATAAGACCATCTGGCTCACGGTAATTTCCATCGCCATCTATATCATAACGATCCTCTTGGTCATATGTGTTAAGGTTGATATTTTCATCTGCTGCAACAGCGCGTAGTGCTTCCTTTACTAGACCTTGAGGGTCCTTGTCGTTATCACTAGAGTTGTTTCCTCCGTATGCAGCAGCCGGTTTGGAAGCTTTATACCATCCGGCAATTTCGCCTTCAATGGTATAACTACCACCAGATTGCTCTTCGTAATACTGTTTAACTGAAACTAACTTTTCTCCATTTGGACCTGTATAGCCATTGTCACCAAAGATCATGTCTGCATAATGTTCTTTTGTGTATTCATCATAATACATATCTGTTTCATTGGCTGTAATATTTGTAGCTGGGAAATCAGGATATTCGATTAGTAAAACTAAGACATTATCCTTTCGCTGACCACCTTCCCAAGCCTCTTGTTTAACGGAGTCAACGGTGTTTTTCTTTGTTTGTCCCAGTTTATTACCTTTTCCGCTCACTAACCCTGTGTTTGCTAGTTTTTCTTTTAATGTACTCTGTAATTCTTTTTGCTGCTTATGGAGCTGACCAGTTTCTTTTGTTGCACCGGCCGCTTTATTTTTCAGGAATTTTTGTACGGCTTTCTCAGCCTCTGCAGGAGTAGCGTTCTTAGCAATTGTGCCGTTCTTTTTAAGCATTTCTATTAATCTCTCATCGTTGGCTATGCCAAGGTCGATTGGGGCACCTTGTGATGTTAAGTTAGGAGTAAAATCAGTTGCTTTTACATTTGGCGGAATTGCAGCGACATTAAACAACCCTAGTCCTAAAGACAGAGTTAGTGCGGTTGATAAGATTTTTTTCTTCTTCATATAGAACCTCCCTTTTTTCTCTTTTGCCTTTTAATACGTTTCTACTATTTATACTATGTATGAATCCCTCCCAAATTAAATATTTCTACTAATTTCAACTAAATTCAAAAATGATTCGAGTCCCTAAGAAAATAGTAGTGTAAAATAATGATATAACTACAACTGAATATTGTAAATATTTAATTAATTTAAAACAAAAGTAGTTAAAATTCCTCCAAAAGTGACAACAGCCTACACCTAGAAATTTCTTTATTCTACAAAAAACATGCTGTAAAGAAGATATGTAAGGGTTTTTAAAAATGTTGAGTTAGTTAACAACTCGAGCATGGGACACTACTTTTTTCAAAACTTATGATTATGTTATGATATAAAATATACATAGTGAGAGGAAGGTTTTTAATGATAGTAGAAGCAGCTTCTGTGCTGAAAAAGTTAAATTTTAAAGACCAAGGGCAGCCTGTATTAGTGAGCAATGCACCACGGGTTTATGATGTGGTTAAAGCAGCATTTGGAGGGGAGGTTCACCAGCAGGCTGAGCTTGAGATGTACGAGTTTGTTCAAGTATTTGGAACTAGTAATCAAGAGCTTCAGACATATGCTAAAAATGCTGCCCAGTATGTTAAAGATGATGGTTTATTTTGGCTCTGTTATCCAAAGAAGTCTTCGAAGATTTATAAAGGCTCTGATTGCAGCCGTGAAACGGTTACAGGTATGCTTTCTGATGAAGGCTATGAACCAGTTCGACAAATTGCCATTGACGATGACTGGTCTGCATTACGATTCCGCAAGCCCGAAAAAATCAAGAAAATGATTCGTGATTTTGCAGTTACTGAAGTAGGAAAAAAACGTACAAATAAGAAATAGATTCTGATCAATTCAGGATCTATTTTTTTGTATACGTTTTTCGTTTACGTGTAAACGAATTTGTATACTTGGTGTTTACAAAAATGTTTACATGTATACAAAAGTGTATGCATCCAGGTGCAACGCTAAGTGTACAGGAATGTCCTCGTTGTAAACGCATATGTTTACATATCATTACAAAATGTTTACAATTTTACGCGTCCATTTCTTTTTGATAGTTTCATTGTGGAATCGAGTAATATTCTATAGACTTAAACCTGAGAAGCTAGATACATATTTTCATTTACTTCTAATATGAAAGAATGAAAGGATGATAGATTTGAATAATTCTAGAGTTGCAGCTATTGATGTTGGAAATGATTCGATTAAGGCTATTTTTGGAGAGCTAGAGTATGAGGTGAATATTCCCAATATCATTGCGAGGGACACAGAGGATCGACCAGTGATTGGGATTGAAGAGTTAGACGATAAAGACCCTCTTGATGGCATTCATATAAAAGTCCACTCCCCTGCTTTAAAAGACAATAATGCCATTTATCGTGTTGGAAATCTAGCAACAAAAAGTAATAATGCCACAGAATTAGACCCTGGCAGCAGCAAATCTGAAGAGGACCAAACCTTAGTCCTACTTTTTACTACATTGGCTTTAGATGCTGTAAAGGAAGGTAATTTCCGTCAGGTGAAAAACGTTATCGATGCGAATTATACCCTAGGAACTGGCCTCCCCCTTCGTGAGGTTAAGGAAGGGAAGGATGCGGGTTACCGCTCAAAATTAATTGGATCTGTTCATCAAGTTGAGTTCCTGGTTACGCCAAAATATCAGGGGCTAAAGGTAAATATCAAGTTTGATGAAGTTAAGGTCTACCCTGAAGGTTTTGCTGCGTATATTAATCTAGTTATGGATAATAACTTAAAAATTATCAATAAGGAACTCATTGATAAGCGCATTTTGATCCAGGATATTGGCGGACTCTCAACAGATATCGCTGTTATTAAAAATCGTAATGTTGATGATGATAAAGCTCAAGGCTTTAATCTAGGAGTCTCAGAATCATTGGAACAAATTCGTGAGGAAATCAGAACGAAGCATGGTGTTGAACTGGACAGTCGTCGCGATGTCGTTGAAATCATTACCAAGAAAAACGACCGTAATCATATTATGGTTAAAGGAAGCAGGACCAGTGTCCATGATATAACAGACCGCATCCTGCTAGATTTAGCCAAGAAACAATATCGGTTATTACGAAACGTTTGGTCAAAGAACTCACAAACAGAAATCTGCTATTTTGTCGGCGGCGGTGCGACAGTACTTAAGGATTATCTTAAAACGTTAAATAATAATCTCGATGGTTATAACATTGATTTCTTTGAGGATGAAAAAGAGAGTATTTGGATGATGGCAAATGCTTATTACAAACTCATCGCTGATTTTGTTAAAAAGGCAGAGAAACAAAAGGTTGTTGAACAAACGAATAAACCTGTTGCGAATTAATAGGGTGATGTGATGAAAAAGACCGGCTCAAATGAAATACAGAGGGGACAGGCAATTTCCTTTCGTGTCCCCTCTGACACACCTGACCATATAATCAAACAGTTACAAAAGTTAAAGGAAACAGAACGAAGAAATTTTTCAAGTAGAATCGCAGAGTTTGTCATAGAGGGCGTTAGTACTGTTAATGCAAGAGAGCGTGAGATGATTACCGTCCCATTGCCCAAAAAACTCACCAAAGCACAACGTGATTGGTTGAAGCACGAGCATTCCGAGGCGTTGTTAGGAAGTATCATCTATCAATTAATCTCAGATCCGGTACGTGCTACCTCCCTGCTTGCTAGTTTTAATAGCAGTTCGATTGATATTGATGAAGCTTTGTACCTTCAAGAGGAAGTATCGCCTGAACTTCAAAACGATCAAGATAATCGGAGTGCTGTAGTGGAACTGTCCGCTACGGTCGATTTATCCGACATTGATGATGATTTAAGTGAGTTTGATTGGGAAAGCGCGAAGCCCTTGATTGAAAAGGAAAAAGAAGAAGAGCCTGATATAGATGACCTATTAGGCGGGTTTCTGGCCAGTATGAATAAATAAAAAAATGGACCCGATTATAAGGGTCCATTTCCTATTTATTACTGCAGCCAAAGTTTAAATAATCCTTCTGTAATTCCTAGATTGTACATGTAATAGATACCAAAAACGGTGCTGATTACCCCTGTAATCTGTGTAAGTGATTTATTTAAACTAAACTTTTTGGCACTAAAAACAAACGGAATTCCGATTAGTGTAGTAAAGAAAAGCATTCCTATAACAGTCCCTGCTCCAAAAATAAGAATATATATTGCACCTTCCCAAGCACTATTAACGGTACTCATCGTTAAAACGACCATTGCACCGCTTCCAGCAAGGCCGTGAACCAAGCCAATGAACATCGATTTTAGGTAGGAAACCTTTTTATGCTGCTGGTGATGCCCGTGTTCACCACTATGGTCATGTGAATGGACCTGTTTATGTACTCCACCATCATGTTCTTGCTTATGTGTATGAATATTTTTAAAAGATAGAATCGTCGTAACCCCAAGATAAACTAACATAATTCCAACTAGAAACTCTAATGACATTGCATATTTTTCAGGAATTTCACCCTTCATGACGATGAGGATAATTCCGATAATAAATAAAGTTGCTGTATGTCCAATTCCCCAAAACACACCTGCTAAAGACGACCGCCATAATTTTTTACTTTGGCTGGCAATAGTTGAAACTGCGATTACGTGATCCGGCTCAATGGCATGTTTGAAGCCGAGAACAAATCCCAAACCTAATATGGAAAGCAAACCTACTTCCATTCATTCTCCCCCTAAACGTTTGACAATAAGAATTCATGGTAATTATAGCACAGAATTCAATTACAAATATTTGAATTTATTTAACTTTTAGGAGTAGTTTTAAACAGAAATTTTATTAAAAATTCATTTTCTCTTTAGTTGGACTAAAACTATTATCCTATAATAGGAGTGATAGATTGAGCAAAAAAGCCTTAACTGCGCAAAAGGGAGAAAATATATGGAAAAAATGAAGAATTATCGTTTTCCAATCATACTATTACTGTCGATTTTGATTGGTGCAATTGTAGGTTTAGTGAAAGAAGAGGCAGTAGTGTTTCAGCCTATTGGTGATGTCTTTTTAAATCTTTTATTCACAATTATCGTCCCGCTCATCTTCTTTACCATTTCCTCATCGATTGCCAATATGAATGGCGCAAACAGATTAGGGAAAATTATTGGCTGGATGTTTGGAACCTTTCTATTTACAGGACTTGTATCAGCCATTTATATGTTTTTTATCGTAAAATTAGTCAATCCTGGTGAAGGCGTAAAGATAAAACTGATAAAACCGGAAAGTGCTGAGGAGTTAAATCCAATCGCGCAAATTGTAAAAACCTTTACAGTGCCTGATTTTGTTGAATTATTCTCAAGAAGCAATATGTTAGCGCTAATTGTGATTTCCATCCTGATTGGCTTTGCAGCTCAATCGGTTGGAGAGCGTGGTAAGCCATTTACGAGCTTCTTAAGCTCTGGTTCTGAAGTTATGATGAAGGTTGTTTCCTTAATAATGTACTTAGCACCGATTGGTCTTGGGGCTTATTTTGCATCATTAGTGGGCCAGTACGGTCCCATCTTATTAGGCTCCTATATCAAGGCAGGAATTACTTATTATCTTGCTTCGCTCATCTATTTCTTTGTTGCTTTTACGATTTACGCCTTTATGGCAGGGAAAGGTAAAGGAATTAGAGTGTTTTGGAGTAATATGCTGGCACCCTCCATTACAGCACTGGCTACCTGTTCAAGTGCAGCATCGATACCAGTCAATCTAGAGGCTTCAAGCAGGATGGGAATTAAGAAAGATATTCGGGACACTACTATTCCGCTAGGAGCAGCTTTACATAAAGATGGCTCAGTTATCGGAGGCGTGTTAAAGATTATTTTCTTGTTTGGTATTTTTGATATGAATAGTGGTGGCATAGGTAATTTCTTTTTGATCATTAGTGTTTCTCTTTTAGTGGGCGCGGTGATGGGGGCCATTCCGAGTGGTGGGATGATTGGAGAAATGCTTATTTTAAGTTTATTCGGATTTCCGCCTGAGGCTTTACCGATTATCGCGGCTATTAGTACATTAATTGATCCGCCAGCTACCATGTTGAATGCGAGTGGAGATAATGTGGCAGGGATGATGGTTTCACGAATGGTTGAAGGTAAGAATTGGCTTAACAAAAGTGCATAAATGAAAGGGGTACTCCTATTGGAGCACCCCTATTTTTTAGATGACACCTTGAGCAATCATGGCATCTGCTACTCTTAAGAAACCAGCGATATTAGCACCGACAACAAGGTTGCCAGGATAGCCATATTCATCTGCTGCCTTCATGCTGTTACGATAGATGTTAATCATAATTTGGTGAAGTTTTGCATCGACCTCTTCGAAAGTCCATGCTAGCCTTTGACTATTTTGAGCCATTTCTAGAGCAGAGACCGCTACACCGCCTGCATTTGCAGCCTTCCCGGGACCAAATAAAATGTCACTTTCTAAAAATACTTCAATAGCCTCAAGGGTAGATGGCATATTGGCGCCTTCACCGACTGCCTTTACCCCGTTTGAAACAAGGGTTTTTGCAGCAGTTTCATCAATTTCATTTTGTGTTGCACAAGGTAAAGCGATGTCACATGGAATCGACCAGATACCGGTACAGCCTTCAAAGTACTCTGCTTCTGGATGCTCAAGTACATATTCACTGATTCTTTTTCTTTCTACTTCTTTTATGCGTTTGACGGTATCTAGCTTAATACCACTTGGGTCATAGACATATCCATTTGAATCGCTGCAGGCAATAACTTTTGCTCCAAATTGGATCGCTTTTTCAATTGCATAGATCGAAACATTACCTGAACCTGAGACAACGACTGTGCTTCCTTCAAAGCCTAGTCCTTTATCAGCTAACATTTCCTCAACAAAGTAAACCGTTCCATACCCAGTTGCTTCTGTACGTGCCAAGCTGCCACCATAGCCTAGCCCTTTACCTGTTAACACTCCTGCTTCATAGGCACCGCGGATTCTCTTGTATTGTCCAAACATATAGCCTATTTCTCTGGCACCTACACCAATATCTCCTGCAGGTACATCGACATCAGGACCAATATGACGATAAAGCTCAGTCATGAAACTTTGGGTAAAGCGCATGATCTCTCCGTCAGATTTACCTTTAGGGTCGAAGTCAGAACCACCTTTACCGCCACCAATAGGCTGACCAGTTAATGAGTTTTTAAAGGTCTGCTCAAAACCTAGGAATTTAATAATACTGGCATTAACGGATGGGTGAAAGCGTAAGCCACCTTTATATGGTCCGATTGCACTGTTATACTGTACACGGAAGCCGCGGTTTACTTGCGCCTTGCCATTATCATCTACCCACGGAACTCGAAAGGAAATGACTCTTTCAGGCTCCACGATTCTTTCAAGGATACTTTGTTCCATGTATTTAGGATGTTTTTCAAAAACAGGAATAAGTGAGTCGAAAATTTCCTTAACGGCTTGTTGAAACTCCGATTCATAAGGATTGCGGCACATTACTGTATTGAACACTTCATTCACATATTGAAGTGCTTCACTGTGGTTGTCTTGTTTAATCTGCTCAATTGTTTTCATAGCAACCCCTCCAAATTTTTTAAATATTAGAATATCGAATGAAAATATTTTATAATTAAATAACAATCTAAACAATACTAATAATAGATAACATTCATCTCGGTATGAGATGAATCGAGGTGAACAGTTTGGAATTCAGACAAATTCAATATTTTATGGAAGTAGCGAAGCGTGAGCATGTGACCGAAGCGGCATTGGAACTTCATGTTGCGCAATCAGCTGTTAGTCGTCAAATTTTTAATTTGGAAAAAGAACTTGGTGTCGACTTATTCATTCGAGAAGGACGAAATGTTAAACTGACACGGATCGGGCAGATGTTTTTAGAACATATGGAACAAGCCATGAAGGTGATTGAGGGGGCACAACGGGAAATTGAAGAATACCTAGACCCCTTGAAAGGGACGATTCGAATTGGATTTCCGAGCAGCTTGGCTTCATACACACTCCCAACTACCATTTCAGCATTTCGTGAACACTATCCACTGGTGAAATTTCAACTAAAACAGGAGTCGTATAGGAATTTGATTGATGGAGTTAATAATGGAGAATTTGATATGGCGTTGATTGGGCCGGTTCCAAAACAGGAGAAGAAGCTAGTAGGAACTACCCTTTTTACGGAGAGAATCGTGTCCTTATTGCCCTTGAGCCATCCTTTAGCGGACCGGTCTTCGATAAAATTAAGCCAATTACGGGACGAATCCTTCGTCTTGTTTCCAAAGGATTTCATCTTAAGGGAAATCATTGTTCATGCCTGTGAACAGCTAGGGTTTCAGCCGAAAGTGTCCTTTGAGGGAGAAGATATTGATTCGATAAAAGGTTTGGTTGCGGCGGGGCTTGGAGTCACACTCATCCCTGAAATCACCCTGGTCGAGGGATTTCCCCGTTCCACCGTTAAGATACCGATTATTGAGCCTGAAGTCACCCGTACGGTCGGGGTCATTATTCCAAAGGAACGCAAGATGCTCCCTACGGTTAAGCTTTTCTATGAATTTTTAAAGGATTTCTTTGCCATGCTGGACCAATATCAAAGGTGATTTTTTGAAAAAGAAGAAGTCCAACTTGTGTGGACTTCTTCCTTTTGTGTTTATGCTTTTTGTTCAAATAGCTTGGTGATTTCAATGACGGTATTTGTTGCTTTGATCATATTATCGACGGAAATAAACTCATATTTACCGTGGAAGTTTTCCCCGCCTGTAAAGATATTTGGAGTCGGCAGACCCATAAAAGAAAGCTGAGAACCATCCGTACCGCCGCGAATTGGCTTGATCAACGGTTTAATATCAAGGTTCTCCATGGCCTGCTGAGCAATATCAACAATTTCCATCACAGGTTTGATTTTTTCACCCATATTGTAATATTGATCTTTTAAATCAAGTGCGATGGTATCATTGCCATATTTGCTATTTAATTTGTTGACGATATGTTCCATCCTGCTTTTTCGGCCTTGGAAGGTTTCTTTATCGTGGTCACGGATAATATAGTACAACTTTGTTTGCTCGACATCGCCGTTGAAGGAAATCAAGTGATAGAATCCTTCGTATCCTTCAGTATGTTCTGGCGCTTCTAAAGCTGGCAGCTGGCTATGTAATTCCATGGCAATCTTCATCGAGTTCACCATTTTGTCCTTAGCTGAACCTGGATGAATATTGGTCCCTTTAATGGTGAGTTTAGCCGCCGCTGCATTAAAGCTTTCATATTCTAGCTCCCCTAGCGGTCCGCCATCCACGGTATAGGCATACTTGGCATCGAAGGCTTTTACGTCAAACTTATGTGGACCTCTGCCAATTTCCTCATCGGGCGTGAACGCAACGCGCACCTTACCATGTTTGATTTCTGGATGTTGAATGAGGTATGCCATTGCGGTCATGATTTCAGCGATTCCCGCTTTGTTGTCAGCACCTAGAAGGGTTGTTCCATCCGTAGTGATGAGTGTATGACCTTTATAGCTTGGCAGGCTTGGGAAATCCTTTGTTGTCATGGTGACATTTGGGTTTAGGGTTATATCGTTGCCATCATAGTTTTCAATGACTTGCGGGTTCACATTGGTGCCGGTAAAATCGGTCGCTGTGTCGACATGTGCTAAGAAGCCAATCGTTGGCACGTTTTTTTCTGTATTGGATGGTAAGGTTGCCATTACATAGCCATTTTCATCAATGGTTACCTCTTCCATCCCAATCGACTTTAATTCCTCAACGAGAATGTTGGCTAATGTGAGTTGTCCTGGTGTAGAAGGACAATTTTCATTGCTCTCATTCGACTGCGTATCCACCTTCACATAGGAAGTAAATCGTTCAATAATCTCATTCTTCACGTGTACAGCACTCCCCTTTCAATTTATACATCCTAATAATAGCATGTAAAGGGGCGTGGGCGGAAATGGGATGTGGCTGTGGCGGATGGGTTGGATTTAGTTGCGTATGGCAGGATTTAGTTGCGTATAGCAGGATTTAGTTGCGTATGGCAGGATTTAGTTGCGTAT